>CAZISF010000034.1:0-28665 GCA_964541915.1 uncultured Caulobacter sp.
GCGTTCTTCACCTTGACCTTCAGATAGGCCGAAAAGCTCCAGTACCCCAAACCCATCCGGTGGCGCACGCGCGCCACCAAAGTGTTCAGCAGCAGGAGCGTTCTATAGGACCAATCGCCGAGGAAGGCGAGCCAGCGCGCATGCTGGACGATGCCGTCGAATTCGTCGCCGTGAACGACCAGGAATCGCCGGCCGTCGGCGGTCTCATGGATCGCGTCTCGCGCCACAACCACGCCGCCAAAGTGCACACCGCAGAAGTCGCGGGCGACCTCATCGTGATTGCCCGGCACGTAGGTCACCTTCACGCCCTTTCGGGCCATGCGCAGCACCTTCTGCACCACATCGTTGTGGCTCTGCGGCCAGTGCCAGCCGCTCTTCAGCTTCCAGCCATCGATGATGTCGCCCACCAGATACAGTTGCTCGCACTCGAGATGCCGGATGAAGTCCAGCAGCATCTCGGCCTGGCATCCGCGCGTGCCGAGGTGCACGTCGCTGATGAACACCGCCCGGCAGCTGAAAACCTGGTCGTCGTCGGTCATCCCTGCTCCTGAAACAGGCGGTGATTGCGACGCTGCTAGGCTGATTGCATGTCAGTCTCGTGAAGTGGGGGATCCGTCCGTTGCGACGCAACATTCCAGCGCCTAGATGGGCGGCATGTCCGAGGCGTCTCCAGTTCAGCGTGATACCCCAAAGTCCCGTCGCACCCGGGCGCGAATCCTTGATGAGGCGGTGCGGGTTATCGCCGAGCAGGGCTACGCAGCAACGACCAACGCGGCAGTGGCCGAAGCCGCCGGCATCACGCGCGGCGCGATGCTCTACCATTTTCCCACCCGCGAGATCCTCCTCGAGGCGGCGATCGACCACATTCAGGGTCAACGCGCGGCGCTGTTTCGCCACGCCGCCGACAGTCTGCCGCCGGGGGCAGATGTCACCGAACATGCGATCGAGACCTACTGGGACCTGCTGCACCGCACGCCGTTCGTCGCCTTCGCCGAGCTTGAGGCCGCCTCGCGCACTGACCCGCTGGTCCGTGAGCTGTTGGCGCCGTCGCTGGCGGACTTCGACCGCGCCCAGATCGGCGACCATTTTCTCAAGATGCTGCACGCCGGCGCCGGCCCGCGGTTCCAGGCCAGCCGGGACCTTGCCCGCTTCATGCTGGAAGGCATGGCGCGCGCACATGTCACCTACGACAAGGAAGACCGGGTCGAGCGTCTGCTGACGGTGATCAAGCGGGCCACCCACATGCTCAACCGCAAGGGCGGTGTGACGGACCTCTGGCCGGAGTGACGGGGACATGTACCGAAGGTACGTGTCCCCTAAACCCACCGCCTCCGTATCTCGATTAGGGGACACGTACCTTCGGTACATGTCCCCGGCTTGACCCCCCGTCTCGGCTCAGGCCATCACTGAGCCACACCGCATCGCCCGGAGCCGGTCATGAATCCCTTCACCGATCACCCCCATTCCGTCGGCGAGAGCTACGGCAAGCATCTGGGCGTGGCGACGAGCTTCGGGTTCGCGATGATTCTCGGCGGTCTGGCCTCGGTGATCCACGGCCTCTGCCCCTGGCTGTTTCCGACCACGGGAAGCCGCACGATCAAGAAGCTCTACAACCGCCTGACAGGCCGTGGCCCTGCCGAGGCCGGCTACGGCGACTGGGAAGGGGCGGGAGTCTAGCCGCCCTTCGCCTTCTCCGCCGCGATCCACTGATCGACGCGCACCTCCAGCAGGTCCATCGGCAGCGGGCCTGCCAGCAGCACGGCGTCGTGGAACCGGCGGATGTCGAACTTCGGGCCCAGCGCCGTCTCGGCGCGTTTGCGCAGAGCCTTGATCTTCAACTCGCCGACCTTGTAGCCCAGCGCCTGGCCCGGCCAGCCGACGTAGCGGGCCAGCTCGTTCTCGATGTTCAGCGACGACAGCGCCGTGTTGTCGGTGAAGCATTTGCGGGCCTCCTCGAGGCTCCAGCCCAGCCAGTGGATGCCGGTGTCCGACACCAGCCGGCAGGCCCGCCACATCTCCATCGAGAGGCGACCGAAGTCCTCGTAGGGCGTGCGGTAGATGCCCATCTCGGTTCCCAGGCTCTCGGAATAGAGCGCCCAGCCCTCGACGAAGGCGGTCATGTCCGCGTCGCGGCGGAAGGCCGGCACGCCCTGAAGCTCCTGGGCCAGGGCGATCTGCAGATGGTGACCCGGCACCGCCTCGTGCAGCGCCAGGGCCGGCAGCTCATACAGCCCGCGCTGATCGAGCGCATAGGTGTTGACCATGAAGCCGCCGGCGATGCCCTGGCTGGCGCTGCCGGGGAAATAGCGGGCGCTGGTGTAGGTCTTCTCGATCTCTGACGGCACCGGCCGCACGCCGTAGGTCAGGCGCGGCAGCGTCCAGAAGAACCGGGGCAGCTGGTCGTCGATGCGCTTGGCCAGGGTGCTGGCCTTCTCCAGCAGCTCCTCCCGGCTCGTGGCGTAGAACTGCGGATCGCTGCGCAGGAAGGCGAGGAACTCGGCATGCGTGCCCTTGAAGCCGGACGCCGCGCGCACGGCGTCCATCTCGGCGCGGATGCGGGCGACCTCGCTCAGGCCCAGCTGGTGGATCTGGTCCGGCGTCAGGTCCGTGGTGGTGAAACGCCGGGCGAGGAAGGCGTAGTAGTCCCGGCCGCCGGGCAGGCCCCCAACGCCGAGCGCGGTCTTCGACTTCGGCAGATACTCCGACGCCATGAAGGTTGCGAAGCGCTGCTGGGCCGGGCGGATCTTCGTTGCGATCACGGCGATGGCGCGGGCCCTGAGCGCGGCCTGCGTCGCGGCGGGAATCGTCGCCGACATGACCTTGAGCGGCGCCAGCAGCGGGTCGGCCTCCGGGGCCACGGTCAGCACGGTGCGGGCCTGTCCCAGCACAATGTCGCTGATCATCCGCGGCTGAACCCAGCCGGTCTTCACCCCGCGCCGGGCATTGGCGATGTTGTCGTCGTAGTATTTCGGCAGCGCCTCCAGCCGGGCGATCCAGGCCTCCGCATCGTCGACCGAATTGACCGGCGTCGAGCCCGCCAGATAGCCGGCGGTCTGGTTGAACCCGTCGTCGCCGGTGAAGGCGAAACGCGCTGTGTCGAAGGCGATGAAGGCGAGGTTGTCGCGAATCAGGCGGTCAAGGAACGCGCGGTTCAGTTGCGAGTCGACGGAAAGGCCCGCCGCGGGAATGGCCTTCAGCCGCGCCTCGAAGCCTTCGAGGGCTTTCTTGCGCGCCGCGTCGGCGGCCGGCGTGACGTCCGGCAGAAGGCGCAGTGCGGCGCGGTCGCCATTCTGGCCCGCGCTGATCGGGTTCTGGGCGACGTTCCAGGCTTCGTAGTCGTTGACCAGACCGGTCAAGGCGGCCTCGTCGGCGGGACCCGCCCAGGCGGCGGCCGGCAGGAAGAGCAGCAGGGCGGCGAGCACTAGGCGTTTCAACATCACGAGGTCCTCTGGAGCAGCCGCCAAGCTGGCGCCGCCCGCGTCCGCCCGCAACCCGGGGCTTGGCGAACAGGCCCGGAGCGGGTCATGGTCCCCCTTCAAATTGGGGGGAGGGGCCGATGAGCTTCCTGACGCGACGCATCGCCATCGACCGTGAGATCGGTCATGTCGAAGGCCACACGGGCCTGAAGGCCACGCTGGGCTGGCCGCACCTCGTGGCGCTCGGCGTCGGGGCCATTGTCGGCACCGGCATCTACACCCTGACCGGCGAGGCCGCGGGTCTCGCGGGACCGGGCGCGATGCTCAGCTTCCTGATCGCCGGCGCGGTCTGCGCCGCCGCCGCCCTCTGCTACGCCGAGATGGCCACCCTGATGCCCCGTGCGGGCAGCGCCTACACCTACAGCTACGCGGTGATGGGCGAGACGGTCGCCTGGATCGTCGGCTGGAGCCTGATCCTTGAGTATACCGTGGTCTGCGCGGCCGTGTCGGTCGGCTGGGCGGGCTATGCCGGCGCCCTGATCCTCAGCTGGTGGCCGGATGCGCCCCAGGCCCTGCTCAAGGGCCCCGAGGCGGGCGGAATCGTCAACCTGCCGGCGGTGGTCATCGCCCTGCTGGTCGCCGGTCTGCTGGCCCTGGGCACGCGCGAGAGCGCCCGGGTCAACTTCGTGCTGGTCATCGTCAAGCTGATCGCCCTGGCCGGTTTCATCATCCTGGCCCTGCCGGCGTTCAACGCCGCCCACTTCACGCCCTTCATGCCGCAGGGCTTCTGGGCCCATGAGGTCGATGGCGTGAAGATGGGCGTCATGGGCGCCGCCTCGATCATCTTCTTCGCCTTCTACGGCTTCGACGCCATCTCGACGGCCTCGGAAGAGACGAAGAACCCGGCCCGCGATCTGACCATCGGCATCGTCGGCTCGATGCTGCTCTGTACGCTGATCTACATGGGCGTCGCCGCGGCGGCGATCGGCGCCATGGCCCCGGCCGAGTTCGCCAAAAGTCCCGAGCCGCTGTCCTTCATCATCCGCAGTCTCGGCCACCCGCAGGCGGCCAGCCTGATCGCGCTCGCGGCGGTGATCGCCATGCCGACCGTGATCATGGTGTTCATGTACGGCCAGACGCGCGTGTTCTTCGCCATGGCCCGTGACGGCCTGCTGCCCAAGGGATTGTCAAAGGTGCACAGCCGCCTCGGCACGCCCGTGGCGGTGACGTTGTTCACCGGTTTCATCGCCGCGGTGCTCGGCGGGGCCCTGCCGCTCAGCCGGATTGTCTCGGTGGCCAACGCCGGCACTCTCGCGGCGTTCATCGCCACGGCCCTGTCGATGATGATCCTGCGGATGCAGCAGCCGGCGCGACCGCGTCGTTTCAAGACGCCACTCTGGTGGCTGGTCGGACCGTTCGCCGTGCTGGGCTGCGCCTATCTGTTCGCGGGTCTGAGCACCTTCACCATGATCGTGTTCGTGATCTGGAACGTCATCGGCCTCGCGGCCTACCTGGTCTGGTTCCGGACGACGAGTGATCTGGCGAAAGCCTGACGGGGATGGCGATGGGTTTGCCGGCTATGCGAACGGCGACCGCCGTGACCAGTCCGCAGGTCGCCCCGATCGCCGCAGCCATGATCATGCCTCCGACGAGTTGCGCCAGCGCGTCCTGCCCTCCCGCCGACGCCCTGACGAACGCCGCGGGCGCCAGCAGCCCGAGGTCCCGGCTCATCCAGTAGGCCAGATAGGCCAGTTCGCTCATGGCCACGCCAATGCCGGCGCGGCGCAGAAGGTCGATGTTGAGCGGAGAGACTTTGACCGAGAACTTCATCACTGAACCTGGAGCCTGATCTTCGCTCCAAGGTAGCGTGCGCCTCAGCTGATCGCTTTGATGAGGGTCAATCGCGAACGATCAGCCCAGCGCGCGTTGCGCGGCCTCGATGGCCCCTCGCAGAACCGGCCGCAGTTCTGCGGCGCGCACCGCGTCAACGCGGTTGTCGAGGCCCAGATGGGTCGACTTGGCCAGCTCCATCTGGATGGCGTGGACGCCGGTCTCCGGTGTTCCATACGTGCGGGTGATGTAGCCGCCCTTGAAGCGTCCGTTGAGAACCGCCGAATAGGGACTGTCCTCGCAGACCGAGAAGGCGGCGGCGCTGACGGTTGCGGCGCAGGCCGCGCCTGCGGCGGTGCCCATGTTCAGGTCGGGCAAGGTCCCTTCAAACAGCCGCGGGACGACGGCGCTGATCGAATGGGCGTCCCAGAGAATGGCGTGGCCATGGCGGTCGAGCGCCGTTGCGACCGCCATGGCCAGGGCCTGATGATAGGGGCGCCAGTAACGCTCGCGCCGGTCGGCGATCTCGGCCTCGTCCGGCGCGCTGTCGCGGTAGATCGCTTCCCCCAGGAACGTCTCTTCGGGGACAAGTCCCGCGCCCCACTGTCCCGGATAGAGCGGTGTGTTGTCCGGCGGGCGGTTGACGTCGATGACGAGACGCGACCAACGCGCGGTGATCGTTGTGGCGTCCAGTTCAGCGGCGAAGTCATAGAGCGCCGGCTGTTCGAAGTCGGTGTCGTCCAGCTGCAGCGCCGCCGCCGTCATTCGCGCCGCGATGGTTTCGGGAATATCGGTCCCGACATGCGGGAAGCTGATGATCAGCGGCGACGCGCCGCGGGTGACGAAGACGTCGGTCATGCGGGGATCCCGTCGAACGCGCCCTCGAGGACCAGCGTCGTCACGGCGGCGATGTCGGGGGCGAAGTAGCGGTCGCGATCATAGGCGGCGGCCACCGAGCGGATGGCGCCGAACGCCTTCTCCAGCGACGGCGAGGACTGCAAGGGCCGGCGAAACTCGATACCCTGGGCGGCGGCCAGCAGTTCGATGGCGACGATGGCGGCGCTGTTCTCCGCCATGGCCGTCAGTCGTCGGGCCGCATAGGTGGCCATCGAGACATGATCCTCCTGGTTGGCGCTGGTCGGCAGGCTGTCGGTGCTTGAAGGGTGGCTGAGGCTCTTGTTCTCCGAGGCCAGTGCGGCGGCGGTGACCTGGGCGATCATGAAGCCGGAATTGACGCCCGGGTCGCGAACCAGAAAGGCCGGCAGACTGCTCATGTTGGGATCCACCAGCAGGGCGGTTCTCCGCTCACTGAGCGCCCCGATTTCGGCAATCGCCAAGGCAAGGGTGTCGGCGGCGAAGGCCACGGGCTCGGCGTGGAAATTGCCGCCGGACAGGGCCTCGCCGGTGTCGGCGAACACCAGCGGATTGTCAGTCACGGCGCCCGCCTCGATCAGAAGCGTGCGTTGCGCGTTGTCGAGCAGGTCGAGCACGGCGCCCATGACCTGCGGCTGACATCGAAGGCTGTAGGGGTCCTGCACCCGATCGCAGTCGGCATGGCTGGCCCGGATCCGGCTTCCGGCCAGCAGGGCGCGCAGCCGCCGCGCCACCTCGATCTGGCCAGGCTGTCCGCGCGCGGCGTGGATGCGCGCATCGAACGGAACATCGCTGCCGGCGAGGGCGTCGACGCTGAGGGCGCCGGCGATCAGGGCGGCGCCGAACGTCCGACGCGCCAGCACCAGCCCCTTAAGCGCGAGGGCTGTCGAGACCTGCGTGCCGTTGATCAGGGCGAGCCCCTCCTTGGCCCGCAGGACGATGGGTTCCAGCCCCGCGGCCTTCAGACCCTCCGTCGCCGGAACGATCTTCCCGCCGAGCTTCAGGTCGCCAACCCCGATCAGCGTCGAGGCCAGATGTGCGAGGGGCGCCAGGTCGCCGGAGGCGCCGACCGAGCCCTTTTCCGGGATCACCGGCAGGATGTCGCGCTCAAGCAGCCGGATGAGCATGGCAATGAGCTCTGGCCTCACGCCCGAAAATCCGCGCGACAGGCCCGCGATCTTCAGCAGCAGGATCACCCGCACGACATCGTCGGGCAGAGGCGCGCCGACGCCGCAGCAGTGGGACAGGATCAGGTTGCGCTGGAGCTCGGTCAGATGGTCGGGGGCGATGGTCTTCTTCGCCAGCAGGCCAAAGCCGGTGTTCACGCCATAGACCGTGCGACCGTCGGCGAGAATCGCGTCGATGGCGGCGGCGGAGGCCGCGACAGCCGTCCGGGCGTCATCGATCAGACCGACGGTCACGGGCCCGGCAAGGGCGGACTCGACGGCGGCAAGTCCGACGTCGGCATGACCGAGCATGATGGCGCTCATCGTGCGGCCTCCAGCGATGGCAGGTCGAGGCCCTGCTCCCGGGCGCAGTCGATGGCGATGTCATAGCCGGCGTCGGCGTGGCGCATCACGCCCGTACCCGGATCATTCCACAGGACACGCTCCAGCCGTTTCGTCGCCTCAGGCGTGCCGTCGGCGACGATGACTACCCCGGCATGCTGGCTGTAGCCCATGCCCACCCCGCCGCCATGGTGCAGCGAGACCCAGGTCGCGCCGCCGGCCGTGTTGAGCAGGGCGTTGAGCAGCGGCCAGTCGCTGACCGCATCCGAGCCGTCCATCATGCTCTCGGTCTCGCGGTTGGGGCTGGCCACCGACCCGCTGTCGAGGTGATCGCGGCCGATGACGATCGGCGCCTTCAACTCGCCGCTGGCGACCATTTCGTTGAACATCAGACCGGCCCGGTGGCGGTCGCCGAGCCCGATCCAGCAGATCCGCGCCGGCAGGCCCTGGAAGGCGATCCGCTCCTTCGCCATGTCCAGCCAGCGATGCAGATGCACATTGTCCGGGAACAGACGCTTCATCGCCGCGTCGGTCTTGTAGATGTCCTCTGGGTCCCCAGACAGGGCCGCCCAGCGGAACGGGCCGATGCCCCTGCAGAACAGCGGGCGGATGTAGGCCGGCACGAAGCCGGGGAAGTCGAAGGCGTTCTCCAGTCCCTCGTCCTTCGCCACCTGGCGAATGTTGTTGCCGTAGTCGAGCGTCGGCACGCCCATGGCGTGGAAGTCGAGCATGGCCTGGACATGAGGCACGATGGACTCCCGGGCCGCCCGGTCGACACCGGACGGATCGCTCAGACGCGCCTGCTCCCAGCGTTCCACCGACCATCCGCGGGGCAGATAGCCGTTGATGGTGTCGTGGGCGCTGGTCTGGTCGGTGACCACGTCGGGGCGCACGCCGCGCCGGACCAGTTCGGGGAACACGTCGGCGGCGTTGCCCAACAGGCCGACAGAGATCGTGCGGCCTTCCTTCGTCGCCCGCTCGATACGCGCCAGGGCGTCATCGAGGTCCTCGGTCGCCTCGTCGAGATAGCGGGTTTCGAGTCGCCGCTGGATGCAGCGGGCCTGGCATTCGACGGCCAGCATCGAGGCGCCGGCCATGGTCGCCGCCAGCGGCTGGGCGCCGCCCATGCCGCCGAGGCCGCCGGTCAGGATCCACTTGCCGGTCAGGTCGCCGCCGAAATGCTGCCGGCCGACCTCGACGAAGGTCTCGTAGGTGCCCTGAACGATGCCCTGGCTGCCGATGTAGATCCACGAGCCGGCCGTCATCTGGCCGTACATCATCAGCCCCTTGCGATCGAGTTCGTGGAAATGCTCCCAGGTCGCCCATTTCGGCACCAGATTGGAGTTGGCGATCAGCACGCGGGGGGCGTCCGCATGGGTGCGGAACACCCCGACCGGCTTGCCCGACTGGACCAGCAGAGTCTCGTCGTCGTTCAACCGGCGAAGGGTCGCGACGATGGCGTCGAAACTGGCCCAGTCGCGGGCGGCCTTGCCGATGCCGCCGTAGACGACCAGGTCCTCCGGCCGTTCGGCAACGTCCGGGTCCAGGTTGTTCATCAGCATGCGGAGCGCTGCCTCGGTCAGCCACGACTTGCAGGACATTTCAGTCCCGCGAGGCGCGCGGACGATGCGGCTGTTGCTGGTGGTCATGGGCGGTCTCCGAAGCGTCCGGCCAGCTGGAAGGCGTGGCCGGGGTGGATCAGGCGGGCGGCGGAGGCGACCTGCCCCCGACTCCAGGTGCGGCGGGCGACGGTCAGCACCGGTGCGTCGGCGGGGATGCGCAGCAAACCGGCGGTACGGGCGTCGGCGGCTTCAGCCCGGACGATCTGTTCGCCGGCGGCGATCGGCGCCGTGGCCAGCAAATGGGCGGCGGGCGTGCCGGTCGTGAAGTCCTGTGCAAGGTAGTCGGGCGCGATGGCCGGGGAGACCCAGCGCTGTTCCAGCTGGATCGGCGTCTCGCCCTCCCAGTGGATGATCTCGGAGCGGAACAGCGGCGCGCCGACGGCGACGCCGAAACGCAGGGCCAGGTCCGCGTCGGCGGTCACGGCCTCCAGCGCCACGACCTCGGCCCGCCAGACATGCCCGCGCGAGGCGACCTCGGCGGCGATGTCGCGGATCTCGAGCGGATGGCTCTCGGCCAACGGCTCGCCGGCGACAAAGGCCCCGACCCCGGCGCGACGGACGATCAGCCCCTCGCGGGTCAGTTCGTCCAGGGCCCGGCGGACGGTCATGCGGGCGACGCCCAGCTCCCGGACCAGGTCGTGCTCCGAGGCGATGCGGTCGCCGACCCGCCAGCGGCCTGTGCGGATGGCGCCCAGCACATGGCGTTTGACCGTCTGGTAGCGGGCGGCGCGGGCGGCGGTCACGCGGCGAGCTCGGCGACGGCCTTGCGATAGGAAGCCGCAATGGCGTCGCGGTGGATATGCCGCCCGCCCTCGACGATCCGTTTGCCGCCGGACCAGACCTGGTCGATGGCCCCGGCCCCGGCGAACACGAGGCTGTCGAGGATCAGGTCGCCGTTCCGGCCGGTCAGCGTCGGATGGTCGGTATCCAGCACAACGAGGTCACAGCGGGCGCCGATGGCGATCTCGCCGGTCTTGCGGCCGGTGGGCCTGGTCCCTGCCCGGGCCGCCGAGAGCCAGAGGCCCGCGCCGACATGCTCGCCGGTCCCGCCGCTCATTGTCCGTTTGCGCGCCTGCAGTCGCCGGCCGTATTCGAACCAGCGAAGCTCCTCGGCGACGTTGGTCGTCACATGACTGTCCGAGCCGATGCCGAACGCGCCGCCCGCGCCGAGGAACGCGTCGGCGTTGAAGAAGCCGTCGCCGAGGTTTCCCTCCGTCGACGGACAGAGGGCCACAGTTGCGCCACTGCGGGCGAGGCCTGCGGCTTCGGCGTCAGTCATGTGGGTGGCGTGAACCAGGGTCCAGCGATCGCTGACCGGCGCGTTTGCCAGCAGCCATTCCACCGGCCTCGCGCCGGACCAGGCCACGCACTCATCGACCTCGCCGGTTTGCTCGGCGGCGTGAATGTGGATCGGCATGGACGTATCGACAGCGGCCAGCACCTCGCGGACCTGCTCGGGCGTTACGGCGCGCAGGCTATGGAAGGCCATGGCGTCGGCCCCGCTGGCCTCCAGCAGGCGCAAGAACTGGTCGGTGGACTTGATGAACCGCCGCTGGCCGTGTTTCGGCGCAAGGCCGCCGAAGCTCGATTGGCTGTAGAGGACTGGCGCCAGAGTCAGGCCGAAGCCGGCGGTGGCGGCCGCGCGGCGATGGGCGTGGGCGGTCTCCGCCGGGTCGGCGTAGGCCCGCCCGTCCGGGTCATTGTGCAGATAATGAAACTCGACGACGCCAGCATAGCCGCCCTCGGCCAGCTCGGCGTAGAGCATGGCGGCGATGGCCTCCGTCTGCTCGGGCGTCAGCCGGTCGAGAAAGCGGTACATCGCCTCGCGCCAGGCCCAGAAGTCCTCGACGCCGGCCCGGGCCCGCTCGGCCAGACCGGCCATGGCCCGCTGGAAGGCATGGCTGTGCAGGTTGGTGATAGCCGGGACGACCGCGCCCTTCAGTCGCTCGCCGATCGGCTCCGCACCGTTCGTCAGCCCTGTGATCACCCCGTTTTCGACAGTGATCCGCACGTCGCGCGTCCAGCCGTCAGGCAACCGGGCCAGGTCGAGATGGAAGGTGTTGGTCAAGTTGTCTAATCCTGTCTAGACAGGTGCAGACTATCCACGAACAGTGACGGGTGGCAAGACAGGCCGATGGAGCGCATCGATCTCCTCCTCACCGGATGCCGCGCGGCGACCATGACGGTCGACGGCTCGCCTTATGGCGCGCTGGAGGACGCCGTCATCGCGGTGCGTGATGGCCATATCGTCTGGCTGGGTCCGCGAGCCGATGCGCCGGATTTCCAGGCGGTCAGCACCGTGAAACTCGACGGCCGCTGGGTTACGCCCGGCCTGATCGATTGCCACACCCATCTGGTCTTCGGCGGGGACCGCATCGGCGAGTACGAGGCCCGGCTGGGCGGGGCGACCTACGAGGAGATCGCCAACGCCGGGGGCGGCATCCGGTCGTCCGTGGCGGCCACACGGTCGGCGACCGAGGCCGGGTTGATCCGGGCGGCCCGCAGGAGGCTTGGAGCCTTCATGGCCGAAGGCGTGACCACGATCGAGATCAAGTCCGGCTACGGCCTGGACCAGGAGACCGAGCTGAAGATGCTCCGCGCCGCCCGCTACCTCGATGGCGATGTGCGCGTGGTGACCAGCTTTCTCGGGCTGCACGCGGTTCCAAAGGATCAGGACCGCGACGCCTATGTCGCCATGATCATCGACGAAGCCCTGCCGGCCGCCCACGCGGCCGGACTGGTCGATATCGTCGACGCCTATCTGGAGGGCATCGCCTTCACGACGGCCGAGGTCTCGCGCCTTTTCGACAAGGCCGCGTCGCTCGGCCTGCCCGTCCGTCTGCATGCGGACCAGCTGTCCGACGGCGGCGGCGCGTCCTTGGCGGCCTTCTATGGCGCCCTCTCGGCTGACCATCTGGAGTTCACGTCGCAGGCTGGGGTCGAGGCGCTCGCCCGGGCGGGCACGGTCGCCGTCCTGCTGCCCGGCGCCTTCGTGGCCCTGGCCGAGACCCGGAAGCCGCCGGTCGCCGCCCTGCGCGCCGCCGGCGTCGCGATGGCCGTGGCCAGCGACTGCAACCCCGGCACCTCGCCGATGCTGTCCCTGCGGGCGGCGATGAACCTCGCCTGCAGCCAGTTTCGTCTGACCCCGGAGGAAGCCCTGGCCGGGACAACGCGGGTCGCGGCCCGGGCGCTGGGTCTGGGCGACGAGACCGGCACGCTGGAGGCCGGAAAGCTGGCCGACCTCGCGGTCTGGGACATCGAGCGCCCGGCCGAGCTCAGCTACTGGCTCGGCGGCGGCCTGTTGCACCGTTCCTGGCGCGCGGGCGTGCCCGTGGTGGCCTGACCGCGCGTCCTCGATTGATCGGTGTCATGGCGCATCAGCGCCGCAAGGCCCATCGGACAGTGGGGCGAGTCACGTCATCGCGGCGATCAGCCGCCTTCCAGGAGTCCTTCCTTGTCCGACAAGTCCCCCGAACAGATTGCCCATAACGCCCGCGCCGTGCGGCTGCGCTTCATCCGCCAGCTGCATTTCTGGGTCGCGGTGTTCGTCGCGCCCAGCCTGCTGCTGTTCGCGATGACCGGCATGTTGCAGCTGTTCGGGCTGCATGAAGCCGAAGGCGGATACAAGCCGCTGCCGGTGATCGAGAAGCTCGGCCAGGTGCACATTCACCAGAAGTTCGCGTTGCGTCCTGTCCGCGCTCGTCCGCCGCAGGCCGCCGCGCCGGCTGCCGCGAAGCCGGTCATCGTAAAGCCTGAAGCCGAGGAAGAGGGTGCGCCACTCGGCGAGACCCTGGTCAAATGGGCCTTCCTGGTCATGGCCGCGGGCATGGCTCTGTCGAGCATCCTCGGTATCTGGATGGCGGTCAGCAACACGCGTCAACGGCCGATCGCGCTGGCCCTGCTGGCCGCGGGGACGGTCCTGCCGATCCTGGCGCTGGCGCTCTAGCGACGGGACGTCACGCCCTTCCCGTCATCGTCGGACTTGTTCCGACGACCCATGAACACTCTGCCGGATGGCGTTCAGCGGATGGCGCCGCGTCCTTCCGTTCATCGCAATGTGCATGGGTCCTCGCGACAAGCGCGAGGATGACGGACGAAGGGGAGCGATCGCAGGAGAGCGTCAGTTCGCCATCAGCGTCTGGCTGATGCGATAGGCTGCCGGCAGGATCAGCACCCCCATCAGACAGGGGAAGATGAACAGGATCAGCGGCACCATCAGCTTGGCGGGCAGGCTCATGGCCTTCTCCTCCGCGCGCAGCATGCGTTTGGCGCGCATGTCCTCGGAGAAGACGGTCAGGGTGTCGCCCAGGCTTGTGCCCATCTCTTCGGACTGACGCAGCATGGTCGCCAGGGCGCGGGCGTCATCGATGCCGAGCCGTTCAGCGAAGCTTGACCAGGCATCGCGGCGTGAGCGGCCGGCCCGCAGCTCGAGTGTCAGGAACCGCAAGTGTTCGCCCAGGTGCACATAGCGGCGGCTCAGTTCCTCGCCGACGCGGGTCACGGCGGCGTCCAGCGACAGGCCGGCTTCGACCGAGGCGACCAGAAGGTCGAGCAGGTCGGGAAAGCCGTCCATGTACTCCAGCTCAAGCTTGCGCCGACGCGCCTTGATCACCTGGTCGGGGCCCATGATGGCGGCGACGGCGAAGGTCCCGGCCACGAGGATGGCGCCCATGCCGCCGCCGCCCGTGATGGCCCAGGGAACGGTGAAGACGGTCGTCACGGTCGCCAGCAGCAGGGCGACGGCCTTGGCGCCGAGATAGACGGCCACGGATTCCCGGCTGAACCAGCCGGCATGGATCAGCTTGGCACGGATGGTCGAGATCTGCGCGGGATCCTGAATGGCCATCCGGTCGCCCAGGCGCTTCACGCCACTGACAACGCCGGCAAGGGCGGCGGCGCCGCCTCCTGCGCCGCCGACAACAACCGTGTCGCCCGAGAGCCGGGCTCGCCTTCGGGCGCCGACCCGCGCCTCGCGCAGCCCGATCACGGCCGCGCCGCCGACGCCCAGGCTGATCAGCGCCACGGCGAATCCTGTGAGCAGGGTCTGGAGCAGGATCGGGTCCATGGGCTTCAGATCCTCATGTCGATCATCTTGCGCATGACCATGTTGCCGATGAACATCCAGCAGCCGAGGGCGCCCAGGCCCATCTGGATGGTCCGCTCATGGATCACGTCGCCATAGAAGTGCGGGCTGGCCACCTGCAGGATGGCAAACACCGCGAACGGCGCCGACGTCAGGATGATCGCCGAAGCGCGGCCTTCGCCCGACGCAGCCTTGATCTTCAGCCGCATCTTGTGCCGCTCACGGACGGCCTTGGCGTTCATCTTCAGCAGGCCGGTCAGGTTGCCGCCCGACCGTTCCTGCAGACGGATGGTCGCGGCGAACAGATCGACGTCCGGATGACGACAACGGTCGGCGATGCGGCCGACGGCCTGTTCCAGCGTGGCGCCATAGGCGATCTCGTCGCCGGCCATGCCGAACTCACTGCCGAGCGGGTCGGGCATCTCACGGCCGACCAGAGCCACGGCCGTCGGCACCGGGTGTCCGGCTTCCAGACTGCGGACGATGATCTCCAGAGCGTTGGGCAGCTGCAGGCCCACGGCCTTGGCCCGCGCGCCGGCCTTGAACTTGAGCCACAGCAACGGCAGGCCCAGCGCGACCACGGGCGTGGCCGAAAGGCCGAATAGTGGGTTCTTCGTCCAGAGGAAGACCAGCAGATAGGCGCCGAGGCCGAGGCCCGCAGCCGTCAGGGCCCAGGCGCGCGGCTGGTAGCTGACGCCGGACCTGATCACGAGGTCCGAGAACCAGCGCACGAGAATGCGGCTGTTTCCGTGTTCGTCGAGGCCGCGCTGCTTGCGCAGCTCGACGACCAGATCGGCGAGGTTTGTCACCGACTGGGCTACGGCCAGCCGTTTGTTGACCTTGCGCTTTGTCCCCGCGACCCGCGCCAGCCCCCAGATCGCCTGGGCCGCCGTGAACACGGCCGCCCCGATCAGGATCATGAACACGACGCGGGGATCGACCTCGGGCATCAGAACGCGCTCCCGGCATGGTGCGTGGTTCGACACGCCGGCTTCGCCGGCTGCTCACCATGACGTACGCAAAGGCACGTCATCCAGAGCAGCAGCCGCAGGCTGCGTGTCGAAGGACGCACACTCCCCATCACAGCACCCGCGCCGGATCGAAGTTGGCGGTGTCGAAATGAATGCCCTTGCGGATCATCTCGTCGAGACATTTGGGGCGCAGGCCGGTGGCGCGGAACTCGCCGATGACCGTGCCGTCGGGCTCCGTCCGCAGACGGTTGAAGACAAAGATGTCCTGCATCTGCACGACATTGCCTTCCATGCCCGTGATCTCGGTGACGCTCATCACCTTCCGCTTGCCGTCGGACAGGCGCATGACCTGCACCACCATGCCGACGGCGGCGGCGATCTGCCCACGGACGGCCTCGGCGCTCAGGGTCATGCCGCCCATCGCGACCATCTGCTCGAGGCGGGTGATGGCCTCGCGGGCGGAGTTGGAGTGGATGGTGGCCATCGAGCCCTCGTGGCCGGTGTTCATGGCCTGGAGCATGTCGAAAGCTTCCTCGCCCCGGACTTCGCCCAGAATCACCCGGTCGGGCCGCATGCGCAGGGCGTTCTTGACCAGTTCACGCTGGCGGATCTCGCCCTTGCCCTCGATGTTTGGCGGGCGGGTCTCCATGCGCACCACATGCGGCTGTTGCAGCTGCAGCTCGGCCGCATCCTCGATGGTGATCAGGCGCTCCTTCTCGCTGATCGCCGCCGAACAGGCGTTGAGCAGGGTCGTCTTGCCCGAGCCCGTGCCGCCGCTGATCACCGTCGAGACGCGCGACTTCACGGCCCCCGCGAGAAACTCCGCGACGCAGGCCGGCATGGCGCCGACGGCGACCAGCCGCTCGAAGCTCAGCGGTTTCTTGGAGAACTTGCGGATCGAGACGCAGGCCCCGTCGATGGCGATCGGCGCAATCGCTGCGTTGACCCGGCTGCCGTCGGCGAGTCGGGCGTCGACCATCGGGCTGGACTCGTCGATGCGCCGGCCGACGGCCGCGACGATGCGGTTGACGATGCGCAGCAGGTGGTCGTTGTCGCGGAAACGGATCGGGGTCAGCTCCAGCTCGCCGCGCCGCTCGACGTAAACCTGGAACGGCCCATTGATCAGGATGTCGTTGATCGACTCGTCCTTGAGCAGCGGCTCGATGGGGCCGAGGCCGACCATCTCGTCGAACACCTCCTCGCCCATCTGGTCGAGTTCGGCGGTGTTCAGCGCCAGCCGGCTGTCACGGGCGAAGTCGCCGACCAGCCGTCGCACCTGCCGGCGCATCTCGCCCTCGTCGAGCTCGCCCAGCTTCGAGAGATCGATCTCCTCGATCAGTCGGGCGTGGAGGCGCAGGCGCATGTCGAGCTGTTCGTCCGACACATGCGGCGCGGCCAGGGCAGGCGCCGGGGTCTCGACGATCAGGACCGGAATTTCGGCCGGCGCGGCGGCCGGCTCGGGGCGCATGGCCCGGCGCAGGGAAAACCGGCTCATCAGGCGACCCTCGCCTGGTCGCCGCGCATGGCGGGCGAGGCCATCAGCCGGTCGACCAGGTCGCCGACGTCCTTGACGATGCGCGACTTGGGCCGGTGTTGGGCGATGGGGCCGCCCAGATTGGCCGAGGCGGCGGCGGCCTCCCAGTCGGAGGTGATCCCGCCGACGGCGCGCCGCTGCAGCGCCTTCTCCGCTTCGACCATCGAAGGGGCGGGGCCAAACACGCGCTTGGCCAGACGGTTGAGCACGATGCGCGGCGGCGGGCCGTCGGGCAGCTCGGCCTCGATCTCGCCGGCCAGCGATCGCGCCGCCAGCAGGGCGGGAACGGTCAGCTCGGAGACGACCAGTAGTTCGTCCGAGCCTGACAGGACGTCGAGCGTCCAGGTGCGTCGATGGCGAGGCGCATCAACGACCACGGCGTCATAGACCTGGCAGGCGACATCGAGGATGCGCAGGACGGCCTCCGCGGAAGTGGTGTCGAACGCATGGCAGTCGCGGGCCGCCGCCAGCAGATCGATGCCGCCCGGCGCCTGCGAAACGAAGGCGTCGAGCAGCGACGGGTCGATCCGCTCCGGCGCCTGCGACGCGCGACTGAGCAGCATGTTGGCGGGTGCCGCGAGATAGGCGGCGGCAGCGCCATCAGCGAGGTTCAGGTCGATCAGGCACACGCGTCGAGGGCCAGGCAGGCGTTCGGCCAGGGCGCAGGCGATCTCGATGGCGACCGTCGTCGCACCGGCGCCGCCGACCGCGCCCATCACGGTCCAGCAGCGCGACGGCGCGCTCTGGACCGGTGCGACCCGGGCCGAAAGCAAGGGCGAGGCCGCATGGACCAGATCGTCGGCGGTGAACGGCGACTCAAGCACGTCCGAATGAGGCAGTCTCAGCAGGGCCCTCACGAGGGCGATGGGCAGATTGCCGCCCACCAGCAGGGTCGGCGGCGGCGCGGGCGCCCGACCCAGTGTAGCCACAGCGGAGGCGAGGGCCTCCGCGGTCGCATCATCGGCGTTGACCAGCACCAGGTCCGGCGGGTCGTTCTGCAGAGCGCGCCCGTTCAGCGCTTCGGCGACGACGGTCTCGATGACCGCGCCCTCCAGCGCCCGGGCGGCCAGATCGACCAGCCCGGCTCCAATGATCAGTACACGTCGTCCGGCGAAACTCATCACATCACCTCAGGAGCCGGTCGACGCGGAGTCAGGGTAGGACGGGCCGGCAGGCGCCATGGCGCGATCCAGGCTCAGGCCGTTGAGGATCAGGTCGATGGCGCTCGGCTCGATCGAGCCCTTGAAGGGATCGGGCGCCAGGGCCCGGCTCTCCGAGGCGGTGACGAGGCGCGGCGTGACCAGGATCAGCAGCTCCGTCTCCTGCTTCTTCCAGCGCGAGGAGCGGAACAGCGAGCCAAGGACAGGCACATCGCCGGCCCAAGGGATCTGCCGCGCGGTGTTGGCGTAGTCCTGCTGGAACAGGCCGGCGATGGCGAAGGTCTCGCCGTCCTTCAGTTCGATGGTCGTGGCCGCCCGTCGCACGAGGATGCTCGGCACCTCGACGTTGGAGAGACGCAGGCTCTGCCGGTAGTCGAGCTGACTGACCTCGGGCGCGACCTTCAGGTTGATCAGGCCGCCGTCCTGGACCACCGGCGTGAACTTCAGGTTCACCCCGAACGGCTTGAACTCGATGGTGATGTCGCCCTGGCCGGTCGGGACGGGGTAGGGGAACTCGCCGCCGGCGAGGAAGGTGGCCTCCTGGCCGGATATGGCGGCCAGGTTCGGCCGGGCCAGGGTGCGGATCACGCCCCGCTCTTCCAGCGCCCGAAGCGTCGCCTCGATGGTGGTGGGGCCGATATTGGTCGACAGGGTCAGCGTGCCTTGCGGCGCATTGAGCCCGATCAGGCCGGTTCCCGAACCGAACACGATGCCCGAGTTGTTCTGGATATCGAGGTTGATGCCGAAGTCCTTCAGGGAGCTGCGGCTGGCCTCGATGATCCGCACCTCAAGCATCACCTGCTGCGCGGCCTCGACGGTCAGGTCCGAGGTGACGCCGCCCGGAGCGTAGCGCTCGGCGATGGCTTTGGCCCTGGCGGCGACCGAGCTCGTCGAGACGCGGCCAGACAGCAACACGCCTCCGGCCATGGGGATGACCCGGATGGGCTCGCCGGGAAGGGCGTTGCGCAGATCCGCCTGCAGCGACTCGACGTCCTGCGCCACGCGCACGTCGATCACCTCGATCAGGCGGTGGGCCGGGTCGTAGATCAGGATGTTCGTCGTCCCGAGCGTCTTGCCCCGGACGTAGACGCTGCGGTCGGTGTTGGCGACGATCTCGGCGATGTCGGGCTGGGCCACGACGATTTCGCCGGCGTTGGTCATCAACCGGAATGCGGTCGACTTGTCCTTGGACACGGTGATGACGCGACTGGGAGCCAGTTCGCCGACGAGCGAGCTGGCGACGACGGCCTGGGCCCAGGCCGGGCCGACAGGCGCGCAGGCGAGAGCCGCCGCGCAGACGATGGCGATACGACGCATGAGGTCAGCTCCCGAAGCGCTCTGTCGGCACGGACACGGTTTCCCGCTTGCCGCCCTGGGTAATCACGAGGCCACGCGCGGCGGCCGCCGCCGGGATGGAAGGCGCGCGGCGACGCACCTGGATTTTCCGCGCCGGGGCGGGCGTCGCGACGATGGGCGAAGCGCCGATCCCGTCCGGCGTGCGCAGCAACTCCGGAAGGGTCATCGGCTGCAGCTGCGCCACATCGGTTGACCCGCTGCGGCGCAGGGCCAGCGACAGCGTGCCGGCCTGCCCGGCCGCCGACAGCTTGCCGGCATCGAGCGCGGTGACTTCCAGCGTGGCGGTCTTGGGGGGCGACTTTTCCGTCGCCGCCGGATCAGCGACCAGGTCCATGCCCAGCACGCGGACGTTCTGCAGAACCAGGGTGGCGATGACGTTCTTGGTCGATGCCGCGCCCTCGACCGCGCCACTTCTGACGATCTCCTGCACCAGAATGACGTCGACCCGGTCGCCGGGCAGGATGTGACCGCCGCCGCCGGCGACGTCGTCAACCTTGATGGTGTAGGCGCGCATGCCCTGCGAAATGGTCGCGGCGACCGAGGCGCGCGCGCCGCCCCCGCTGACCTTGGTCGGGAGGATCGGCTCGTGGTTGACGAGCGCGGTCAGGGTCACCGGCGCGCCGCCGTCGAGACCGATGACCTGCTGCAGGCTGCTGTAGGCCCCCTCGGGGACCGACCCGGCCGGCATCCGGATGATGGTCAGGTTCTTGGCTTCGAGCTTCTGGCCGAAGGCCACGGCGCCCGACGCCGCGACCACGGGCTTGAGGGCTTCCGCCGGCAGCTCCGCCGCCCCTGCCCGGGATGCGCCAGGCGTCGAATTGGGCAGCCAGACCTTGGCCACGAAGAGCGCGCCGACTCCCAGAAGAGCGGACGCGCCAAGACTGGCGATGGTGGCGACTCGCATGCTGCGGAACCCCCGTAATCGAGCAGCCGATTTTTCGGCGCTCTCCCCGATACTGAAATCAGGATTACAGATCAGGGCTTGAAATATATTCAACGAATACAATGAAGAGGCGTGAACCTCGTTCAGAGGGGCAAGTATTAGCCCTAACGGGCGGCAACCATAATGGCCGCGCGGAGCCGGGCGTCAGCCGCGATTGTGCGCGACAGCGCCCGCCACCCAGGTCCGGGCGACCACGCGGTCGTCGCCCAGCACCATCAAGGCGAACAGGATCTCGCGGATGTCGCTCACGCCGGACAGGCGGCGCGCCAGCAGCGGCGTGGCCGCCGGGTCGAGCGCGACGAAGTCGGCTTCGCATCCCGTACGGAAACTGCCGATGCGGCCTTCCAGTCGAAGCGCGCGGGCGCCGCCGAGGGTCGCCAGGTAGAAGGCGCGCAGCGGGTCGAGGGGACTGCCCTTCATCTGCGCGACATGGCAGGCCGACGCGGCGGTGGTCAGCAGCGAGAAGCTTGTCCCCGCGCCAACGTCGGTGCCCAGGCCGACACGCACGCCGTGAGCATCTGCCCGGGCCAGATCGAAGAGGCCGCTGCCGAGGAACAGGTTCGAGGTCGGGCAGTGTGCGATCGCCGCGCCCGCGTCTGCCATGCGATGCAGAGACCTGTCGGTCATATGGATCGCATGGGCGAACACCGAACGGTCCGTGACCAGACCAAACCGGTCATAGGCGTCGAGGTAGTCGCGGGAGTCCGGAAAGGCGCGCGCGACGGCGTCCACCTCCCGCGCGTTCTCGGCCAGGTGGGTCTGCATCCAGACGTGGTCGTGAGTCCGCAGGATCTCGCCGGCGGCCGCCAGTTGCTCCGGTGACGACGACAGCGCGAACCGCGGCGTAACGGCGTAGCCCAGTCGCCCGCGCCGGCTCCAGTCGCGGATCAAGGCCGCGGTTTCGGCGCGGCCGCCCGCTGCCGTATCGCTCAGGCCATCCGGGCCGAG
Organism: uncultured Caulobacter sp.; assembly: GCA_964541915.1. Taxonomy (GTDB): domain Bacteria; phylum Pseudomonadota; class Alphaproteobacteria; order Caulobacterales; family Caulobacteraceae; genus Caulobacter. The sequence continues at coordinate 21,245 of CAZISF010000034.1, forward strand.
GTCCATCAGCGACTTGCCGGCGATGAGACGCATGTTGCGCGCCAGCGCGGCTTCGAACAGCGCGTCCACCGACGATCTGTGAACCGAGCCGAAGACCATCGCTGTTGTCGTACCGTTGCGCAAAAGCGCGTCGAGGAACGCCTGGGCCGCATCATCCGCATGGGACCGGTCGGCGAAGGCACGCTCGGCGGGGAAGGTCTTCTCATCCAGCCAGTCCAGCAGCTGCCCGCTGAAGGCCGCGATCATGTCGATCTGCGGGAAGTGGATATGCGTGTCGATAAATCCCGGCGTCAGGATCCGCCCGGGCAGGTGCTCGACCGGCACATCGGCGGCCAGGTCGGGCGCAAGCTCCGCCCACGGACCACAGGCCGCGACGTGACCGTCCTCGATCAGCAGCAGACCGTCGTCGTGATGCACGACCGCTCCAGGCCCGGCGTGGCGGGGATCGTCGAGGCAGTGAACTATGGCGGCGCGCCAGGCGCGAATGTCGGACATGGCGACAGGTTGGACCCTGAGCCGCCCGGGCTGGCAAGAAAAAGCCTCGCGACGGGGAGCCGACAAAACCGTTTGCGTCACGCGACGTCCACCGGTCTAGGCGAACGGCGAGCACTCTGATCAGGTGCGGAAAACAAGGGATCCGCGACGATGAATCTCGAACTGACCGCCGAAGAGCTGGCCTTCCGCGACGAAGTCCGCGCCTTTCTGGACGAGTCCCTGACGCCCGAACTGCGTCAGGCCGGCCGGATGGTCACCAGCGTCTTCATCGAGAAGCAGTATTCGATCCCCTGGCAGAAAATTCTCCACGCCAAGGGCTGGGTCGCGCCGAGCTGGCCGGTCGAGTACGGCGGCTGTGGCTGGAACGAGATGCAGCGCTACATCTTCGCCGCTGAATGCACGCGCGCCGGCGCGCCGCCGCTTTCGCCGATGGGCCTGCGGATGGTCGGTCCCTGCATCCAGAAGTACGGCACGCCAGAGCAGAAGGCCTTCTACCTGCCGCGCATCCTCGCGGGCGACGACTACTGGTGCCAGGGCTACTCCGAGCCGGGCTCGGGGTCGGATCTCGCCTCTCTCCAGATGCGGGCCGAGTCCGATGGCGACGACTATGTGCTCAACGGCTCGAAGATCTGGACGACACACGCCCATTTCGCCAACCGCATGTTCTGTCTGGTCCGCACCTGGTCCGGCGGCAAGCCGCAGCAGGGGATCACCTTCCTGCTGCTGGAAATGGACTCGCCCGGCATCGAGGTGAAGCCGATCATCACCCTGGCCGGCGAGCACGAGGTCAACCAGGTGTTCTTCGACAACGTCCGCGTCCCGAAATCCGGCCGTCTGGGCGAGGAGAACGACGGCTGGACGGTCGCCAAGTATCTGCTGGAATTCGAGCGCGGCGGAAGCTCGGCCCCGGGTCTGCGCGGCGGGGTCGCCAAGCTGAAGGCCATGGCGGCCAACGAGGTGTCGGACGAGGGCTCGCCCCTGATCGACGATCCGGACTTCCGCGTCCGTCTCGCCGAGGCCGAGATCCTCGTGGAGTCGATCGAGATCACCGAGCACCGCGTCATGTCGGCCCTGGCCGGCGGCAAGAACCCGGGTCCCGCCTCGTCGATGCTCAAGACCCAGTCCACGGAATGCACCCAGCGGCTGGACGAACTGGCTATCGAGATCGCCAACCACTACGCGGCGGTCGATCAGCCCGGCGCGCGCGAACCCGGCTCGAACCAGACGCCGGTTGGTCCGGATCACAGCCTGATCGCCATGGCGCGGTACCTCAACAATCGCGCGGCTTCGATCTACGGTGGCTCGAACCAGATCCAGCGTGACATCATGGCCAAGCTGGTTTTGAGGCTCTAGCCGGACGAGGCTTTCATGGCGCACGCGGTCGCGACGATCGGAACGACGAACTGGGCGACGCAGGTCGTGATGGGACCGGACAGTCTGATCGTCGATGAGCCGGCGGCGCTCGGCGGCCAGGGCGCGGGGCCGGCGCCCTACGATGTGCTGCTCGCCAGTCTCGGCGCCTGCACGGCCATCACCCTGCGGATGTATGCCGAGCGGAAGCGCTGGCCGCTGACCGGGGTCGAGGTTGACCTGAAACACTTCAAGGACGGTGACCGTTCGAAGGTCGAGCGGGTGCTTCACCTGAACGGGACTCTTGATCCCGAGCAGCGCGCGCGGCTCGCCGACATCGCCGAACGCACCCCTGTGACCCTGACCCTCAAGGGCGGCGCCGACATCACCACCAGCCTCGCGGGGGCCGCGTGAGCGACGACGCGGCGGCCAAAGACCCCGGCAAGATCACCGCCTTTGTCATCGGCGACGCGCCGCTGATCATCCGGCCCGCGCCGCTCGAGCGGGAGTGGATGCAGCAGACCCACGAGCGGTTCGCCTATCGCTGCCTCCCGCTGAACATCGCCAATGGCCACGGCTGGGAGATGCTGTCGCCGTCGGGCTTCGCCGCCGGATGGACGGGGCAGCCCGGCCTGGATGCCGTGGTCGTCGGCGCCGATACGGGGACGACCGCGCCGGCGGTCAGCCACTTTGGCCACGGCATCCTAACGTTCCACATCCCCGCGCTGTTCCGGACCGAACCGGGCTACGACCTCGTGGTTCAGGGACCCGTCAACCGGCCCAAAGACGGCATCTATCCGCTCACCGGCGTGGTCGAAACCGACTGGATGCCTTTCAGCTTCACTATGAACTGGGTCTTCACGAGGCCCAACGTCCTGCTTCGGTTCGAGAAGGACGAGCCGATCTGCCACATCTTCCCGGTAAAACGGGGCGAGATCGAAGCCCTGACTCCCGAGGTGAGGGCGCTGTCGTCAGATCCAGTGCTGAAGGCCGAATACGACACCTGGTCGGCCAGCCGGAACACCTTCAACGCCGATCTGAAGACGCCGGGCTCAACGGCCCAGGCGGAGAAATGGCAAAAGGTCTACCTGCGCGGCCAGACCGAAACCGGCCAGGTGGCCGCTGCCGACGACCACCGCACGCGGCTGCGCGTCAAACCGTTTCGCAAGGCGAAGTAAGTCAGTCCGGGCAAACGCGGAACGACCATATTGGGCCTTTCCAGTGCTCATCATTGCGTTCTTCGAGCGCGAGATCGTGAACCCCGGCCGCGGCGATCGCGCGTGGCCAGAAGGCCTTGGCGCGGGCGTTGCGGGCCACGACGGCGACTTCCCACTGGCCGGGATGCAGGGCCAACACCTGTCGAAGCGCCTCGGTGGCGATGCCGCCGCCCCGATATTTCCGCGCCACGAAGAACTCGCCCATGTTGCGCTCGACAGGACCGCCCTTGTGGGAGTGGGTGTTGATCAGCGCGAACCCGCCCGGTCGGCCGCCGACGCGGATCAACAGCGGCCAGCGGTCCGCCTCGTCCCAGTAGGTCGCCAGCGGCGGAAACGGCCGGTATCGGCCGTCTTCCTCGAACACCAGGTTGGCGTCCTCGGGCGGCTCCATTTCGGAGAAGTCATAGAGGTAGAACTGGAACAGGCCCTCGATCAGGGCCCGCTCCACCTCGCCGGCCGGCGTCACGCTGACCGTGAGGCCCGCGTGTTCGCCAGCCATGTGACCTGCTCCTAGCCTCGTCCGGACGTAGGAATGTCCTTGAAGGGCACGTCCTTGTCCACGCGGATGTCGCCGGGCAGTCCCAGAACGCGCTCGGCGATGATGTTGCGCAGGATCTCGTCCGTGCCGCCCTCGACGCGGGTCGCGGGCGAGCGCAGCAGCATCTGCTGGAACCGCGCGCCGGCCGCCGCCTGGGTCGGGTCGGACAGCAGTCCGGCCTGGCCCTGCAGGTCCAGCGCGTACATCGCCAGTTCCTGCATGGTCGCGCCGGCGACCAGCTTGCCGATCGAGTTTTCCGGCCCGGGGGTCTCACCCTTCGAGAGGGCCGAGATGGCCCGCATGCCCGTGTACTTCAGGCCGCTCGCCTTGACCGCATAGCCGGCCAGGCGCGAGCGCACGGACCGGTCGTCGATGGCCAGGCCGTCCTCGGTGCGCAGGTTCATGCAGAAGTCGAACAGTTCCGGGAAGCCGGTCGGCATGCCCGAGCCGATCGACAGGCGCTCGTTCATCAGCGTGGTCAGCGACACGCTCCAGCCCTGGCCGACGGCGCCGAGACGCTGGCTGTCCTTGAGTCGGACGTCGGTGAAATAGACCTCGTTGAAGCCCGACTGGCCGTTGGCCTGCTTGATCGGCCGCACGTCGATGCCGGGCGTCTTCATGTCGAGCCAGAACATCGTCAGGCCCTTGTGCTTGGGCACGGTCGGGTCGGTGCGGGTGATGACGATGCCATAGTCGCTGTGCTGGGCGCCGCTGGTCCAGATCTTCTGGCCGTTGATGATCCAGTCGCCGGACCCGTCGGTGGCCTGCACGGCGGCGGTGCGCAGTCCGGCCAGATCGGAGCCGCCGGCCGGTTCGCTGAACAGCTGGCACCAGATGTGTTCGCCGGAGGCCAGCGGCGGCAACAGCCGCTCCTTGGTCTCTTCGTCGGCCCAGGCCATCACCGTTGGACCGCACATGCCGTGGCCGATGATGAACAGGCCGCTGAGCGCGCCATAGACGCCCTCTTCCTGGCCCCAGATCACGCGTTCAATGGGCGAGGCGCCGCGGCCGCCGTATTCCTTTGGCCAGTGCAGGCAGGCCCAGCCGGCGTCGGCCTTCTTCTTCTGCCAGGCCTTGGCGACCTGGATCGGATCGACACTCTTGAGGCCATTGTTGCCGAAGCCGCCGCTCTTGAGCTCGGCTTCCAGTTCCCTGGGCGCGTTGGCCTGGATCCAGTCGCGGGCGACAGCGCGGAAGGCGGCTTCTTCGGGTGTATCGTCGAAGTTCATGATCCCAATCCCTCTTAAGCCGCGGCCGGAGCGTCGTTGCGCTGGCGCAGGCGGTCGATCAGCAGGTCTTCCCAGGTCGATTGCGAGCCCAGGGTCAGGGCGAGGTTGTTCGACCGACGGTAATAGAGGTGGCAGTCAAAGGCCCAGGTGAAGCCCATCCCGCCATGCACCTGGATGTTGTTCTTCGAGCAGTGCTGGAAGGCCTGGGTCGCCGAAACCCGCGCGGTTGCGGCCGCGACAGGCAGCTCGGACGAGCCTGTCGAGAGCGCCCAGGCGCCGTAGTAGGCGTTGGAGCGGGCCAGGGTGGCGGAGACATACATGTCGGCCAGCAAGTGCTTGACCGCCTGGAACGAGCCGATCGGCCGGCCGAACGCCATCCGGTCGAGGGCATAGTCGCGGCCCATTTCCAGCGCGCGGTCGGACCCGCCCACCTGTTCAAAGGCCAGCAGGATCGCGGCGCGGTCCATGACCTCGGCCGCCAGTCGCCAGCCTTCACCCGCCGGGCCCAGCAGCTCGGCCGGGGCGTCCTTGAACGTCAGAACCGACTGTCCGCGCGTCGGGTCGATGCTCTCGACCGTCTCGCGGGTCACGCCCGGACCGTTGAGGTCGACAAGGTAGAGGGAAACCTTGCCGCCCTCGCGCGCGGCGACAACCGCCAGGTCGGCAATCTCGCCATCCGGAACCGGGGACTTCGTCCCGCTCAGCTTGCCGCCGGCGACGGTCGCCTTGATTGACGACTCGGTGACGCGGCCCAGGCCCTCCCCATAGGCGAAGGTCCCGATGGTCTCGCCGCTGGCCAGCTTGGGCAGCCACGCCTGCTTCTGCGCGTCATTGCCGGCGGCCAGAAGGAACTCGGCGGCCAGGTAGATGGACGACGACACGGGCACGGGCGCGATGGCGCGACCCAGTTCCTCGGCGATGACGCAGAGCTCGAGGTGGCCCAGGCCAACACCGCCGTATTCCTCCGGAATCGCCGCGCCGAGGAAGCCCATCTCGCCCAGCTCGATCCACAGGTCGCGGTCATAGGTCTGTCCGCCTTCGAGCACCGCGCGGACCGCAGATGGCGGACATTTGTCGGCGAGGAACCGTCGCGCCTGATCCTGTAGTTGCTTCTGCTCGTCGGAGAAATCGAAGTTCATACGCGCCTCCCGGACCCGGTTTGGCGGCTACTTGAACCCCTTCACCCAACGACAGCCAAGCCCCGCTTGCATGACGTTGCGGCGAGGGCGTCAGATGGCCGCAACGAAAAGGGAGAACGTCGTGGATCTGGGACTCAAGGGCAGGACCATCTTTGTCGCCGGCGCGAGCCGCGGCATCGGCCTGGGCATCGTCGAGGCCTGTCTGGCCGAGGGGGCGAAGGTCGCGATCACCGCGCGCGGCGCCGAGGCGCTGGAAGAAACCCGCGCCCGTCTCGCCGCGCAGTACGGCGAGGGGAATCTCTGGGCCATGGCCGGCGACCTGCGCCAGACCGAGGTCATCGAGTCGGCCCTGGCAGGGGCGGAGGCTGCGCTCGGCCCGATCTTCGGCGCCGTCGCCAATGTCGGCCTGCACCCGTGCCCCCCGGGCGCGGAGGTCGATGACGAGACCTGGGACGCGGGTTTCACGCAGAATCTGACGTCGGCCTGGCGGCTCGCGCGGGCGGCCAACCGCATGATGACGCCGCGCGGCGAGGGTTCGATCCTGTTCATCAGCTCTATCGCGGGCCTTGGCGCCCTCGGCACGCCGCTGACCTACGGCACGGCCAAGGCCGGCATGAACCATCTGACCAAGGAACTGGCCAAGATCACCGGCGCGGCCGGCGTGCGGGTCAACGCCATCGCACCGGGCAACATCATCTTTCCGGGCGGGACCTGGCAGGAGCGGATGGACGGCCCGCGCGCGGCCAACTGGCAGCGCTGGATCAACCGCGAGGTGGCGATGAGGCGCTACGGCCTGCCCGAGGAAATCGGCTCGGTCGCCGCCTTCCTGATGAGCCCCAAAGCCAGTTTTGTTCACGGGACCGTCGTGCCCGTCGATGGAGGACAGACCCGATGAGCGTGACCATCACCATGGCGTCCGAGCCCTATGAGCATCTGGCGCTGCGCCAGGAGGGCGACGCCCTCTGGGTGACGATGAATCGTCCTGACAGCCTGAACGCTCTCAACCGTCGTCTGACGGCCGAGCTGCGCGACCTGTTCGTGAACCTCTACTGGCGACGGGACGTTCGCGTGGTCGTGCTGTCCGGCGCGGGCCCCGCCTTCTGCGCCGGCCTCGACCTGAAGGAGCGCACGGAAAGCAACGGTCCGCGCCGCATCGCCGACGGCCTCGATTCCCAGCGCAGCATCGCCGAAATCGTCATCGCCATGCGCCGCTGTCCACAACCCATCATCGCTTGCGTGGACGGCGCGGCGGCCGGCGGCGGTTTTGCCCTGGCCCTGGCCAGCGATGTCCGCATCGTCACCCCGAAGACGCGCATGAACGCCGCCTTCATCCGCATCGGCCTGTCGGCCTGCGACATCGGGGTCAGCTACTTCCTGCCGCGCATGGTCGGAAGTTCTGTGGCGGCCGAGTTCATGTTGACGGGCCGCTTCATCAGCGCCGACCGCGCCTATC
>CAZISF010000035.1:0-16117 GCA_964541915.1 uncultured Caulobacter sp.
GACCGGCGTCGAAGCCGCCGCCGACGATCGGCTGGAAATCCTGAAGAAGCAGCGCTTGGCGATGGCGGACGAAGTTGCGGCGACCCTCAATGATAAAGTTTCGCCTGCGCGGACTTTCGGCTGGGCCACTATGATAGCACTGCGAAACAGAAATTGGGGACGGACATTTTTCGCAAGAGTCTAGCGTAAACATTTGTAGGGTATGCGAAAACTGCCTGTACCCCTTCCCATTTCGCCCCTCTAGAGGGCGGCGTTCTCCGTAAATCTGAAATGTCCGCCACTTCCGACGGGCCAATCACAGATACGGAGACCAATCCACTATGATGACGATGAAACAACTGCTGAAGCAGCGCGGAAAGATCTGGGACTTGCGTGCTGGAGAAGAGCTGCCCTCGGAAATCGTGCTTCTCTGGCACGCTGCTGGCGAGCTGGCCTCGATGCTGGAACTCGTCTGGGAGCCTGACGATGCCCAACACATCGCTCCTGCTGCTGTTGAGGTCATTCGGGGTACGGACGCCTACTTCCGCTCGATCAGCGAACCCCGACACCAGGCGGTCGCTATGTTCCTGCTGGCGCTCGACCGGGTGAACGCCGGACTCAGCGCACGCGGCGACGAGACGACGCGGCCGAACTAGGCCCCGCCAAAGAAATGCCGGAGGCGTCGATCCAGTTGAGATCGACGCCTCTTGCGTTGGAAGTTCGGACTGAAGGGGTGAATGCAGACTCAGGGAGTCCCGCTGACGCCCATTTGGCCACCCGCCGGCACCAAAGGTTGGATTTCACGAAACGCCCGCCCAGCACGCTCTGAGAGTCCGCAATCGCCAATAGCAGGTTGAGGGCCAGCTAACCCGGTAGCCGACGGGTCGTTCGGGCTAGATCCATCTTCGCCGGGTGGTTGTGATGAGGCTCGCCGGGTGGGGTTCGCCTCGTTCGGCGAGCTGGGAGTTCCATTAAATTGGATCTCTCTTTCTTTAATTTTTTTAGAGAGAGAGAAGTCTAGTATAAAATATAAAATATAAGTTTTTGAATTGGACGGTCAGGCAAGTTAATGGAACTCGCATGCGCCCAAGGCAACCCCTACTAACACGCGTCGCCAAGCTGCTATCCATGGCAGACTGCGAGCTACAGTCAACCCTCCACAACTGGCCAAAACCTACTGGACTTCAGGAGAACTGCATCCTGGGCCCAAAGCTCATGCACCATGAAGGTCGAGCTCAGACCACCGTTCGGGTGATCTTCGAGCTGATCTACGACCAGCCCATGCACAAGACATGGAAGCTGCGCCGGCTGTGCTGGAACCCCGACTGTGTGAACCCACACCACTGGCAGCCTGAATTGACCTTTCGAGCGGACGGGACGACGACTGTCCCGCTCCCTCCGCGCACCTACGCGATCCGCGTAGCCTCGACGTCCGAGCTGCCGACCGACCCCGAAGAGGTGATCGACACCGTCCTCATGTACGAGGGTGGTCGGGACATGACGCCTGAGCAGCTCGTCGAAAAGACCCACGGTGACTACACCATCGACGACTTCGTCGCCGCCCTCGCTCGTATCCGAGCCGAAGGCCTGTAGAAAGGTCTGAAGTCCACTGGGCTTCGCATCATGTGTCAGCCGACGGACTTGTCAGGCGACTCTCGAGCAACGAAGTTACGGGATGCCTCACATGCACTCAGCCGACCTTCGGTGGGGGAACGCGCACTTAAAGGAATAAATTCAGATAAATGTGGCCCGTATTGAAGGTTAACGGAAGGAGCCAATGAGCCGAGGATCAACAATCAGCCGGGCCCAGATGAACAGGGTGCTCGACGCCCTTGCGGCCCGTGGAATCCTCATTGTTGGCGCCCACCTGCTGCCCGACAAGAGCGTGAAATTCCTGGCCGCGGGCGCTAACGAAAACACCATTGGGGTCGATGAGGCGGATCTCGCCTGCGAACTCGACATCTGGGCAGCGAGCCATGCCCAACGTTAAGCTCGAAGGCGTCCATCGCGTAACGTCGAAGGGGCGAGACTACTACTACGCTTGGCGCGGCAAGGGGGCGCCGCGGCTTATGGCGGTCCCGGGCTCCCCCGCCTTTGTTCAAGAACTGGCTGCAGCCTTGGAGGCTCGGCAACCTAAGGCCGGGAAAGGCACGATCGACGAACTGGTGACCTTGTACCGAGCCAGCGATGCATGGACGACCCAGATTGGTGATCGAACTCGCGAAGCATGGGGGCCATGGCTAGACAAGATCCGCGCCCATTTCGGTAGCCTTCGCGTATCCCAGTTCGACCGACCGCAAATTCGACCCTACATCCGCCGATGGCGGGACGAGTTTCGCGCGACGCCGCGTGCTGCAGACATGGCTTTGCAGGCGCTTTCGCGGCTCCTGACATTTGGACAGCATGAGGGGCTGTTGAGCGACAACGCCTGCGCCGCCATTCCCAAGATCTACAGCGCAAATCGCTCGGAGCTCATCTGGCGCGAGGAAGACCTGGAACAGTTAGGCCGCCACGCGTCGACCGAACTGATGTTCGCAGCCCGCCTGGCAAGCCTGACCAGCTTACGAAAGTCGGACCTGCTCCGCCTCACATGGACCCATGTGTCCCCAAACTCGATTGAGATCAGCACCGGGAAAAGTGGTCAACGGAAGACTACTTTGATCCCGGTATACAGCGAGCTTCGCTTGCTTCTGGACGAAATCCGCGCTCATCACGCCGATATGGCAGAGCGCTTCAAGGCGCAGGGTCGGAAAGATGTCGTCCAACCAATGACCGTCTTGGCCAATTCACGCTGGAAACCTTGGGGCGCTGGGTTTGGAGCGAGCTGGAACGCGGCCAAGGTCGCGGCCGGACTGGAAGGCCTGCATTTTCACGACCTACGCGGCACCGCCGCGACTCGCTTCTACAAGGCAAATCTCACAACAAAGGAGATAGCCCAGATCCTCACCTGGAACGAAGCGCGGGTGGAGGCTCTGATGGACAGGTACGTCAAGCGCGACGAACTGCTGCGCGACCGGATCCGCCGGCTGGATCTGAACACCACGAGAACGTGACCTGTAAAACAGGATGTAAAACACGGCATCGGTGGACCGTCGCATTACCCGCAATCCCTTACAGGATTGGCGACCCCAGCAGGACTCGAACCTGCAACCCCCTGCTTAGAAGGCAGGTGCTCTATCCGGTTGAGCTATGGGGTCTTCGACGGTGGTGTAACTGCGTTCGTGACGCGGGGCCAGATTGCGTGGTTCGAGACGCTCGATCGAGGCTCACGCCTCACCATGACGGACGGGGGTGGTCGTTGTCCTGAGGAGCGATCCCTCAGGATCCCCCGGACTTGATCCGGGGCTCCAGGGATCCACCGCGCAACCTAGTGCGTCCAGGATTGCCGGCGATTGGTGGCGAAGTTGTCGGCGTAGGCCTTGATGATCTTCTTCGGCTCTTTCGGCTCGAAAAGCTGGAAGGCGATGCCGTGACGCTGGGCGTAGGCGACCGCTTCTTCCCGTGTTTCGAAGGTCAGCCGCACCTGGCCGTTCATGTCGGTGGACTGGGTCCAACCGGTCAGCGGGTCGGTGCGCTTCGCGGCGGCCGGCTCGAACTCCAGGAGCCAGTCCTTCGTCTTGGCCTTGCCGGACTGCATGGCGGTCTTGGCGGGACGATAGATGCGCGCGAGCATGCGGAGCCTCCTGCGGTCAGTCGTTTCCGTGGTCGGGGCGAGAGGATTCGAACCTCCGACCCTCTGGTCCCAAACCAGATGCGCTACCAGACTGCGCCACACCCCGTAATCACGGAAGGGCTTGCTCTACAAAGCTTCGCGGCCGGTAGCAAACGTATTGCGCATGTCGGTTGCGGTTCCGTTGGGTGATCGGCCTAAAGATGGTTCCAGCGCCGCCAGGGATGGTCTAGCGGTGATTTCAGGGACCAGCCTTCGCCAGGCGGCGCCAAGTCCGTCGGCGATCGGGAAACACGACATGACGCAACCCGCCATCGCCGCCACCATCGACGCCGTAGACCCCGCCTGGATGACGGCCGTGCTGCGGGCGTCCGGCGCTCTGCCAACGGGCCGGGTGACCTCGATTGACATTAAACCGGTCGGAAATGGCCTCGTCGGCGACAGCTACCGGATGACCCTGGGCTATGAGGGCGCGCCGGAGACGGCGCCCGCCAGCGTGGTCGGCAAGTTCGCCGCCGCCGATCCCGGCAGCCGGGCCACGGGCGCGGCGTTCAATCTCTAATGGTCGCGAAGTCGGCTTCTATCGCGAAGTGGCCTCGACCGTCGGGATCATCACCCCCAGGACCCACTTCGCCGGGATCGATCCGGAAACCTCGGCCTTCACGCTGATCTTCGAGGACTTCGGCCCGGCCCGGGCCGGCGATCAGCTGACGGGCTGCTCGATCGATGACGCCCGCACCGCGATGCTGGAGGCCGCGGCCCTGCACGCCCCACGGTGGAACGACCCCTCGCTGAAGGACATCGCCTGGCTGGCGTCCAGTCCGGACATGTTCCCGGCGATCATCGCCGCCCTGCCCGGCATCATCGGGGCTTTCCGCGAGCGTTACGATGGCGTCCTGGCCGACGAGCATATGGCTCTTGTCACCCGCCTTCCGGAGATCATGCCGCAGTTTCAGGGCGTGACCGAGGGACCGTTCACGGTCCAGCACGGCGACTTCCGGCTCGACAACATCCTGTTCGACATCCAGGGCGGATCCCGCCGCATGGGCACGCTGGACTGGCAGACCCTGGCCATCGGCCACGGGATGACGGACGTGACATATTTCCTGAGCGCCGGCATTTCGCCGGATCTTCGACGCCGGCACGAGCGCGAACTGATCGGGCAGTATCACGATGAACTGCGCCGGCTCGGCGTCAGTGACTACAGCGCGGCGGACTGCTGGACCGACTACCGCCGCATGGCGGTCCACGGCGTGTTCATGGGCGTCTTCTCGGCCATCGCGGTCGAGCGCACAGAGCGCGGCGACGCCCTGTTCCTGACCATGACCCGCGGGGCCTGCACCCAGGCGCTGGACCACGACACCTACGACCTCTGGACCGCTTGAGAGATTCGACCATGCAGGTAACCGCCGCCGTCGCCCGCGCCCCGGGCCAGGACTTCACGCTCGAGACCGTCGAACTGGACGAGCCGCGCGCCGACGAGATCCTCGTCCGCATCGCCGCCGTCGGCGTTTGCCACACCGACCTGGTCGCCCGGGAGGGCGGCATGCCCTTCTCGATGCCCGCCGTGCTGGGTCATGAAGGCGCGGGCGTGGTCGAGCGCGTCGGCGCCTCCGTGACCAAGGTCGTCGCCGGAGACCGGGTGGCCCTCACCTTCCGCTCCTGCGGCCAGTGTGACCGCTGCAAGAGCGGCGATCCCGCCTACTGCTATTCAATGCCGGCCCTGAACTACATCGGCATGCGGCCGGACGGGTCCAAGGCGCTGAAGCAGGGCGACACGGCTGTCTCGTCAAATTTCTTCGGCCAGTCGTCCTTCGCGACCTACGCCCTTGCCTACGAGGCGAACGTCCTGAAGCTGCCGGACGACATCCCGTTCGAGCTGGCCGCGCCGCTCGGCTGCGGCGTCCAGACGGGCGCCGGCGGCATCATGCTGGCCCTGGCCTGTCCGACAGGCTCCAGCCTGCTGATCACCGGCGGCGGCGCCGTGGGCCTTTCGGCGGTCATGGGCGCGAAGATCCAGGGCTGCGGAACTGTCATCGTCGTCGAGCCGCACGCGGCGCGGCGGGCGCTGGCCACCGAGCTCGGCGCGACGCATGTCATCGACCCGGCCGCCAGTCCGGACCTGGCAGCGGCTGTCCGCGCGATCCTGCCGCAGGGCGTTGACTATGCCTTCGACACGACGGGCCGACCCGACACCCTGACCGCCATCATGGGCGCCCTGGCCCCCAAGGGGGTGCTGGGGATCGTCGGCATCCCGCCGGCGGGCACGCCGCTGCCCGGCGACCTCGGGACCGTTCTGACGTTCGGCCAGACCGTGCGCGGCATCATTGAGGGCGACAGCGACCCGGACGTCTTCCTCCCCGAGTTGATCGCCCACTGGAAGGCCGGCCGCCTGCCGGTCGAGAAGCTGGTGAAGACCTTCCCGTTCGCCGAGATCAACGCTGCCATCGCCGCCCAGCATCACGGCGACTGCGTCAAGGTCGTGCTCAGTCTGGCTTAGGCCGGGCGCCCGGCGCCGGCTGGTCCGCGCGCCGATGGACCGGCTTGAAGATGCCGCTGGCCCGCATCACGTCGCGACTGCCGGTGTGGATGCGCCCCTCGACGAAGATCAGGTCCTTCGTCTTGCGGGTGACCACGCCATCCCCGTAGACCCAGTCGCCGGCCCGGGCCATCGACAGGAAATCGAGCGACAGGTGCACGGTCACCGAGGCCGTGCCTGTTTCGCGGCCCACGGCGTTCGCCAGCACGCCATCCATGAAGGTCGACAGCATGCCGCCGTGGACGATGCCCAGGCTGTTGCAGTGCCGCTTGAGGACGAAGAAGGCGTGCTCCAGCCGATCGTTCTCGATGCGGTGAAAGAACGGCCCGTTGTGTGTCGTATAGGGGCCTCGGGCGCTGGGCTTGAACCCCTCCGGCGGCGCCGGAACGGTCTCGTCCGTCACCGGCCGAACATCGGGTGATGAACCTGATCGCCCAGGTCGATGCCAAGCTGCGCGGCGCGGCCGCCGGCGAGCTCCAGGACGGCCTTCGCGTCGCCGCGTGAGGGTATGGGGGTCTCGTCGAACGGCTGGGCCATGGCGGCGATCGAGATGATCCGGCCGTTGGCTCCGATGTAGATGATGTCGAGCGGGATGTAGGTGTTCTTCATCCAGAAGGCGCGTGGCGCGGCGCGTTCCCATTCGAACAGCATGCCGGCGTCGGGGGCCAGGGTCGTTCGATACATCAGGCCCTTTTCACGTTCGTCGTCGTCGTCGGCGATCTCGACCTTGAACGCTTTCACGCCGGTGGCGGTGTCGATCGTCAGGGGCTCCGTGACCGGCGTCAGCACGATCCGGGCGGGAGTGGTCGCGGCTGGCGAAGGCGCACTTTCCGCATGGCAGGCTCCGGCCATGGAAGCCGCGAGCAGCGCGGCGGTCAGGACAGCGGTCCGGCCGGCGTTACGCATGTTCAGGATCAACGGGTTACTCCAGGAGCGATCGAGCGTCAGGACGCCGCGATTTCGGCCACAACAAGACCCTTGGGGCCCTCGGCGAAGCGCACCATCACGCCATCTCCAGGCTGCAGGTCATCAAGGCCGCTGCGGCGCAGCGTCTCGATGTGGACGAAGATATCCCCCGGCTGGGCGTCGCGCACCACGAAACCGTAGCCTTTGGTGCGGTTGAACCATTTGACGGTGCAATGCTCGAGCGGACCCTCAGCGTGCACGGGCGGACCCCGTCGCGGGACCTCGCGTGACTCTCCGCCAAAACCGCCGCCGAACCGGTCGCGGCGGAAACCACCGCCGGACTCTTGGTCGAAACGGCGTTGGGGCCGTTCGCCAACGGGCGGCGCGGCCGTCTCGTCCAGGTCAACGATGTCGGAAACCTGCCAGCCCTTGGTTCGGCGTACGACATCACAAATGATCACCGAGCCCTCGATGGCAGACTCGCGACCTGCGTTGCGCAGCGATGTGATGTGCAGAAGCACATCCTTCAAGCCGGTCTGGCTGGGATCGTCGGGAACGATGAAACCGTAGCCCTTCCCGGCATCAAACCATTTCACGCGGCCATTGATCCGCACGGATTCTTCGTGCGAGTCCTGAGCCTCGAAATCAAAACCAGACATTCCGCCCCTCTGCCCCATCCCGAAGTGCCGTTTGGACGAGGTCTTAGGTATAACACTGTTCTCGCGGGGCGAGAGCCGTCAATGCGGGAATTCGCCCAGACGATGACTCGGGCTTTGGGTGCGACAATTGGTCGCGATATTTTGGGAAAAGTCACTCGCGGCGGTGGTACGCCCTAGGGGAGTCGAACCCCTCTTACCAGATTGAAAATCTGGGGTCCTAACCGATAGACGAAGGGCGCCCGGTCGCGAGGAAGCGGCTGTATATTCGCGACTCCCGGGTGGCGCAAGCCCCTTGCGCAGGTCTTCACGTCTCTGCGCCGCCAAAGGCCGCGACCGATGAATTACAGCACCATCCTGGGGTCGGCGGCGTCCTCGATTTCCAGCTCGACACTTTGACGGCCCTGCCAGTCATCGGGCTTCAACCTGCCGACGAAATGCATTGATCCGCCGCCGGCCATAATGCGCGCGCCCATCTCTGTCTCTCCGGCCCGCCAAGCCACGGCCTTGAGACGCCCACCCGAGGAATCCATCAGCGTACAGCGCACATGGCCGCCCTTGAGCATCATGGGACGCTCGATCCGGGCGTCGGCGACGGCGAAGGTGGGTTCGGGATTGCCCGGACCGAATGGGGCAAGGCGCTGGAACTCGGCGTAGAGGCCGCGCGTCGCGCCACCGGGGCTGACCAGGGCGTCGATCTCGATCGCGTCCTGACCGGCGGCCTCGACCATTTCGTCGGCAAGTCGCTCGCAAAGGAAGGCGCGCAGATCGGGAATCATCGCCGGCCGGATGGTCAGGCCCGCGGCCATGGCGTGGCCGCCTCCTGCCAGCAGCAGGCCCTCGTCGAACGCGGCCTGTACCGCCCTGCCGAGGTTCACACCCGGCTGGGAGCGGCCCGAGCCCTTGCCTGTTTCTGACGGCCGGTCGATGCCGATCACGACAACCGGCTTGCGATAGCGCTCCCGCAGGCGAGCGGCGGCAATGCCGACGACGCCCGGATGCCATCCGTCTCCGGCCACGACGATGGCCGGAGCCTCGGGATCGAAGTTGCTGTCCCGTTCGATCGACAGCACGGCCTCGTCAATGACCCCTTTCTCGACGTCCTTGCGCGAGGCGTTGAGGGCATCGAGCTGTTCAGCCAGATCGCGGGCTTCTTCGGGATCATCGGTCGACAGCAGGCGCGCGCCGAGGTCGGACCGCCCGATCCGTCCTCCCGCGTTGATCCGGGGGCCGAGAATGAAGCCCGCGTGGAAGGTCGTGGCGGGCCCCTGGGCCTTGGCCACGTCGAGCAGCGCCTTCAGCCCGGGATTGGCCCAGTTCGACATGGTTCGCAGCCCCTGGGCCGCGATGGCGCGATTGAAGCCGGTCAGGCTGGTGACGTCGCAGACCGCGCCCATGGCCGCCAGGTCGAGCCACTGGCGGATGTCGGGCTCCGGACGCTCCTGGAACAGGCCCCTGCGCCGCGCCTCGCGGTTCAGGGCGGCCAGAAGCACGAAGGTCACCCCGGCCGCAGCGAGATGCCCCTGCCCCGATGTGTCGTCGGGCCGGTTGGGATTGACCAGGGCCGCGGCCGGCGGCTGGTCGCCGCGCATCAGGTGGTGATCGATGACCACGACATCGAGGCCGATGTCTCTCGCCGCCACCAGGGCGTCTGTCGCCGCCGCGCCACAGTCGACGGTGACCACAAGGTCCGCGCCCTGCTCCTGCAGATGGCGGAAGGCGGCCGGGCTTGGGCCATAGCCCTCGATGATCCGGTCGGGCACATAGATGGCAAGCTCGCGGCCCATGGCCCGGAACCAGCGCACCAGCTGGGCCGCGCTCGAGGCGCCGTCGACGTCGTAGTCGGCGAACACGGCCGTTTGCCGGCCGGTCTCGACGGCGTCGACGAGGATCGAGGCCGCCAGATCCATGTCGGCGAACGTAGAGGGGTCGGGAAACTGCGCCTTCAGCGTCGGCGTCAGGTAGTCGGTTGCGCCGGCCGTATCGATGCCGCGCCCGGCCAACGCACGGGCCAAAGGCTCGCTGAGCCCATGGCGCATCTGGTGATCACGGATCAGCGCGGCGTCGGCGGGACGCCAGCGCCAGGCCCGTCCGGACAGCGAGCGGCGCACACCGAGGAAGCCTGCCTCCGGCGCGCCGTCGGCCATCGTCAGAGGGGCCGCTTCATCCGCACTTCACGCACAGTGCGGGTGGAGGAGTTCATCACCATGGTGTGGGTGAGGACAAATCCGGCCTCGAACTTGACCCCGTCGAGAAGCGCGCCGTCAGTCACGCCGGTCATGGCGAAGATGGCGTCGGCGCGGACGATCTCGTCGAGCATGTATTTGCGGTCGAGGTCGGTGATGCCCCATTTGGCGGCGCGGGCGCGTTCGTCATTATTGCGGAACACCAGACGGCCCTGGAACTGGCCGCCGACGCACTTCAGCGCCGCGCAGGCCAGTACGCCCTCCGGCGCTCCGCCCTGGCCGATGTAGAGGTCGACTCCGGTCGAGGGATCAGCAGTGTTGATCACACCGGCCACGTCGCCGTCGGTAATCAGATAGACCCGCGCGCCGACGGAACGCAGGCTGTTGATAATCTCGGTGTGGCGCGGACGGTCCAGGACGCAGACGGTGATCTGGTCAGGTTCGACGCCCTTGGCCTTGGCCATGGCGCGGACGTTGTCCGCCGGCGAGGCGTCCAGATCGATCACCCCCTCGGCGTAGCCGGGGCCGCAGGCGATTTTGTCCATGTAGGTATCGGGCGCGTTCAGCAGCGTGCCGGCCGGGGCCCAGGCCATCACGGCCAGGGCGTTGGCCATGGCCTTGGCCGTCAGTGTCGTGCCTTCAAGAGGGTCCAGCGCGATGTCGACGCGCGGGCCTTTGCCGGTGCCGACCTTCTCGCCGATGTAGAGCATCGGCGCTTCGTCCCGCTCGCCCTCGCCGATGACGATCTCGCCGTCGATGGCCAGATCGTTCAGCGCGTTGCGCATTGCGTCGACGGCCGCCTGATCGGCGTCCTTCTCGTCGCCGCGGCCGACGAGATGCCAGGCGGCGATCGCCGCCGCTTCGGTCACCCGGACCGCGTCCAGAACCAGTCCCCGGTCCAGCGTTTCAGAACTCATGAAGGTCAGTCTCCCGGCCCCTTTCCGGGGCGCTCTCCAGTGTTGTCGGAGGATTCTCAAATACGCGCGATGCGCAACAGGCGCGGACGCTCTAGCACGGACGGCAGTTTTTCGATGCGGTTTATCGCATCGGTCAGCACAGACTCCGCGATCGCGTGTGTCGTCAGCACGATCGGCACCCCGCCGGCGTCCTCAACCGGCTTCTGCAGGAAGCTGTCGATCGACACCCCGCATTCGGCGAGTGTCTCGGAAACGGCGGCAATGACCCCGGCCTGATCCTTCACCAGCAGCCGCAGATAGGCCTTGCCGACGCGACGTGTGGGGGCGACGGCCACGAATGGCTTCAGCGCCCCGGCGGGACGCTGGAACACCGGCCGGGTCGGCAGGGTCATGACGTCGGCGATGTCGGCCGCGACGGCGGCAGCCGTCGGCCCGGCCCCGGCGCCCGGCCCCTGGATGAAGATCCGCCCGATCCGCGTGCCCTCGATGAACAGCGCATTGAGCGCGCCGCGGGTCTCGGCCAGCGGGTGCCCCTGAGCCACCAGCGAGGGATGAACCCGCACCGCAACGCCGTCCGGCGTTCGGTCGGCCGAGGCGATCAGCCGGATGCGATATCCCAGATCCTTCGCCAGTCGGATGTCCAGCAGATCGACCTGGTCGATGCCTTCGATCTCGGCGGCGGCGAAATTGGGTGCGCAGCCGAACGCCAGCGCCGCCAGGATCGTGACCTTGCGGGCCGCGTCGAACCCGCCGACGTCCATGGTCGGATCGGCTTCCGCGTAGCCCATCCGCTGGGCTTCAGCGAGCACGTCTGCGAAGGATGCGCCGCGCTGTTCCATCTCGCTGAGGATGAAATTGCAGGTGCCGTTGAGAATGCCGGCGACGCCGACCACGTCGTCGCCGACCATGGCCTCGCGCAGCATCTTGACGGCCGGGGTGCCGCCCATGACGGCCGCCTCGAACAGCAGGGGCACGCCCGACGCTTCCGCCAGCGCGGCCAGTTCGGCGCCGTGCTCGGCGATCAGCGCCTTGTTGGCGGTGACGACCGGCTTGCCGGCCTTCAGCGCGGCCTCGACGGAGGCCTTGGCGGGCCCGTCGGAGCCGCCGACCAGTTCAACGAACAGGTCGACGTCCGGCGACGTCGCCAGAGCGACAGGGTCGTCGAACCAGGCGAGGTTCGAAATGTCGATGCTGCGTGGCCGCGACCGCGATCTGGCCGTGACGCCCGTGATGACCGCCCTGCCCCCGGCCGGCGCGAAATCCGGCCGCTCCGACAGGAACTGCAGAAGTCCGCCGCCGACGGTGCCGAGACCGGCGACGCCGATTCGCCAGGTCCGCGCGCTCATTGCGCGGCCACCGCGTTGTGCGCCTTGGCGAGGATCCGTTCGGAGTCGGCCAGGAACTTCTTCACGTTGCGCGCCGCCTGTCGGATGCGATGTTCGTTCTCGACCAGGCCGATGCGCACATAGCCCTCGCCGTACTCGCCGAAGCCCGATCCCGGCGCGACCGCGACGCCCGCTTCCTCGATCAGCATCCGGGAGAATTGCATCGAACTGACGTCCTTGTAGGGCTCGGGAAGTTTGGCCCAGGCGAACATCGAGGCCGGCGGCGCGGGAATGTCCCAGCCGGCGCGTTTCATGCTGCTGACAAGGGTGTCGCGGCGCGACTTGTAGATGCCGCGGATCTCCTCGACGCAGTCCTGCGGGCCGTTCAGCGCGGCGGCCGCCGCCACCTGGATCGGCAGGAAGGCGCCGTAGTCCAGATAGGACTTCACCCGCGCCAGGGCCGCGCACATGCGCGCGTTGCCGACGACCATGCCCACGCGCCAGCCCGCCATCGCATAGGTCTTGGACAGGCTGTTGACCTCGACGGCGAGGTCCTTGGCGCCTTCGACCTGCAGGATCGACGGCGGCGGGTTGTTGTCGAAGTAGATCTCCGAATAGGCGACATCGGAGATGATCAGCAT
Source organism: uncultured Caulobacter sp. (assembly GCA_964541915.1). Classification (GTDB taxonomy): domain Bacteria; phylum Pseudomonadota; class Alphaproteobacteria; order Caulobacterales; family Caulobacteraceae; genus Caulobacter. The sequence goes on from CAZISF010000035.1 coordinate 12,820, forward strand.
GTCGTGCTTTCGGGCCAGCTGAACGGCGTCCCGGTAGAAATCCAGATCAACCCACTGCGCGGTCGGGTTCGACGGATAGCTGAGAATCAGGATGCTGGGCGGCGGCGCCGAATGCTTCACGGCGCGGCTGATGCCGGCGAGGTACTCTTCCGGCGACAGGGCCGGCACGTGGCGGATCACGCCGCCGGCCATGATGAATCCGAACGCGTGGATCGGATAGGCCGGGTTGGGGCAGATGATCACGTCGCCCGGGGCGGTCAGGGCGTTGGCGAGGTTGGCGAAGCCTTCCTTGGAGCCCAGGGTCGCGACAACTTCGGTGTCGGGGTTGAGCGACACGCCGTAGCGGCGCTCGTAGTAGCCCGCCATCGCCCGCCTCAGGCCTATGACGCCTTTGGAGGCGGAATAGCGGCCGGCCTTTGGGTCGCGGGCGGTCTCGATCAGCTTGTCGACGATATGCCTGGGGGTCGGCATGTCGGGATTGCCCATCCCGAAATCGATGATGTCCGTTCCTTCGGCCCGAAGCTTGGCCTTGATACGGTTCACTTCCTCGAAAACGTAGGGCGGCAGACGCCGGATACGGTGAAACTCGGTGGTCATTATAGGGCTCTCTGCGCCATCACCGGCGCTCTGGGAGCGGAGGTCGCGCATGGATAACCCCCGGAAGGGGCGACTCCAAGCAGGTTCAGGGAATTTCTTGCCTCCGCCGCGCCGGATTCACCTCGGCGACGGAGGCGGGGTAGCTCGCTTGCGCAGGGCGCGGGAATAGGCCTCCGACTCGGCGATCTCGGCGTCGGTGGGGGCGTGCAGGTTCAGCGGATTGGCGTCGACGCGCGCCTGGGCCTCAAAGGCCTCGGTCGCCGTCAGGCTCCAGGTGTCTTCAGCCACGCTCCGGGCGGTGTAGACGCCTTCGGCTTCCTGGTCTTCGATAGCGGCCCGCCAGGCCTCCGAATTGCGCACGTCATCGGGGATCTGGGGAATTCCGGCGAAGGTCGGCCAAGGGCCGGGATGCTTCAGCGCCTCATCCACCTGGGCGGCCGCGGGCGACTTGGGGTCGGTCGTGGCGCTGGTCACGGGCTCCAGTTTCGGCAGGTCGGCGCAGGCCGTCAGGCCGCCTGCCACGCCCGCCAGGAGCGCCAGTCGCAAGGATCGCCAGAAAGTTCGCGCTACGCCGTTCATATCGGTCACGGTCTTATGCCATGATCAGGTTCAGCGAAAGGGCGCGAGACGCCCACGCACCGGGAAGGACGCACGCATGGCAGGCTCTAGCGGCAAGACTACACCCCCGAAGACGCCCACGAAGAGGTCTTCGACGAAGAAACCCGCCGCAAAGCCCGCCGCGCCGACGGCTGCGGCGAAAGCCGCAAAGCCCAGGCCCGCCGAATCGCCGAAGGCCACGCCGCCGCCTCAGCCGTCCCCGCTCCCGTCGTTCGACTATGCCGCGGCGCCCGATCCGGCCGCGTTTCTGTCTTCGGAACAACGAGAGGCCCTGGAAAAGCTGTCGGCCAATCTCGCCCGCGCCGCGGTGACGGCGCAGGGCGCCATCGCGGAGGCCGCCCTGCGCCAGGCCGACAGTCCCGCCGCGCTGAGCCCGGACCCCTTCCATGTCGGCCCGGCCCTGACCGACGTCATGGGCCGCCTCGCGGCGCAGCCTGATCGCCTGATGCGGGCCCAGGCCGACCTGTTTTCGCGCTATCTGGACCTCTGGCAGACCACGGCCCGCCGCATGGGTGGCGAACAGGTGGAGCCGGTCATCACCCCGCCAAAGGGCGACAAGCGCTTCAACGATCCGGAATGGGGCGCCCATCCCGTCTATGACGTGATGAAGCAGTCCTACCTGCTGACCAGCGGCTGGCTGAACGATCTCGTCTCTGAAGTCGAGGGCGTCGACCCGCTTGAAAAGCGTCGCGTCGAGTTTTTCATCAAGATGCTGACGGACGCGATCTCGCCGTCGAACTTCCTGATGTCCAATCCGGCGGCGCTCAAGGAGGCCATGACCAGCGGCGGCGAAAGCCTGGTTCGCGGCATGGAAAACTTCGCCGAGGACCTGGCCCGCGGCGGCGGCCAGCTGCAGATCAGCCAGACGGACATGGAGCAGTTCAAGGTCGGCGAAAACGTCGCCACCGCGCCTGGCAAGGTCGTCTACCAGAACGACATCCTGCAGCTGCTGCAGTACGAACCGACGACCGAACAGGTGCGGGAGATCCCGCTGCTGCTGTTCACCCCCTGGATCAACAAGTTCTACATCACCGACCTGCGCCCCGATAACAGCCTGATCCGCTGGCTGACGGCCCAGGGGTTCACCGTCTTCGTCACCAGCTGGGTCAACCCGGACGAGACCCTCGCGGCCAAGACCTTCGAGGACTACCTGATCGAGGGCATCTATGACGCCACGACCCAGGTGATGAAACAATGCGGCACGGACCGGGTGAACACGGTCGGCTACTGCATCGGCGGCACCCTGCTCTCCTGCGCCCTCGCCCACATGGCGGCCAAGGGCGACAAGCGCATCCAGTCGGCGACCTTTTTCGCGGCCCAGCAGGATTTCGAGGAGGCGGGCGACCTGAGGCTGTTCGTCGACGACGCCTGGCTCCGCTCGATCGAGGAGACCATGGACCAGTCGGGCGGCTTCCTGCCCGGCAAGTCGATGGCCGACACCTTCAATTCGTTGCGCGGCAACGATCTGATCTGGTCGTTCTTCGTCAACAACTACCTGATGGGCAAGGAACCCAAGCCGTTCGACCTGCTGTTCTGGAACAGCGACCAGACGCGCATGCCCAAGGCGCTGCATCTTTTCTATCTGCGCAATTTCTACAAGGACAACGCGCTTTCGAAGGGCGAGCTGACCCTCGCCGGCGTGAAGCTCGACCTGCACAAGGTGCAGACCCCGATCTATGTGCAGTCCTCGCGGGACGACCATATCGCGCCGTTCAGGAGCATCTATCGCGGGGCGAAACTGTTCGGCGGGCCGGTGAAATTCACCATGGCCGGCAGCGGTCATATCGCCGGGGTCATCAACCACCCGGATGCGAAGAAGTACCAGCACTGGACCAACGACGCCCTCCCCGCCACCGTCGCCGAATGGCAGGCCGGCGCGGTCGAGCATCCCGGCAGCTGGTGGCCGCACTGGGCGGCCTGGCTCAACGAACGGTCCGGCGAGATGGTCCCCGCGCGGGATCCGTCAAAGGGTCCGCTCGGCAAGCCGCTGGAAGATGCTCCCGGGAGCTTCGTGAAGGTCAGAAGTTAGTTCTTCCTCCCCACGCCGTGGGGAGGGGGACCGCCGGAGGCGGTGGAGGGGCTG
>CAZISF010000035.1:16158-28611 GCA_964541915.1 uncultured Caulobacter sp.
TCGGATGGTCCCCCTCCCCCTCGCTAAGCTCCGGGGAGGATTAGTTCAAATTTCGGCCGTTCCCAACTGATCCCGTCGCCTGGCGGTGAGACGCCGATGTCGATCGCACCCATGCGCCGGTAGAAACCGGCCGCGTCCGGGTTCGAGCTGATGATCACGCGGCCGGCGCCGAGCGCCCTCGCCCGGTCGGCCATATGGTCGAACAGCCGACGGCCGACGCCGGTCCCCTGGCTGTCGTTGGCGGTGAAGAACAGTTCCAGTTCCTGGTCCGCGCCGTGCGGGATCAGGACGTAGAAGCCGGCGACCGCGTGAATGTCCTGCGCCAGCCAGACCTCATGGTCGTCGTCAGGCACCGACCAGCCGGCGGCGAAGCCGAAGATCATCGATCGGGCCGCGGGCTGCCGGTAGCCGTTGCTGACAGCCATCATCGCCCGCAGGGCCGGCGTGTCCGCGACGACCGCCCTACGGACGATCAAAGGCCGGCGGCCTCGGGCAGGCCGAGCATCAGGTTGAGGTTCTGCACCGCCGCGCCGGAGGCGCCCTTGCCCAGATTGTCGAGCAGGGCGACGAGCCGGGCCTGACGTCCTTCGTCGGAGCCGAACACGAACAGCTGCATGCGGTTCGTGCCGTTCAGGCCCTCGGGGTCGAGCGTCCTGAGCGCTTCGCAGACCTTGAGAGGCACGACCTCGACGAACTGTTCGCCGCGATAGTGTTTCGTCAGCGCCTCATGCAGGTCCTTCAGGTCCGGCCCGTTGCCCATCTGGGCCAGATGCAGCGGAACCTCGACCAGCATGCCTTGGGCGTAGCGGCCGACGGCGGGCGTAAACAGCGGCCGGGTCAGCAGGCCGGAGCGGACCTGCATCTCCGGCACATGCTTGTGCTCCAGGCCCATGGCGTAGATGCGGTACGGCGCCTTGGTATAGGTCGGGCTGGCCTCATCCTCGAATTCGGCGATCATCGGCTTGCCGCCGCCGCTATAGCCACTGACGGCGTTGACGCTGACGGGATGGTCGGCAGGCATGAGGCCGGCCTGGACCAGCGGACGGATGAGGGCGATGGCGCCGGTTGAATAGCAGCCGGGGTTGGAGACCCGTTTGGCCGTCTTGATCGCCGGCCTCTGGCTCTTGCACAGCTCGGGGAACCCGAAGGTCCAGCCGTCAGCCGTGCGGTGCGCGGTCGAGGCATCAATGACCTTGACCGCTGGATTGGTGATCAGGCTGACGGCCTCGCGCGCCGCGTCGTCCGGCAGGCAGAGGATCACCGCATCGGCGGCGTTGATGAGCTCGGCGCGGGCGTCCACGTCCTTGCGGCGCTCTTCGGCGATCGACAGCAGGTCGATATCGGTGCGGCCGGCAAGCCGCTCGCGAATCTGCAGCCCGGTTGTGCCGGCTTCGCCGTCGATGAAGACCTTGGGGGTCATCGCTTTCGTCCTTGCTCGTCGCTAGTCCACGACGCTCACGCCGGGAGGATAGTAGGTCACTTCAAAGCGGATCCCGTCTGGATCCTTCATGAACAGCGCTCGCGCGCCGCCCAGATTCTGTATCTCGGGCGCCTCGAACCCGGCAGCTCGCATGGTCGCCTGGATGCGCAGCACGGTCTGTTCGTCTGGTGCGCCGAACCCGACGTGGTTCAGACCGGGAGCTCGTCGCCCGTAGTCAGCCGTATCTGCGTCCGCCTGCAGGATCTGAAGGAAGAACCCGTCAGGCGTCCCCCAGTTGCCGGTCCTCGTTCTCGAAAATCCCAGCGCCGGCAACAGCGCAGCGTACCAGTTGGCGCTGCCCTCCAGCGAACGCACCATCAGGGTGAGATGATCGACCTTCAGCGCCGGCGAATGAACGACGGGGTTGCTCATGCTTCGCTCCAAAGAAAAAGGGCGCTCCGGTTTCCCGAAGCGCCCTTTCGCAAACCGTGTTCGCGAACGACTAGCGCTTCGAGAACTGGAAGGAGCGGCGGGCCTTGGCCTTGCCGTACTTCTTCCGCTCGACGACGCGGCTGTCGCGGGTCAGGAAGCCGTGCGGCTTCAGGGCCGTGCGCAGCGCCGGTTCGAAGTAGGTCAGGGCCTTGGAGATACCGTGACGCACGGCGCCGGCCTGGCCCGACAGGCCCGAACCTTCAACCGTGACGATGACGTCGAACTGGCCGACCCGGTCGGTGACCTGGAACGGCTGGGCGAGCATCATCCGCAGCACGGGGCGGGCGAAGTAAACTTCCTGGTCCCGGCCGTTGATGGTGATCGAACCCTTGCCCGGCTTGATCCAGACGCGGGCGATGGCGTTCTTGCGCTTGCCGGTCGCATAGGCGCGACCGTACTTGTCCAGCTTCTGGACCGCGGGCGCGGCCTCGGGAGCGGACGACAGGCTCTGGAGAGCGTCGAAACCTTGAGCTTCGGCCATGATCTATTGGCTCCGGACGTTCTTGGCGTTGCGTTCAGCGAACGCGACGGGCTCAGGGCTCTGCGCCTGGTGGGTGTGCTCGGCGCCGTTGAAGATGCGCAGATGGGTCAGCTGCTTGCGGGCAAGCGGGCTTTCCTTCGGCAGCATGCGTTCGACGGCCTTTTCCAGGACGCGCTCGGGGAAACGACCGGCCAGTTGCTTTCCGGCAGTGATTTCCTTGATGCCGCCCGGGTGACCGGTGTGGCGGTAGTAGATCTTCTGGTCGAGCTTGCGGCCCGTGAACTTCACCTTCTCGGCGTTCACCACGACGACGTAGTCGCCGCAGTCGACGTTCGGAGTGTAGTCAGGACGGTGCTTGCCGCGAAGACGCATGGCGATGAACGACGCGAGGCGGCCAACGACCACATTCTCGGCGTCGATCACGATCCACTTCTTCTCGACCTCGGCGGGCTTCAAAGAAGCCGTGGTCTTCATCATGGGACTGATCCGTTGCAGGCGGAGACAAGCGGTCCCCGACGTGAGGGCGCGCTGTTACCCGCGAGCGCCCGCCCTGTCAACAACAGCATGATCACTTTCCGCCGCAACCCTTATGGCGCAAGGGGATTCATGATGCGGTATCATGATACCACACCCTCGAACGGCCGAATTCAGAGCCCGAAAGGAAAACGGAACCGCTTTTTTGGCTTCTCCGCCGCCGGAGATGACGGTGCAGCACCGTCAAGGCCCAGAGCATGCCGGGCGACATGAAAGGTGTAGGTCTCCTCGACCACGCCTCTGAACAGATAGGCCTGGGGACCGATCGCATAGATCGCCACATCCTCGCCGCTGTGGGCGGCATTTCGGAGGCCGATAGCGGCGGCCTGGCGGTAGTCGGGACTGGTCGTGTCGACGTCGGCGGGGTTCTCCCGATCGTTCACGCCGTCGGGCCCGCCCGGTCCGGTCGCGAACATCAGGGTCGTATAGGGCTTGCCGTCGAGTCCCTTCGTCGGTTCTCCTTCGTCGGTGGCGATCCCGAGGATTGGGGAATTGCGGTTGGCATACCCTGTGAGGACCAGACCGTGGCTGTGGTCCGCGGTGACGATCACCAGCGTATCCTTGAGGTCGACGACGCCCAGGGCCGCCTTCACCGCGTCCGCGAAGGCAACCGTCTCGGTCACCGTGCGGCCAGCCATGCCAAGATGGCTGGCCATGTCGATCCGGCCGCCCTCGACAAGCAGGACGTAACCGTTGGGGTTCTGTTTGAGGATCTCGATGGCCTTGAGCGTCATCGCGGCGAGCGACGGGACGCCCTGACCGGACACGGGCCGGTCAACTTCGTACGGCAGATGCTCGTTGGCGAAGAGGCCCAGCATCCGGGTGGTCGGCGTCACCGGCGCCGCCATCATCTCATCGGCCGTCGCGACATAGACGGCTCCAGGGCCGCCTGTCTCACGCCATTCCCGGGTCAGGTCGCGGGCGTCCGCCCGCTTGCCGTCGGCGCTTTCGGGCAGAAAGCGCGACCGGCCGCCGCCCAGCGCGACATCGAGACGCGAGGCCAGCGGCGCTTCGACCAGTTGCCGGGCGATATCGATGCAGCCGGCGGCCTTGGCGTCTGGCGACATGTCCGCGTCGCCTTCCCAGTCACGGTAAGGCGTATGGGCGTAGGCCCCGGCCGGAGTTGCATGCGTGATCCGGGTGGTCGTGACCACGCCGGTCGACCGGCCCGAGGCCTTGGCGATGTCCTCAAGATTGAGCGCCATCGCGCCCTGCGCCGAAGCGCAGTCTTCGCGCACCGCGGACGAGGTGAGCCCGATGATTCCGTTGCGGGTCTTGACCCCTGTCATGATCGCGGAAATGCCGGCCGCGCTGTCGGTCACCTGGACATCGGCGCTGTAGGTCTTCGACAGGGCTAAATAGGGGAAGGTCTCGAACACCAGGCTGTTGGATTCGCCATCGACGCCGCGCTGCTGTCCTTCGAAGATGCGCGAGGCGGCCACGGTCGACAGGCCCATGCCGTCGCCCAGAAAGATGATGACGTTCCGCGCCCGACCCGTGTTGGGAACCTGGGCGAGATTGGTGGACAGGCGCTGGGCCGACCCCGCGAAATAGGCGTCGCCGGTCTGGCTTGAGGGAAGAGCCTGCGCCAGGGCGCCGGACGCGCTCAAGGCGGCGGCGGCAATGAGGCTAGCGAAGTAGCGCATGGTCCAGCTCCGGCGGTGGGGCCATCTAGGGCCGCGGCGGCCGGACACGCCAGCCGATCACAAAAATTTCAAACTCGCCGGACTCGCCAGGCGAAGACTGTGGCGGACCCGAGCAGGATGGCGGCGCCCAGCTGATGCAGGATGCCCAGCCACAGCGGCACGCCCGCCATCAGGGTCGCGACGCCGAGGCCCGCCTGCATCAGCACCACGGCGCCGACGATCAGGCCGAGAAGACGGGTCTCTTCGGCGAGGTAGCGCGCGCGCGCGGCCAACCCGGCAATGGTCAGCCCGGCCGCAAGCAACAGATAGGCGCCGATCCGGTGGTGGAACTGTACCGAGGCCTGATTGTGCGCGAGCGTCGCCCACAGGCCCTCTCCGGCGTAGTCCTTCGGGAACAGCGCGCCGTTCATGAGCGGCCAGTCGTTGTAGATGAAGCCGGCGTGCGCGCCGGCGACGAGCGCGCCAAGCAGGCTCTGCACATAGACCGCGCCGAGGAAGATCAACGATCCCGCCCGCCAGCGCGTCGGGTTGTCCTGCCGGGGCTGGCCGGCATCGGCGTCGAGCGCGGTCCAGACCAGCAGGACGAAGAGCGCCAGCGCCAGTCCCAGGTGCGTCGCCAGCCGCTCGGGCGCGACAGACACCCGGCCGGCCAGCCCGCTGGCGACCATCCACCAGCCGACGACCGCCTGCATGGCGAGCAGTCCGAACATCGCGCCGCAACGCCAGATCAGCCTTCGGGGAATGCTGCGCCGGATGAGAAACACCACCAGCGGCACGGCGAAGGCGGCGACCACCAGCCGGGCCAGCAGGCGATGCGCCCACTCCCAGCGATAGATCGACTTGAATTCCGCCAGGGTCATGCCGCGGTTGACCTGCTGGTACTGCGGGATCTTCTGGTACTTGGAGAACTCGTTGCCCCAGGCTTCCTCGCCCATCGGCGGGATCGCGCCGGTGACCGGCTTCCATTCGGTGATCGACAGGCCTGATCCCGTCAGACGCGTCGCCCCGCCGACGACGACCATCGCCAGGACGAGCACGGCCACCGCGAGCAGCCAGACAGCGACCGGGCGGGACCGGTCCGAACGCAGAAACGAGGTCATGGCGGACTATCTAGTGTCAGTGCACGGCCGGATAAGGGCGGCGATCCCTACCCTCCTCGCGCGATACCGTCCAGAGTCGTGACGTCGCCGCGGTCGCCTGTCATGCTGCGGGCATGGGGACGCCGGGGCTGTTCATCGTTGCGGTAATCGGCCTGCTGGCGGGGACGCTGGGTCGAGCGCTGCTGCTTGGCCGCCCGTCCCGCTTCGCAGGCATGGCGGCGGGCCTGGCCGGGGCGATCGCGGGCCCACCCCTGGCCGGCGCGTTCGGCTACCCGGTCACGACCCTCTGGCAGGTCGCGATGACCTCCCTGGCCGGCGCCGTGCTCCTCCTTCCCTTCACGCTGCTGCTGCGTCGCCGCTGACGGAGCGGAACCTTGTTCGCCCGCACCGCATTTCAGGCGTCCGGGCTTTCAGGAGGAAACGGGCATGCACGGACTGAACTGGATCGTCATCATCATCGCCGGCATCTTCGCCGGCTGGATCGCCGAGCGGCTGATGAACCGCAATCACGGCATTCTGACCAACCTCATCGTCGGCCTGCTGGGCGCCTTCATCGGCAGCTGGCTCGCGGGCGCTATGGGCTTTGCCTACACAGGCCTGCTCTCGAGCATCCTGGTCGCCGTCGTGGGCGCCGTGGTGTTGCTGTTCGTACTGGGTCTCTTCAAACGCCGCTAGGTCTGGCATAGGTCCCCGGCGGCCGGCTCACCGGGCCGCCGGAGGTCCGCCATGAACCCGCGTCTCAGGAAGCTCATCGGCATGCTGGGCATGCTCGTCTTCCTGTTTTTCTATGTCGTGCTCGCGATCACCATCGCCGGCCACCTGCCGAAACACCCGGCTGTGTTGCTTCTGTATTTCGCGGTCGTCGGCATCGCCTGGGGCGTGCCGCTGTTTCCCCTGATGTCCTGGATGAACCGGGAGCCCAAGCCGAAGCGCTGAGGCGAGGGAGAAGATGGTCGGAGCGACAGGATTCGAACCTGCGACCCCTTGACCCCCAGTCAAGTGCGCTACCAGGCTGCGCCACGCTCCGACATCTTCTCTCGGCGTTTCGCGAACGACGCGCCGTGGGGAGCGCCCTTATAGGGACCGGGTCCCGGCGCGGCAACTCGAATTCAGCGGCCTTTCAGCAACCCGTCGAGACGGGCCTTCACCGCTTCCAGATCGGCCAGGGCGAAGCTGAGCCTGTCGCGGGCCTCACCGCCGATTTCGACTGTTTCTTCAACGCGGAAGGCCTCGCCGACCGGATCGACAGGCGCAGCGCCTTCCTCACCGGCGGCGGCCAGTCGGCGGATGCCCTGGTCCTTGTGCAGCTTCTGCACGCCCTTGATGGTGTAGCCTTCGTCGTGCAGCAGCGCCCGCACGCCGCGCAGCACGGCGATGTCCTGGGGCCGGTAGAAGCGGCGACCGCCGGCCCGTTTCATCGGGCGTATGAACGAGAACTTGGTTTCCCAGAAGCGCAGCACATGCTGGGGCACGCCCAGCTCATCGGCTGCTTCCGAGATCGTGCGGAAGGCGTTGGGGCCCTTCGCCACCGGGGCCGTCAGTCGCTCAGCGCGCGGTCGATCCGCGCCTTCATGACCTGCGAGGCGCGGAAGCCGATGACCCGCCGGGGTTCGATCTCCGCCGGTTCACCGGTCTTGGGATTGCGGCCCATGCGGGCGCGCTTGGCTCGCACCTGAAACACGCCGAAGCCGGACAGTTTCACCGTTTCACCGCGCTCAAGCGCTTCGGCGACCAGATCGAGCGTGCGCTCCACCAGTCCACCACAATCCTGACGCGTCAGCCCCACCTCTTCGTGGACGGCCTCCGTCAGTTCCGCACGTGTGAGGGTTTCGCCCTTCATGTCCCGCTCCCAGACCCTTGAGTCTATCGGTGCATGAGCCGATTGGTCCGTCAAGTCAAAGGGTTCCCGGCGGTTCCGGATTCCTGGACTACAGACGAATAACGCAGGCGCCCCAGGTCAGGCCGCCGCCCATGGCTTCGATGAGCAGCAGGTCGCCCTTCTTGATCCGGCCGTCGGCCATGCCCTGGGCCCAGGCCAGCGGGATCGATGCGGCCGAGGTGTTGGCGTGGTCGGCGACGGTCTGGATGACCTTGTGCTCGTCGATGCCCAGGCGGTGAGCGACGCCCTTGAGGATGCGCTCATTGGCCTGGTGCGGAATGAACCAGTCCACGTCGGATACGGCGACGCCGGCCTGGGCGGCGGCAGCGACGACGGCTTCGGAGATATTGACCACCGCGTGCTTGAACACCTGGTTGCCCTGCATTCGGAGCTTGCCGACCGTGCCGGTCGTCGACGGGCCGCCGTCGACGTAGAGCAGGTCCTGCTTGGCCCCGTCGCAGCGCAGGGCGAAGCCGAGGAGGCCACGATCGTCCGTGGTCCCCTGCCCTTCGCCCGGCTCAAGCACGATGGCGCCCGCGCCGTCGCCGAACAGCACGCAGGTGCCGCGGTCGGTCCAGTCCATCAGCCGGGTCATGGTCTCGGCGCCGATGACCAGCGCGCATTTTGAATGGCCGCGGCCGACGAAGCCGTCTGCCACGGTCAGGGCATAGACGAAGCCCGAACAGACGGCCTGGACGTCAAAGGCGATGCCGATAGGGCAGCCCAGCTTGCGCTGCACGATGGCCGCCGTGGCCGGAAAGGTAAGATCCGGTGTCGTCGTTCCCACCACGATCAGATCGACGTCAGCGGCGGTCTTCCCCGCCGCCGCCAGGGCGCGTCTGGCGGCCTCGACGGCCAGATCGGACACAGCCTGGTCTTCGGAAGCCCGATGCCGTTGACGGATGCCGGTCCGCTCCCGGACCCATTCGTCGGACGTCTCGACGATCTTCGACAGGTCATCGTTGGTCACGACAGTCTCGGGCAGATAGCCGCCCACGCCGGTCACGACACTACGCAGAACACTCACTCGACGGCTCCCCCGGCCGGAGCCGTGGCTGTGGATTCGGACAGGGTGGCGGTCAGACGCTGCATGTTGCGGTCGATCTCGCCGGCGAAGTCGCTACGGGCCAGGTCGGCGGCGACGCGGATCGCGCTGGCGAAGCTGCGGGCGTCGGCGCTGCCGTGGCTCTTCACGACGATTCCGTTGAGCCCCAGAAGCGGGCCTCCATTGACGGCGCCCGGATCCATCCGCTTGCGCATCCGGTTGAGCCCGGCTGAAGCGAACAGCGCGCCGAGAAGTTCCAGCGGACCCGAGGTGAAAGTCGCCTTCAGTTCGTTGGCGAAAAAGCGGGCCAGACCCTCGGCGGTCTTCAGGGCGATGTTGCCGGTGAAGCCGTCGGTGACGATCACATCGACGGTCCCCTTGGCGATGTCATTGCCCTCGACGAAGCCGCGATAGTCCAGATCGAACGTCGTCGCGCGCAGCAGGGCATTGGCGCCGCGCACCTCGTCGTGACCCTTTTCCTCTTCCGAGCCGACATTGAGAACGCCCACGGTCGGCCGGGCCGAGCCATGCACCGCGTGGTGGAAGGCGGCGCCCATGATCGCGAACTCAACCAGCTGCTCGGCGTCGCATTCCACATTGGCGCCGACGTCCAGCACCGCGGTCACACCGTTCAGGGTCGGCCAGCTGGCGACGATCGCCGGACGCGAAACGCCCGCCGCCATGCGCAACACCAGTTTCGAGATGGCCATCAGGGCGCCGGTGTTGCCGGCGGAGACGGCGGCTTTGGCCTCGCCCGCCTTTACCGACTCGATCGCGTTCCAGACGCTGGAGCCCTTGCCGCGGCGCATGGCCTGGGCGGGCTTCTCGTCCATCGAGATGGCCTTGTCGGTATGGCGCACCGTGCAGACCGCCTTCGCCGTCGGCAGGCGGGCCAGCTCGGCGTTGATTCGGGTCTCGTCGCCATGCAGCAGGAACCGCAGGTCCGGGTTGGCCCGAGCGGCGATGTCGACGGCGGGAACGACGATGGCGGGGCCGTGGTCGCCCCCCATGGCGTCAATGGAAATGACGATGTCTTGAGACAATGGCCGGTCGCGATTCCGTTGCGGGCCCCGGGTCGGGGCGAAGCCGCCGGAACTTACCCCCGCATGGCGGCGATGCAAGCCCGGCCTCCAAACGCCCTATTCGGGCGCGTCGTCCTTTTTCAGCATCCGCAAGACGGCGAATGGCGACAGATCGGTGTCGTCCCGGGGCGGCAGGAACTCGGCGCCCGGCTTGCGTGGGAAGGGATCCAGCTCCAGAGCGAGGTGTTCGACGACGTAGCCGCCAAGATCGATATCCTCGCCCTCCAGCACGTCGGGAGGATCATCGGCCTCGAGATCCAGTTCGATCTCATCGACCGGATCCTGCGGAGCGTTGACACTGCCGGGCGGCAGAACGCGAATGACGAAGTCCGCCTCGGCGGTTTCCTCGAACGGCTCGGCTGTCACACTGCAGGTCTGGACGATGTCGGCCGTGAAGCTGCCGTCGATCTCCGCGCCATCCATCCAGGGGCGGATCGTCAGCTCGGCCTTCAGCGATTCGACGGAAACGATGCCCAGCAGTCGGGCGATCGCCTTTCGAGCTGTTTCATCGGCCTGAAGGGATCGTTTGACAGGTCCACGCCCGACTTCACCGAACCGGACGACCTCCCGCCAGGGCGAATCACCGATCATCACAGCGTCTCCCACGGGATATCGCCCGCCAGCAGGGCGTCGGTGGCCTGCCGCGACAGGGCGTCGCGAGCGCGAAGGACATAGCCGGCGAGATCAGCGGCGGTGTCGCCCCTGCCCTCCAGCACGGTTCGGGTGACCAGGTCGATGAGGGCCGCGGTATCGGGCAGACCGGCGACTGCGTCTTCAAACGCCTTCAGCCGCCCGTAGAAGGCCTGTCCCAGGCTCTTCACGCGTTTGGCCACTGCCGTGTCGCCTACGCCCAGTTCGCGAAAGGCGTCATCGAGACCCTGAACATAGCGGTCAAACAGCATCTGGCGGGCGTCACCGGCCAGGCCCGTTTCGCCCTTGAGCCGCTCGACCAGCAAGATGACATGGAGGGTATAGAGCTCAAACCGCCCTTCCCGGGTGTCCGCGACCCCGCTCCGGGCGTAGAAATCAGGCCGACGCGCCTGCGCCGCGGCGGACGCATACAGCGCCTCACCAGCTGTTTTCGCGGGACCTGGCCGGAAAAGCCGCTGCAGCATCTTGGGTATCGCCTCGTTTTCGCCGCCGAGAGAGCCTAAAGCGGGCATTGAACTAAGCCCCCGCGGGCGATAGGTCAAAGAGCCGCGCCCAGAGCGCGTACCGGGAGCCGACATGTTTCGTAAAGCCGCCCTCGCCGCCGCCACCGCCCTCGTCCTCGCGACGACCGGCGGCTGCACGCCGATGACCAACTATTCCGGGTTCCAGGCGATCGAGGTCAATCCGGCCGACATCAAGTCTGGCGAGGACACCAAGTCGACGGTCCTGGGCAAGCTGGGCTCGCCCTCGGCGACTTCGACCTTTGATCCGAACATCTGGTTCTACATGAGCCAGGTCACGGACCGGGTGGCCTTCTACCAGCCCCGCGTGGCGGTGCGGAACGTGTATGCCATCACCTTCGACAAGAGCAGCGAGCAGGTCGTGGCGGTCAACGCCTTCACGCTGCGCGATGGGAAGGTGTTCGCCTACAACACCCGCGAAACGCCGACCCGCGGTCGGGAGCTGAGCATTCTTGAACAGCTCCTCGGCAACGTCGGTCGTGGCGGCATGCTGCCGCGCGATGATTCCGAGGGCCTCCCGGGCAGCCGACCGGGCGATCGCGGCGGCCAGTAGCCCCTTTCGAACCGACCTGCACAGTACGAAAACGCCCCGGAGATCGCTCTCCGGGGCGTCGTTATATCTGGAGCGTGACAGGCGGGGCGGATCGCAAGACCCGCCCCCGAAGTCCTAGCCGTGGGCCAGAACCGCCAGCAGCAGCAGGGCCACGATGTTCGCGATCTTGATCATCGGGTTCACGGCCGGGCCGGACGTGTCCTTGTAGGGGTCGCCGACGGTGTCGCCGGTCACGGCGGCCTTGTGGGCTTCAGAACCCTTGCCGTGCGTGACGCCGTCGCTGTCGGTGAAGCCTTCTTCGATCACCTTCTTGGCGTTGTCCCAGGCGCCGCCGCCCGAGGTCATCGAGATGGCGACGAACAGGCCGGTGACGATGACGCCCATGAGCATCGCGCCGAGGCTGGCGAAGGCGTTGATCTTGCCCGCGATCGCATTGATCACGAAGAACAGGACCACCGGCGAGGCGACCGGCAGCAGCGACGGGACGATCATTTCCCGGATCGCGGCCTTGGTCAGGATGTCCACGGCCTTGCCGTACTCGGGCTTCACTTCGCCGGTCATGATGCCGGGGTTTTCGCGGAACTGGCGACGAACCTCGACCACGACCGCCTGGGCGGCGCGACCGACGGCGGTCATCGACATGCCGCCGAACAGGAACGGCAGCAGGCCGCCGAACAGCAGGCCGACCACGACGTACGGGTTGGAGAGGTCGAAGGTGACCGCGCCGAGGCCGTCGAAGAAGCCGCCCTTGCCGAGGCCCTCGGTGGTGAAGAACTTCAGGTCTTCGGTGTAGGCGGCGAACAGCACGAGGGCGCCGAGGCCGGCCGAACCGATGGCGTAACCCTTGGTGACGGCCTTGGTCGTGTTGCCCACGGCGTCGAGGGCGTCCGTGGTGACGCGCACTTCCGGGGGCAGACCCGCCATTTCAGCGATGCCGCCGGCGTTGTCCGTGACCGGGCCGAAGGCGTCGAGGGCGACGATGAAGCCCGCCAGAGACAGCATCGAGGTCACGGCGATGGCGATGCCGAACAGGCCGGCGAGGCCGTAGG
>CAZISF010000036.1:0-27399 GCA_964541915.1 uncultured Caulobacter sp.
CATGTAGACCGAGTAGGAGACCTCGCCGAGGTAGACCAGCCAGGCGGCGCTCATGATCCCGCGCGCACTGCTCTTCGACGCTTCAGCCAGCGAGAAGATCAGCAGGCCGAACGCAGGCCAGATCAGGGCGTCGCTGAGGCCGAGCGATGCGGCGATGATGATCCAGCCAACCGCCGCCGCCGCGCCGCCCAGGGCGAGCCCACGCGGCAGGGAGATCGTCCTGCCGAGTTGATAGAGCGCCGCGCCCAGAAGGAAGGCGGGGATGATGCGGATGAAGCCCAGGCGGGTGACCTCCGACAGCGGGAGGCCACGGCTTTCCACCGCCCAGAACATCAGGGCGAACACGCCCAGCGCAACGAGAACCGCCGCCCAGGCCGCCCGTCTGAACGCGAGCACCAGCACCGCCGCCGCCGGGAAGGCCAGATAGGCGAACCATTCCGCCGAGATTGACCAGGAGGGGAAGTTCCACTGCACCGAGGGCGTCGTGCCCCAGGCATGAATCAGCAGCAGATGCTGCGGCAGCACCGCCGGGTCGAAGGCGACGGGATCGAAGGTAGCGCCCATCTTCATCCCCACCAGCCAGATGCCGATGGTCGCCGCCAGCGTTACCAGATGGACCGGGTAGATGCGCGACAGCCGCGCCCACAAAAACGAGCCGTAGTTGAACGTCTTCGCCTCCCATCGGGAGAGATAGACGTGGCTGAGGATGAACCCGGACAGGATGAAGAACAGATCCACGCCGAGGTAGCCCTTGGCGACCAGGCCGAGCCGGTCGACATCCAGTCCGAGGTGGTCGCGGAAGTGATAGGCCAGCACCCAGATCGCCGCCACGATCCGCAGCGATGTCAGCGGCCGGATGTCGTTCGGATACATGGCTCGCCCCCGCTCGGCGGCCTTTCCGCAGCGCCGGTCAGGCGCATGGGTCAGGCAGTCCTTGAAGGGCTATACGGCTGGCGGGCGCCGACCCCTCATGATCGGCGCCCCGTCGTTCGCGGACCCTAGAGTTTCACGGCGCGAAGCCTGAGCGCGTTGCCGATGACGCTGACCGAGGAGAGCGCCATGGCCGCCGCCGCGATAGCCGGTGAGAGCAGCAGGCCGAAGACCGGGTAGAGAACCCCCGCCGCGATAGGCACGCCGCCGACGTTGTAGATGAAGGCGAAGACCAGGTTCTGGCGAATGTTGCGCATCACCGCTCGCGAGAGCGTCCGTGCTTTCAGGATACCGGTCAGGTCGCCTCCCAACAGGGTCACACCGGCGCTCTCGATGGCCACGTCTGCGCCCACGCCCATGGCAATGCCGACATCGGCCGCCGCCAGGGCTGGGGCGTCATTGACGCCGTCACCGGCCATGGCCACGACCCGGCCTTCGCCGCGCAGACGCTGGACGACCGAAGCCTTGTCCTGGGGCAGCACTTCGGCCGCGACCTCGGTGATGCCGAGGCGATCGGCGACGGCCCGCGCCGTGGTCTCGTTGTCGCCGGTCATCATGACGATGCGCAGGCCGGCGGCCTTCAGTTCGTCGATCGTCGCCCGCGCGTTGGCCTTGATCGGGTCGGCGATGCCGATGAG
Organism: uncultured Caulobacter sp.; assembly: GCA_964541915.1. Taxonomy (GTDB): domain Bacteria; phylum Pseudomonadota; class Alphaproteobacteria; order Caulobacterales; family Caulobacteraceae; genus Caulobacter. Next base: position 1,569 of record CAZISF010000036.1, read on the forward strand.
GCCGCCGAGGGCGCCATCCAGCGCCACCAGAACCACCGTCGCGCCCTGACGACGCAGGGCGTCGGCCTCCGCCTCGAGGGGCGCGATGTCCGCGCCCTGTTCCTGGACGAAGGATCGGCTGCCGATGGCGATCTTGCGGCCATCCACCACGCCGACGACGCCGCGGCCGACCGGGGAGTCGAAGTCGGTCGCCTCTGCGAGAGAGACGTTTTCGTCCTTCGCCGACCGCAGGATGGCGTCGGCGAGGGGATGTTCGCTGCCGCGCTCAAGACTGGCGGCAAGGCGGAGCAGCTCAAGCCGATCAAGGCCGGACACGGGCTGCAGAGCGGTCACCGCCGGACGGCCTTCGGTGAGGGTGCCGGTTTTGTCGACGACGAGGGTGTCGACCTTCTCGAAGCGTTCGAGGGCCTCGGCGTTCTTGATCAGCACGCCGGCCTGGGCGCCCCGGCCGACCCCAACCATGATCGAGATGGGCGTGGCCAGACCCAGCGCGCAGGGACAGGCGATGATCAGCACCGACACGGCGGCGACGAGGCCATAGCTGAACCGGGGATCGGGTCCGACGATTGCCCAGACCGCGAAGGCGATCACGGCGACGGCGATGACCGCCGGCACGAACCAGCCCGACACCTTGTCCGCCAGACGCTGGATCGGTGCGCGGCTGCGCTGGGCCTGGGCGACCATCTGGACGATCTGCGACAGCAGGGTGTCGGCGCCCACCTTGTCGGCGCGCATGACGAATGACCCGGTCTTGTTGATCGCGCCGCCGATGACGGCCTCTCCGACCGTGCGGGTCACCGGCATGGACTCGCCGGTCACCATGGACTCGTCGAGCGAGGCCCGCCCTTCGACAATCTCGCCATCCACGGGAACCTTCTCGCCCGGGCGCACCCGCAGGCGGTCGCCGACGACGATGAGATCCAGGGTGGCTTCCTCATCGGTCCCGTCCGGGCGGATGCGCCGCGCCGTCTTGGGCGCGAGGTCGAGCAGGGCCTTCAAGGCCCCCGAGGTGCGTTCACGGGCGCCCAGCTCCAGCACCTGCCCAAGCAGGACCAGTGCGGTGATCACCGCCGCCGCCTCGAAATAGACCGGGACACTGCCATCCATGTTGCGGAAGGCGGCGGGGAAGACGCCGGGCGCGGCGACCGCCACCACGCTGTAGGTCCAGGCGACCCCGACGCCCATCGCGATCAGGGTGAACATGTTGAGGTTGCGAGTCTTGAGCGAGGCCCAGCCCCGCTCGAAGAACGGCCATCCTGCCCACAACACCACCGGCGTCGCCAGGGCGAACTGCACCCAGTTGGACAGCTGGCCCGGCATTAGTGCGTGCAGGTTGAAGAGATGGCTGCCCATCTCGATTACGAAGACCGGCAGGCTTAGCGCCACCGCGACCCAGAACCTCCGCGTCATGTCCGCGAGTTCCGGGTTGGGACCGGAGTCGGCCGTGACGGTTTCCGGCTCTAGCGCCATCCCGCAGATCGGACAGGAGCCGGGGCCGACCTGACGGATCTGCGGATGCATGGGGCAGGTGTAAATCGTTCCGGCCGGCGCGGGCGGGGCCTCGGCGCGATCCTTGGACAGGTATTTTTCCGGATCAGCCTGGAACTTCGTCTGGCAACCGGCCGAGCAGAAGTAGTAGTCCGCGCCCGCATGGCTGGCATGGTGCGGCGTGGCCGCGGGATCGACCGTCATCCCGCACACGGGGTCGAGGACGCCGTTCGCCACCTTCGCTTTGCCGGCGCAGCAGCTATGTCCCGCGTGATCTTCGCCGTGTTGATGGTCGGCCATGGTCGCCTCCAGTTGACTTGCCTTCGATACCCCCAAGGGGCATATTGCGTGTTGGATGTATACCCCCACGGGGCATTTTTCAACTACCCCGTTGGGGTATAGTTCGGACGAGATCGAGAGGTTCCATGCAGCGTGAAAACAAACCCAAGCTCCTCAACCGCCTGAACCGGATCGAGGGTCAGGTTCGTGGCATCGCCCGGATGGTCGATGAGGATCGCTACTGCATCGACATCATGACGCAGCTCCAGGCGGTGCGAGCGGCCATGGCCAAGGTCGAGACCGAACTGATGCGCGAACACATCGACCATTGCGTCACCTCCGCCTTCAGCAGCGGAGACCCGGAAGACCAGCGACAGAAGGCCGATGAACTCGTCACGCTGCTACAGCGGTCGATGCGATGAGCGCCGCCACCTTCAACTACGCGGGCCGTCAGGTATGCCCTCATGAAGGCGAGGGGTTCGGCGAGGCCGCGCGTAAGTCTGGAGACAAGCGGCATGGTCGGCGGGCCGAACCTATGGAGAGACCCGGATGAACCCCGGACTGCGTAATCTCCTGATCACGGTCGTCCTCGCCGTCCTGGCGGCTGGAGGCGGCGCTTCGCTGTGCGCCTACTATGTGATCAGCCACCAGACCGCCGGACCTTCGCTGCACGACATGGTCCACCGGGATCTGAAGCTGACCCCGGAGCAGTCGCGCAAGCTCGACGCCATTGAGGAGAAATACGCGGTCGAACGCAAAGGGTTGGAAGCCGATGTCCGCGCGGCCAACCGTGAACTGGCCGCTGCGATCCGCGAGGGCCACAAGGACTCGCCGCAGGTCGAGGCCGCCATTGATCACCTGCACATGGCCATGGGTGCTCTGCAGAAGGCGACCATCGCTCATGTGTTCGACATGCGGGCCGTCCTGACCCCGGAGCAGGCCAAGGCGTTCGACGCGGAAGTGATCGCGGCGCTGACCCAAGAGGATCGGTGAACCCGGACCTAGAAGCTCCCGATGACCAGCTTGCCGCCAGTGCAGTCGCCGGCGACGGGCGCGCCTTCGCTCGACTGATCGCCCGCCACAAGGACGCGCTCTATCGGTTCATCCGCCGCTACACCGGCAACCCTGACGAGGCCTACGATCTCCTCCAGGAGACCTTCGCGGCGGCCTGGACGGCCCTCAGTCGCTATGACGCCGCCCGATCCTTTCCGACCTGGCTGCGGAGCATCGCGCTCAACAAATGCCGGGACTGGTCCAGGCGACGCGCAGTGCGTCGTTGGCTCACATGGAGCGATCCCATTGATGGCCAGGTTGGACTGAACCTGACGGACGATACGCCGTCGCCCGAGGCGGCGGTGCTGGACCAGCAACGCCTATCCCGACTGGACCGAGCCGTGGCGAACCTGCCGCAAGGGCTCAAGGAGCCGCTGATCCTGACGGCCCTTGAAGAACTCAGCCACGAAGACGCCGGCCGCATTCTCGGGTTGACCGCCAAGGCCATCGAGCTGCGGGTCTACCGGGCGCGCAAGGCGCTGGCGGAAGCTCTGGCCCTCGACGAGGTCTAGGCTTTCTTCGCGTGCGACGACCAGTGGATGTGGGTGATGAGCCAGGCGCCCTTCACCCGCTTCAGCACCATGGTTTCCGTGCCCTCCCGGTCCACCGGCTTGCCTTCATAGGTTCCGGTCGTGCGGCTCTGGGTCATGACCACGGCGAATGAGCCGCTGGTCGAGACGCGCCGGCTGACCACCTGGTCGGTCATGCCTGCGCTGTAAGCGATGTCGCCCGGCAGGTGGCCGGTGACGTATTCGTCCTTCGAGACCTCCACCCAGCCCTGCTCGTAGATAACCGCGTCGTCGGCCATTAGCGCGGCAACAGCGACGGCGTCGCCACGCTTCATTGCTGTATGAAACTGTTCGACGACCTGGAGCGGCGACATCGTCGCGGCCTCGGCCGGCGGCGCGCTGGGGCCCGCAAGCAAGACCACCGAGCCGCTGAGCGGCAGAAAGGCCAAAGCGAAGATCCGGAAGGGCTTCGCGAGGGAAGCTCGCCTGGCGACGATTGCCGAGGTGGGTCTTTCAGGGGTCATGGATCTGCCTTTTCCTGGCGAAGCAATGCGACAGCGCGCGGGGGACTATCTGGGCTCGACGCCGGCCGGCCGACGCGCCGGGAGGACTTCCTGTTCCCCGTTCGGACGATTGCGTTCCAGATCAGCAATCAACTGCTTCATTTCGGCGATCTCGCGAACCTGGGCCTCGATGATGCCATCGGCCAGCTTCCTGACCCGGGGGTCGCGAATCTTCGCACGCTCGCTGGTCATGATCGCAATAGAATGGTGCGGGATCATCGCCTTCATATAGGCGACGTCGTCAACGGTCGTCTGGCTGCGGACCAGCCAGAGTGACCCAGCGAACACCAAGACCGCCGTGACGATGATGGCGAGGTTCAACCTCGCGTTCTGATACATCTTGAGCATGAAGAGAAGCATGGTCAGCGCCATTGTCGCGCCCATGAGAAGCGCCATCCAGGCTCGAGTCTGGCTAAACCAGACATGATCCAGGGCATAGGTGTTCAGGTACATCAGACCGAACATGACCAAAGTCGAGGTCGCGATCATTGCGGCAAAACGGGTGTAGCTCATAACAACAATGGCTCTTGGTTGCTGCGCTGAAGTCGTCTGTCTAAAACCTCAGAAGGGTCACGGTTCCAGTCGGATCAGAACCATGCGCGCACGCCGATGACGAAGCTGGTCGCCTGGTCGTCCTTGCCCAGCGCGCGGGCATAGTCGGCCGTGCCGCCGAACTTGCGGTCAAACGAGACGCCGACGTAGGGGGCGAACTCTCGCTTGATCTCGTAGCGGAGCCGCAGGCCCAGCTCGATGTTGGCGACGCCGGAACCCAGCGCCAGTTCGGGAATATCCCGGCCGGACAGGTTGGCCTCGACGCGGGGCTGCAGGATCCAACGCTGGGTCAGGCGCAGGTCGTAGGTTCCCTCCAGTCGGCCGAGCAGCTCGCCCTTGCTGGACAGGAACAGGGCGCCCGATGTCTCGAACCAGTAGGGCGCGACACCTTCGAAACCGACCGTGGCGTAGGTGCGCTTCGGCCCCGACTGGAAATCCTGTCGAAGGCCCGCCTGAAGATCGAAATAGGGGCTGACGGCGCGCGAATAGAGGGCCTGCACCTCGGCGGCTTCCAGCTCGTCAGCGCCTTCGCCCTCGGTCTTCGCGACGAACCGATTGAGATCACCGCCGACCCAGGCTTCGCCCTCCCAGCGATAGCCGTTCTCGCCGTCACGAACCTGGAGTTCGCCGAGGCTGAGCATCACCTTGGAAATCAGGCTGCCGCCGTGCTCCATCCGCAGCTGAGCGCGGGCGCGGGCCATCGCGGCGGGATCGAATACGCCATCGGCGGCATAGTCTGTCGGAACCGGCGGGGCGGGCTCATCCCCCACCTCAGCGTCAGCGCCGCCGTGATCCATGCCTTCCATGCCCGGCATGCCGGCCATGCTGTCGGCAGCTTGCTCGCTTCCGGGCATGGAAGGCATCGTGTCGGCCGCTGCCGACGCATCGTTCGGCCCCGGCTCGGCGGCAGGCGGGGACACGGCCGGGCTTGCCGGCATGGTCGGGGGCATCGGGTGGCCAGAGTGCTGGGCAAGGGCGGGGCCGGCGGCAGCCGCCAGCAGCACCGTCAGGATCGCGGCGGCCTTCATGCGCCGTCTCCCGACATCGGGCGGATGCTGACCACCCGGAACATGCCCGCGTGCATGTGGTAGAGCATGTGGCAGTGGAAGGCCCAGTCGCCGGGGGCGTCGGCGGTTAGGTCGAAGGTCACTTTGCCGCCCGGCGCAACCGTCACGGTGTGCTTGCGTGGACGCCTGCCCTTCGGCCCGACCAGCAGCTCGAAGAAGTGGCCGTGGATGTGCATCGGGTGGGCCATCATCGAGTCATTGACCAGCGTCACCCGCACCCGCTCGTTCATCCGGAAGGGGATGGGTTTGGTCACCTCGCTGTAGGTCTCCCCGTCGAACGACCACATGAACCGCTCCATGTTGCCGGTCAGGTGCAGCTCCAGCGCGCGTGACGGGGTCCGCGTGTCCGGGTTGGGATCGAGCGCCTCAAGGTCGGTGTAGAGCAGCACCTTGTGACCGACATTTTCTAGGCCTTGGCCAGGCTCGCCAGTGCGGTCCACGGGCATGGGCGAGATGGTCTGGACACCCGGCCCCATGGCCACCTGCGGGGCATTTTCGCCGTTGCGCATGGACATATCCATGTCCATCGCCATGCCGCCCTCACCGCCCATATCCATGCCGGACATATCCATTCCCATGTCCTTCATGGTGGCCAGCGGACGCCCTCGCAGGGGCGGGACGGCCGCGACCATTCCCGAACGGGGCGCGAGGGTAGCGCGGCCCATGCCCGAACGATCAACCGCCTCAGCGACAAGGGTGAAGGCCCTGTCCTGCGTCGGCTGGACGATGACGTCGAAGGTCTCGGCGATCGATATCTGGAACTCCTCGACATCGACCGGTTTGACGTTTTGCCCGTCCGACTGGACGACCGTCATCGAAAGGCCGGGGATGCGGACGTTGAAGATGGTCATGGCGGCGGCATTGATGAACCGCAGCCGCACCCGCTCGCCCGGATTGAACAACGCCGTCCAGTTGTCGTCGGGGCCGTGGCCGTTGATCAGGAAGGTGTAGACCGACCCGGTGACATCGGAGACGTCGGTCGGGTCCATCCGCATCTTCGCCCACTCGACCCGATCCTTGAGGTTCTGGTCCTGGCCGGCGAGCAGGTCGGCGACGGTCTCTTTCTGGAAATTGAAGACCCCGGCCTGTTGCTTCAGCTTCCGGAAAATCTCGTGTGGATGCATGAAGGCGAAGTCGGAAAGCACCACCACATACTCGCGGTCATAGGCGACCGGATCGGCATCTTTGGGTTCGATCACGATGGGACCATAGTGCCCCTCCTGCTCCTGAAGGCCGGAGTGGCTGTGATACCAGTAGGTCCCCGCCTGCTGGACCGGGAACTCATAGACGAAGGTCTCGCCGGGCTTGATGCCCGGGAAGCTGACACCGGGAACGCCGTCCATCTGGAAGGGCAGGATGAGGCCGTGCCAGTGGATCGAAGTGTCCTCGTCCAGGTCATTGGTCACCGCGATGCGGGCGATCTGGCCTTCCTTCAGCCGGATCAGCGGCCCCGGCACGGTGCCGTTGATGGTCACCGCATGACCCTTGCGGCCATCGACCGGCCAGGCCGTATGGCCGATGCGCAACTTGATATCTCCGCCGGAAACGGTGGGAAGGTCTCTGACCAGGCCGGGGGAATTACTTCGCGCCCAGGCGGGGAAGAGGCTGGTCATCGCCAGCCCGGCTCCCAATAGGCCGGCGTTCTTCAAGAGCATGCGACGGGCGATTGTGGGCATCAAAACCTCGGTTGGACGGAGCCGGCGAAGCGACGGCTTCCTGTCAGTTTTTCGGATCGCCCCACGCCCCCGAGGACAATCCAGCGCAATAGGGGAACGTCAGAACTTCATATGCGCGGCGCCGTGAGTGACCACCGCCCCGAAATAGGCCTGCACCAGGATCAGCACCACGGCGACGGCGAGCAGCGCCTCATAGCCGCGCGAACTCAGACGCATAGCCGCCTGGTCAGCTGGCCTTTTGAGGAACCACAGCGCCAACATCAGAAATGGCATCGCGGTGCCTAGCCAACGGTGGATCGTCAGGACGAGACCGTCTTCAGGTGTCGGCAATCCCGCGTTCAGCCATCCCAATGGCGCGGCGACAAATGCGCCCGCGACGGCCACGGCGAGCAGGGTCTTGTTGCTCGCGGTGTGGATCGGACGACGCCGGACCACAGCCAAACACTCCAGGAAGGCCACCGTTACGAGCAGCGCTATCGGAAAGTGAACGATCGCGGGGTGCCACATGCCAAGCCAGGCCATCAACCGACCCTCAAAGGTCTTGGGCCTCGTCATATCCATGCCGGACATCATGCCGCCGTCACCGTCACCTGACGGCCAGGCCATGTCGGTGACAGGCATATCCTCGGGCGATACTGGCCCAGCGGCTGGCCCCGTCGTTGCGGCCGCTACCGGCGCGGGATGTTCCTCGCCCTCGTGGGCGCTGAGGGGCGAGACGGCGATGCCCGCCGCTAGCACCAGTCCCAGCAGGCCGGTCAGCCAAGGCCTCACAGTCGTGTTCGTCATGGCATTCGCCCCGTTGTCTCTTCGGTGGTGGTGGCGGAGGGAACCGTCAGGACCACCCACGCGCCTTGCCTCACATCACATGGATTTCGGAGACGACCGGCTTGCCGTGTTCGTTTTTCAGAACGAAGTGGACCTTCTTGCCGACCGTGACGCCCTTCAGAACAGCGGCGGACTCGACCTTGAACTTCATCGTCATGGCGGGCCACTTCAGCGCGGCGATAGGTCCGTGCGCGATCACCACCGTGCCGGCCTTGACGTCCACCGCCTTGATCACGCCTTCGCCGGACGCGGCCTGGGGCGCGGCGCCATGGTCTTCGCCGTTGTGGGCCAGAGCGGGAACGGTCATCCCGGCGGTCGAAAGGGCAGCGGTCAGCGCCGCGATCATCAGACTGGACTTCATCACAAACTCCTCAGGTCTCTCGGTTCGGTGCGCCTTGGCGCTTCAGGTGGGTATACGCGCCCGTCCCGGGCAGCCCTCATCGCCTGGGTGATGAGGGAGGAAGAAAAACCCTGAATCATCTGGGGGATTTGAAAAGCTGGCGCGTATAATTGAGGGAGCGCACCGCTCTGGACGCCGGACATGAACGACCGATTGGACAGCTTGCTGACGCAGCTCCGCGACCAGGATCTGGATCGCGAGCTGAGCGCTGTCGAATATGATGTGCGGCAGCGCATTGCGCATGACCGGGCGGCCAGGACAGGTCTCGCACCAACCCGCATGGCGGCGGTCGGCGTAGCGCTCCTCTTGGGAACCAGCGTCGGCGGCCTGACCGCCGCTTCGGCCATCGCCGCGCCCAAGCCGTCGATCTTCGCGAGCGCCGACGCCCTCGCTCCCTCGACCCTGCTTGAAGGGCGGCGATGATCTAACCTCTGCTCGACCCGCCAAGTGCGGTCAGTGAGCGACGTGGCCGTGTCTGTGATGCAGATCGGGAAAGTGCGGATGGCTGTGGATCAGGCGGGAATGTGCGTGCCTGTGCGTATGCGGTTCTCCGACCGGATCATCTGGATGATGCTGGTGTTGATGGTGATCGTCATGGACATGGGCGTGCTCATGCTCCAGCGGCTCGTGGACATGATCGTGGTCGTGACGCTCGACGAGGTGCAGATACAGGCCCACCGCCATCAACGCCGCCGCCAGCGCCAGAGGAACGGTCAGGGCCTCGCCGAACATGGCGATAGCCAGCAACGCGCCGATGAACGGCGCTGTCGAGAAATATGCCCCCGTCCGGGCCGTGCCGAGGAAGCGAAGCCCCAGGACGAACAGCACCAGACTGACCCCGTAACCGAGGAAGCCGACCACGCCTGCCGCCGCGGTAAGCCCTATGGATGGCAGCTTCGCCCCCAACGACAGTGCGAGGGTCAGGTTCACGGCTCCAGCGACCAAACCCTTGATCATGGCGATCTGCACAGGATCCGAGCCGCTGACCTTGCGGGTCAGATTGTTGTCGATGCCCCAGGCCAGACAGGCTCCGGCAATGGCGAGCGAGCCGGTGCCGACGCCGCCGAACCTCTGACCCGGCTGCCACGACAGCAGCACAGCACCGCCGAGGATCGCCAACGCGCCGAGCAGCAGCCGTCGATCCACGTTCTCGCGGAAGGCCAGCCAGGCGATGGCCATGGTCGCCAGCCCTTCGAGATTGAGCAGCAGAGCGGCGGTCGAGGCTGCCGTGGTGGTCAGGCCGATCATCAGCAGAAGGGGACCGGCGACGCCGCCTGACAGCACCACCAGCGCCATCCAGCCCACATCCTTGCGGCCAAGCTGAGCCTCGCCGGTCGATCGACCGATGAGTCCACGGCCGAAGTGAATGATCGCCAGTCCAAGGCCAGAGCCCAGATACAGCAGCCCCGCCAGTAGCCACGGGCTAACGCCGTCGCCTAGCAGCGCCTTGGCCAGCGGCGTGCTGGCCCCGAACAACGCCGCTGATGCGAGGGCGAGTGGGGCGCCCGGCCACGCCATGTAGGACTTCAGGTTCATTCGGTCCTCGGCAAGGGGTTGAGTTTAGATTGACCACGCGAGGGCCCCCAGCATGCCTAGCTGGGGCTACTGCGCCTGGATAGCCGTCACCTCACCCGTTCCGCCGGCCATCTTCAGTTCGAAAGAGACCTTGTCGCCGACCTTCACGGCGTCGAGCAGGCTGGCCGGGGTCGCCTTGAACTCCATCTCCATGGCGGGCCATTTGATTTCGGCGATCGGGCCGTGGTCGAGGGTGATCGTGCCGGCGGTCTTGTCGATGGCCGTGACCGTGCCGGTTCCCTTGGCCATCATCGCGCCGGCCATGTCCATGCCGGGGGCCATGCCGTCAGCGCCTGGGGCCGCCGTCGGGGCCGCCTGTTCGGCATTGACCGCTGGCGCGGGCGTCTTCTCGCCACAGCCCGCGAGGACTGTTCCCATAGCGGCGACGGTCAGGATCAGGGTGAGGCGCTTCATGGTGTGTCTCCTTGTTGAAGCGGTTGAACGGAACGGGCGCGACGCCGCCGCAGCAGCAGCCAGGCGGCGGGAACGATGAGCATCGACAGCAGCGGCGCGGTCAGCATGCCGCCGATCATCGGGGCGGCGATGCGGCTCATCACCTCCGACCCGGCCCCATGGCCGAGCAGGATGGGTAGCAAGCCCGCGAGGATCACCGCGACGGTCATGGCCTTTGGTCTTACGCGCAGCAGCGCGCCTTCCCTCACGGCGGCCTCGACCTGAGCGATGTCCGGGTGGTCGCCACGTTCGGCCAGGGCGTGCTTGAGGTAGATCAGCATCACCACCCCGAACTCGGCGGCGACACCTGACAACGCGATGAACCCGACGCCGGTTGCGACCGACTGGTTGTAGCCGAGCAGATAGAGGGTCCAGATGCCCCCGGTGAGGGCGAACGGCAGCGTGCCCATGATCAACGCCGCCTCGTCGAACCGCCGGAAGATCACATAAAGCAGGACGAAGATGATCAGCAGCGTGGCCGGCACGACCAGCTTCAATCGCGCCATGGCCCGCTCCAGGAACTCGAACTGACCGGAGTAGGCGATGGAAACGCCGGGCGAGAGCCGGACATCCCTGGCCACGGCCGTGCGCAGGTCCTTGACTACGGACGCCAGATCGCGCCCGCGCACGTCTACATAGACCCAGGTCGAGGGCCGCCCGTTCTCGGTCTTCAGCATCGGCGGGCCGTCGGCGACCGTGACCGCCGCCACGGTTCCCAGCGTGATCTGCTGGCCGGAGGGCGTCAGGATCGGCAGGGCCCGCAGGCCGTCCAGGCTATCCCTGATCTCGCGCGGATAGCGGACGCTGATCGGGTAGCGGGCCAGGCCCTCGACCGTCTGGCCGATGGTCTCGCCGCCGATCGCGCCGGCGACGATTTCCTGAACGTCGGCGATGTTCAGGCCGAACCTCGCGGCGGCGGCGCGGTCGATGTCGATGTCCACGTAACGCCCGCCGGTCAGCCGCTCGGCCAGAGCGGAGCTGACGCCCGGCGCGCGCCGGGCCACCGCTTCCACGTCGTGAGCGATACGGTCCAGCTCGGCCAGGTCGGCGCCGGACACCTTGACCCCGATGGGGCTCTTGATGCCGGTTGCCAGCATGTCGATGCGGTTGCGGATCGGCGGCACCCAGACGTTGGCCAGGCCCGGAACCTGCACCGCCCGATCCAGTTCATCGACCAGCCGCTCCGGGGTCATGCCGGGCCGCCACTGGTCACGCGGCTTGAACTGGATGGTGGTCTCGAACATCTCCAGTGGCGCCGGATCGGTGGCGCTCTCGGCGCGGCCGGCCTTGCCGAACACGCTCTTCACCTCCGGCACGGTGCGGATCATGCGGTCGGTCTGTTGCAACAGCTGCGAGGCCTTGGCCGCCGAGAGGCCCGGCAGGGCCGAGGGCATGTAGAGCAGGTCGCCCTCGTCCATCAGCGGGATGAACTCGCCGCCGAGCTGGGACAGGGGCCAGGCGGTGGTGGCGAACACCAGCGCGGCGATGACCAGCGTTGTCCGGGGCCGGTCCAGCACCCAGTCCAGCGCGGGTCGGTAGATCGCGGTGAGCCAGCGGTTGAGGAAGTTGTCCTGCTCCGCCGGGATGCGGCCGCGGATCAGCCAGCCCATCAGCACCGGCACCAGGGTCACTGACAGCAGCGCCGCGCCTGCCATGGCGTAGGTCTTGGTGAAGGCCAGCGGCGAGAACAGCCGACCCTCCTGCGCCTGCAGGGTGAACACCGGCACGAACGACAGGGTGATGATCACCAGGCTGAAGAACAGCGCCGGCCCGACCTCGACGGCGGCGTCGGTGATCACTCGCCAGCGTTCCTCGCCTTCGAGGCGCTCGCCGGGATGATCGTGCTCCCAGCGCTCGATCTTCTTGTGGGCGTTCTCGATCATTACCACGGCCGCATCGACCATGGCCCCGATGGCGATGGCGATGCCGCCCAGCGACATGATGTCGGCGTTCACCCCCTGCAGCCGCATGATGATGAAGGCGATCAGCACCCCCAGCGGCAGGGTCAGGATGGCCACCAGCGCCGAGCGGACGTGCCAGAGGAACAGGCCGCAGACCAGGGCGACGATGAGGAACTCCTCGCCGAGCTTGGTGGTCAGGTTCTCGATGGCCCGGTCAATCAGCTGCGACCGGTCATAGGTGGTGACCACTTCCACGCCCGGCGGCAGGCCGCGCTTCAGCTCATCGAGCCTGGCCTGCACCGCCTTGATGGTGGCGCGGGCGTTCTCGCCGGAGCGCAGAATGATGACCCCGCCGGCGACCTCGCCCTGGCCGTCCAGTTCGGCGATGCCGCGCCGCATCTCCGGCCCGATCTGAATCGTCGCGACGTCGCCGAGCAGAACCGGCGTCCCTCCCGCGGCGCGCAGCGGCACGGCGCGGAAATCGTCCAGGGTCTTCAGATAGCCGCTGGCCCGGACCATGTACTCGGCCTCGGCCAGCTCCAGCACCGAGCCGCCAGTCTCGCCGTTGGCGCGGTTGATGGCCAGGGTGACCTGCTGGTGGGTGACGCCATAGGCGGCCAGTTTCACAGGGTCGAGCACCACCTGGTACTGCCTGACCATGCCGCCGATGCTGGCCACCTCGGCCACGCCAGGCAGGCTCTTCAACTCATAGCGCAGGAACCAGTCCTGCAGACTGCGCAGCTGCGAGAGGTCGTGGCGGCCGGTGCGGTCGACCAGGGCGTATTCGTAGACCCAGCCGACGCCGGTGGCGTCCGGGCCCAGGGCTGGCCGCGCGGCGGCCGGCAGCCGGCCCTGGACCTGGTTGAGATATTCCAGCACCCGGGAGCGGGCCCAATAGAGGTCGGTCCCGTCCTCGAACAGCACATAGACGAAGCTGTCGCCAAAGAAGGAATAGCCACGCACGACCTTTGCGCCCGGTACGGACAGCATGGTCGTGGCCAGGGGATAGGTGACCTGGTTCTCGACGATCTGCGGGGCCTGGCCGGGATAGCTGGTGCGGATGACGACCTGCACATCGGAGAGATCCGGAAGCGCGTCGACGGCGGTGGTGCGCACCGCCCAGACACCGGTTCCGATGACCGCCAGAGCCGCCAGAACGACGAAGAAGCGATTGGCGACCGACCAGCGGATGAGGGCGGCGATCACGGCCGATCTCCGATCGGACGGGCCGCGACGCCGGCGAGGCTGGCCTCGGAGTCGATCAGGAACTGACCGGAAGCGACAACCTTCTCGCCGTCCGCCAAGCCGGCGAGAACTTCGGTCTTGCCGCCCGCTTCACGGCCCGTCCGGATCTCCGCGGGTTGGTAGCGGCCGCCGTCGAGGGCCAGCATGACCAGGGTGCGCTTGCCGGTGCGGATGACGGCTTCCGACGGGACCAGCAGGGCGGGACTTGCGGTCGCGCCGAGCTGAACCGTGGCGAACATGCCGGGTGTCAGTCGACCGCTCCGGTTGGAAAGCTCGATCCGCGCGGTCAGGGTCCGGGTCTCACCCTGCGCCTCGGGAAGCAACGTCGAGACACGGCCGGCGAAGGTCTCGCCGGGGAAGGCGGCGAGCGTCACGCTGACCGGCGAGCCCGCCCGAACCTGACCGGCCAGGGCTTCCGGGATGGCGGCGTTGACCCAGACCGTGCCCAGCCCGCTGACCTCGGCCAGGGTCTGGCCGGCCATGACGGTCATGCCGGCCCTGACGCTCAGGGTGCGGATCACCCCGCCGGTCGGGGTCGAGATGGTCACCACCGTTTGCGGCCGGCCGGTGCGTTCGATCCGGTCGATCAGTCCATCGGACATGCCGAGCAGAACCAGTCGCTGCCGCGCCGCTCTCGCCAGGCCCGCGTCGCCGGTGCGGCGGACCGCGAGATACTCGGCCTGGGCGCCGCCCCATTCGGTGACCAGCACGTCGGCCAGCGGCGCCCCGGCGCCGACGAGGTCGCCCGGCGCGCGGTTGTAGACCCTTTGCACGAACCCCGCGGCCCGCGCCTGCACGATGGCCACGTCGCGCTGGTTGAAGTCCACCATGCCCGTCGCCGTGAGACCGGAGGGCAAGGTTCCGCGCGTGACGACGACAACCCGGCCGCCGAGGTTCTGCAGGCTGGCCGGATCGATGCGAACCCCGGCTTCGCCGGTCTCTTCGGCATATTTCGGGATCAGATCCATGCCCATGGAAGACTTGCCCGGTCCGGGGTAGCGCTCCGCCGGCAGCATCGGGTCATGCCAGTAGAGGATCTTGCGCCCGGCCTCCTTGGCCGGCGGCGCCGGATCGGCCGATGGCGAACCCAGGCGCGCCAGGCCATAGCCGCCCGCGCCGGCGATCAGCACCAGCGCCACCGCCGCCATCGCGACCTGGGTCCGTGAAAATCGATCGAACGCGCTCATGATGCGTCGCTCCCGTAGGTGATGTTGATCCGCACGGCCTCGCGCAGCGCGTCGGCCTCCTTGTCGAGGAGATCGAGCTTGGCGTCGGCGAGGGCGGTGAAGGCGGCCAGGACGTTCGGCAGGCCGGCGGTTCCGGCCGCATAGCTCGCGGTCTCCAGGTCTGCCCGGCGAAGCGCCAGCGGCAGTCGGCTGTCTCGCGCCCGCGCCCAGAGTTCCCGACGCATCTGCCAGGTGGCGAGGTCACCATCCAGCTCGGCGGCCAACTGCCGTCGCGCAATCTCCCGATCAACCCTCGCGCGGTTGGCGTCGGCGGACCGGGCGTCGATCATCGGCCCTTGCCGCTCTCCCTTGCGAAGCGGAAGAGACACCGTGACCCGCGCCGAGACCATGTCGCCGAACGTCGGGTCCCGGCGCTGGTAGGCCAGTTCCCAGCTCCAGTCCGGCGCCAGCGTGGCCCGCGCTCCCGACAGATCCGCGTCGGCCAGCCTGGCGCCCGCGTCGTAGGCCAGCAGGGTGGGATGGCGGTCGAGGCCCGCCCGCAGCAAGACCGGGTCAACCTCCCACCGCGGCGGCTCGCCGCTCACCGAGGCCTCCGGATCGCCTGTCCACCGCACCAGCGCCGCCCTGGCCTTCGCGAGGTCGGCCATCAGCGCACTGCGACGATCGGCGATGGCCAGCAGCCATTCGGCCGGATCGATGGTCTCGGCGGGCCTTGCCCCGCGCATCACGGCCGAGGGCGCCGTGCCGAGAATTGGCGTGAGGGCCTTCTCCACCTCGTCCAGCGCCGCCAGCCGCGCCTTGGCGTAGTAGAGGTCGACCCAGGCCTGGGCGACGGCCAGCCGGACCGCCCTCCTTTCAAGGCCTGTCTGGGCGTCCGCCATCCCAATCTCGGCGCCGGCGCGTTCGACCGCCGCCCGGCGGGCGAGGCGGCTGGGCATGTCCTGCATCACGCCGACGCTGGCCATGGTCATTTCGTCCGCCCCAAAGCGACCCGCCATGGGGCCGCTGATTGGCAGGTTCTCGACCCCCAGGGCCAGTTTGGGGTCGGGCAAGGACCCGGCGCCGCGGCTGGCCGAGCGCGCCGCGTCAACGCGCAGGGCGGCGGCCTTGAGGCTCGGCGCGGTCTCGCCGGCGCGGGCCAGCGCTTGATCAAAAGTCAGCGGCTCGGCGTGGGCCGATACGGCGGTGGCGCTCAGGGCAAGCAGCCACGCCAGTTTCAAGGGAGACATGCTCCAAACTCCTCATGACGGCGCGCGAGCGCCAGCGGCCGGCGCACAGAGGAGCCGGCGGTCAGTCGAGGGTCAGAGCGCGATGGGAGGTCGTATGTCCCGGTCGGGCGGCAGGGACGCAAGCGTCCGCGTCGGGGCCTGGAAGAGATCGGCCTGGTCGAAGGCGATAGTCGCGACATCGACGCTCGCGGCGGGCAGCGCGGCGGCCGTGGCGAAGCAGGCCATGCCCGGCTTGCAGGGCGCCGTCTGGTCGGGGGCCCCCTTGCCATGATCGCAGCAATCCATCTCGGCGTGGTCCGCCATAGACATGCCGGTCGCTTCCATCTGGCACGGTGTCGCCGACATGGCGCGCGCCGAGGGCGCAGCGACCAGCGGCAAGGCCAGCGCGGCGGTCCAGACCAGCAGAAGGGCGAGCAATCGGATCAGACGAAATCTCCTGAGCATCAACGATGCCCCCAAGTGGCAGGAGACTCAATGACTCAAGTCAATAGCTGTCGTCCTGCTGCCCCAATCGCCGAGCATCCGGGTCCTGGATTGTCAAAAAGGCAAACGAACTATGATCAATAATCGGCTGAGTGAGGACCTCGCCAAAGTTCCGGCGGTCACGCTGGGATTCTGGATCATAAAAGTCCTGGCGACCACGCTGGGCGAAACAGGCGGCGACACGCTGTCGATGACCTACAATCTCGGCTACCTGATCAGCAGCGCCATTTTCGTCGTTCCGCTGATTGTCCTTGTGTTCGCTCAGGTGGCCGCTGGCCGCTTTCATCCTTTCCTGTACTGGGCGACGATCATCGCCTCGACCACGGCGGGGACGACGATGGCGGACTTCGCCACGCGGTCACTCAGCATCGGCTATGCTGGCGGATCAGCGCTGCTGCTAGGCTGCGTTCTAGTCTCGCTCCTTGCCTGGCGGCTTGCGACCGGCAGCGTCGCTGTCGAGACCGTAAGCGGCGCACGGTCTGAAATCTTCTACTGGATCACGATCACCTTCTCCCAGACTCTGGGCACGGCGCTGGGCGACTGGGCAGCGGATGACGGTGGGCTGGGTTACCTTGGCGGCGCGGCTGTCTTCGGAGGAACGCTGCTTGTACTGGTCGGAATCTGGCGGTTCACCAGCGTGAGCCGGGTACTGCTGTTCTGGGTTGCGTTTATCCTGACCCGGCCGTTGGGGGCCACGGTTGGCGACTTCCTGGATAAGCCGCTCGCCAAGGGAGGTCTGGACCTAAGCAGGCCGTTGGCGTCGGCCGTTCTGCTGGCTGCGATTATTGCGTTTGTCATGCTGATCCCGCAACGCCCCGGCGCGCACCCCCGAAGCAGCTAGCGGAGCTGGTCCAACCGCTCGATCCTGTCGGCGAGGTGGGCGAGCTCAACCTCCACCCATGGCAAACAAAGATCAGAATCGTTCGCAAAAAGACTTGCGCCTCTAGTGGCTTGAGGGTTTAGGCCGGGTCCAGCCTTCGAAGGATCTTCCATGTCTCTTTCGCCAGATCGCCGAGAACCCGGACTGCATCGTTTCCTCGGCCTTCTTCCGGTCGCTCTCGCCGTCGTTTTCGCGCTTCTGTTGGGCACGAACGCCCAAGCCGCCGTGACACCGGCGGAGACCGTGTGGCGGCTTCTCGATTATGTGGCGGTTGATTATCCCGGCGCCGTTCGAGACGGGCGCATCATTAGCGCCGCCGAATACGCGGAGATGTCGGAGTTCTCCGAGACGGTCGTCACGCAGATGGCCACCTTGCCGCCAACCAAGGGCAAGCCGGGTCTTCTGAAGCAGGCCGAAGCCCTGAAGCTGGCCATCGCAGCGAAGCGGTCGCCCGCCGAGGTCGCCGGTCTGGCCCGTGGGTTGGCGACCGACCTGTTGGCGGCCTACCCCGTGCCACTCGCCCCCTCAACGGCGCCTGATCTGGTGCGGGGCGCCACCCTCTACAGCGAAAATTGCGATTCCTGCCACGGGGCGACCGGAGATGGAAATGGCCCGATGGCGAAAGGGCTCGACCCCGCTCCCATCGCGTTCACAGATCAGGACCGAGCCCGAAACAGAAGCGTGTTCGGTCTCTATCAAGTCATCGAGCATGGGCTGGACGGGACGGCTATGCCGAGCTTCGCTCACCTTTCGTCGGGCGACCGCTGGGCGCTGGCGTTCTATGTCGGCGGCCTGTCCCAGAACGAGAGGGCCAGGAGCCGGGGAGAGGCACTATGGAAGGCCGACGCGGACCTTCGCGGCCAGTTCCCCAATCTGGAAACACTGACCAAGACCACACCTGCGGAACTGGCCCGGACGGTTGGAGTCGGCAATGCTGACGACCTCATGGCCTATCTGCGGCGGTCGCCCGGTGTGCTGGCCGAGAAGCGCGATGCCTCGCTGGCGTTCGCCAGGAGCAAGCTGAGGGCCACGGTCAACGCCTACGCCGCCGGAAAGACCCGCGATGCGGGGGCCATGGCCCTATCCACCTACCTGGATGGCATCGAGCCGTTCGAGCCCGCTATCGCCGCTCGTGATCCCAAGCTTCTGGCCCGGATCGAGGCTGCGATGGGCGAGTTCCGTTCCCGGATCGGTCGAGGCGGCTCCATCGATAGCGTCCGGCAGCAGGCGACTCTGATCGAGGGACTTCTGGATGATGGCGATTCGGCGCTTGCCCCGGCCCAGGCCGACACGACGGCGGCGTTCGTCGGCGCCTTCACCATCCTGCTGCGCGAGGGGCTCGAAGCTCTCCTGATCGTCGTCGCCATGATCGCCTTCCTCAAGAAGGCCGAGCGACAGGATGTGCTCCCCTATGTCCACGGTGGATGGGTGGCCGCACTTGCTGCCGGTGTCCTCACCTGGGCAGCGGCGACCTTCTTCATCTCCATCAGCGGTGCGCAGCGTGAGTTGACCGAGGGCTTCGGCGGCCTGTTCGCTGCAGCCGTTCTCCTGAGCGTCGGGATATGGATGCACGGGAAGAGTCAGGCGGACGCTTGGCAGCGATACATCAGGGAACGCCTGTCCAAAGCCCTGTCGCGGGGCTCGGCGTGGTTCCTGTTCCTGCTGGCCTTCGTGGTGGTCTATCGCGAAGTCTTCGAGACGATCCTGTTCTTTGCCGCTCTGTGGAGCAAGGAGACGGCGGGCGCGGTGCTGGGGGGTTCGGGGCTGGCTCTGGCGGCCTTGGCGGCAATTGCCTGGGCCATGCTGCGTTACAGCAGCCGCCTCCCCATCGCCAAGTTCTTCGCCTTCAGCGCGGCGCTGGTCGCCATCCTGGCCTTCGTTCTGGCAGGAAAGGGTCTCGCGGCCCTTCAGGAAGCCGGGATAGTTGCGGCTACCCGGATCGCGGGACTGCCGAAGCTCGATCTGGTCGGCTTTTATCCGACGTGGCAGACCGTCCTATTGCAGCTTGCCGTCGTCGCCATCCTGATCGCTGGCTATGTCTACAATCGCCGCAAGCGTCAGTCGGAAGAGGCGTAGGGGGCCGAGCCGATGGACCGGCGGTCAGTGCCGGTCTTCCTGGCAAAGCCGATGGTCACTGAGCACCTCGATCACCTTGCAGTCGGCGGCGATACCCAAGCCACAGTTGGTGGTCATCCGCACCAGTTCAGCGCGTAGCCGGGTAAGCTGGTCGATCTTCTGATCGACAGCTTCGAGATGGTCTTGGGCGATACGGTCCGCCTCGGCGCACGGGAGATTGGGACGGTCGGCCAAGCCCAGCAGGGCCTCGATATCCTTGATTTCGAAACCAAGCTGACGGGCATGCCGAATGAACCGCAGGCGTTGGATTGCCTCCGGACCGTAAACCCGCTGATCGCTCTGGGTCCGGGCGGGCGTCGGCATCAGGCCGATCTGCTCGTAAAATCGGATCGTGGGAACCTTGACCTCGGCTTCCTTGGCAAGGCGTCCGATGGACAGGTCGGGCATGGTCAAACTCCTAAACGCGTCCTCTCAACATAGGGCTTGATCCTCTAGTGGCTAGAGCTTGTAGGAGCAGTTCATGGCCCATGATACTCCTCTCGCCAAACCCGCCGTTTCCGGCTGCTGCAGTCAAACCGCGCCTTTCGATGGGGCGACGCCGGAATACCGCCGGGTTCTCGGTTGGGTGATCGGGATCAACTTCGTCGGGTTCGTCGTCGTGGCCTCGGGCGGCTTGCTGGCCGGATCGGCGTCCCTCGCCGCGAACGCCCTCGACTTCCTGGCCGACGCCGCGACCTACGCCCTTAGTCTCTGGGTCATCGGCAAGAGCGTCTCGATCCGTAGCGGCGCGGCCCTGGTGAAGGGCGCGAGCCTCAGCCTGTTGGCCGTGTTGGTCCTCGGCTTCGCGATCTGGCGTGCGGTCAACGGCGTGCCGCCGGAAGGCTTCGCAATCTCAAGCCTCGGCCTCTTCGGCGCGGCGGCCAATCTGGTGGCGGCGATCCTGCTGTCGAAGTATCGCGATGGCGACGCCAACGTCCGCTCGGTCTGGCTCTGCACCCGCAACGACCTGATCCAGTGCCTCGCCGTGGTCGGCGTCGGCGCCGTGGTCTGGCTGACCCACTCGCGCTGGCCCGATCTGATCGCGGGCGGCGTCCTGGCTGCGGTCTTCCTGCAATCGGCATGGTCGATCACCGTCCAGGCTTTGGACGAGCGTCGCGATGCTCTCGCGGCAGCGCATTGATCCCGAAGGCCGACGCAGCTAGTTCAGCACAGACATGATCCTCGCCACGCATCTCTCGCGATTCCTGGAACGGCTGGCCAAGCCGTTGCTGGTGATCTGCGTGCTGATGTTGGCGGTCGGGCCGATTGCTGATGGTCTGGTATGTGGTTCCGAGCCTGCCTCAGCCGAAGTCGAGATGCTGAAATCCGATCTCGGCGGCGACGACGACATCGCCACCGGCATTGATCATGCGGTTTGCGCCCACGGCCACTGCCATGATGCTCCGCCGCTGGCCAACGGCGGCGAGGCCCACGTCACCAGTATTCGATACGTTGAAGCCGAAGCCATCTTCTCGGTCTCCGTCCAGCCACCCTCCGCAACCCAGCCAACCCTGAAACGTCCGCCCCGAGTCTGACCGCGACCCGCGCATCCGTGCGCGTCCGCCCTTGTCAGAACCGAAGCAGGACCTTCCATGTCTTCTCCATACCTGTCGCGCTGCGCCGCTTTCGGCGCCGCGATGCTGTTGGCGAGTTTCGCCAGCAGCGCATTCGCCGAACCCGTCACCCTTGCCCAGGCGCTTGACCGCGCCCAGGTGGGGTCTCCTCTCATCACCGCCGCAGACGCCGATGTTCGGGCTGCCGAAGGACGCGCTCGTCAGGCCGGCCTGTTGCCCAACCCCGAAATCGACCTCGCCACCGAGAATGTCGGCGGCACCGGCAGCCTGACAGGCGTTCAGTCCGCCGAAACCACCCTCTCCATCGGACAGCGTTTCGAGTTGGGCGGCAAACGCTCCGCTCGCCTGAACGCTGCCCGCGCCGAAGTCGAGACGGCGGGGCTCCGGCTACGGATCGCCCGCGCGGATCTGGCGAAAGAGGTTCGAGAAGCCTTCGCCCAAGCCGTCGCCGCCAAGCGTCGTGTTGACCTGGCGAGAAACCAGTTCCTCCGCGCCGAGAGCCTCCAGAAGATCGCCGTCACGCTCGTGGAGGCCGGTCGAGAGCCGCCGTTGCGCGCCTTGCGGGCGCGCACCGTCACACTGGAGGCGGTGGGGCGGGTCCGGGCGGCTGACGCCGACTATGCGGCAGCCCAGCGGGCACTGGCCGCGTTGTGGGGCGGGTCTGAAAACCTGCCCGATCCTGTCGTTACCGAAGAGGCGGCCCCAGCATCGGTCGTCGATCCAACCGCCGTGCTGGATGTTCGGCTCGCCGAGGCTGAATTGGAGACCGCCATTGCCGCCGAGCGCCGGGAACGGACGCTCTCCCGTCCCGACGTGACGGTCAGCGTCGGCGGCCGTCGTCTCGCCGCATCGGACGAGACGGCGATGGTTGTCGGCCTGTCGATGCCTCTGGGCCTGTTTGATCGCAACCAGGGGAACATCGCTGCCGCCAACGCGGACCGCACCGGCGCCGACGCCCGTAGAAACGCGGCGATGGCCGCCGCCCTACGCCGCACGCGGGACGCGTCCGCCGCGCTTCAGACCGCCGAAGCCCGCCTGGAGTTTCTGGAGAAGCGGGCGGAGCCGGAGGCCCTGGAGGCCGTCCGGATCGCCCGTGAAGGCTTCGCTGCCGGCCGCTTCACCTTGCTCGACGTTCTGGACGCCGAAGCCGCCCTCAATAGCCTCCAGTCCGATCTGATCACCGCCGAGCTCGACCGCGCGCTCGCCCTGGCCGCGCTCGTGCGCGCTAACGAAACCCAAGGAGCCGCCCAATGAAGACCCTGACCAACAAGCGCCTGCTGCTGGGCGCGGCCGCCGCCGTGGTGTTGCTCGGCGCTGGCCTCACCGGCTGGAGCATGACCCGGCCCAAGACCGGGCCCGCGCCAGAGGCCGCAGAGGCGGCACATGGCGCCGGAGAAGGTATCGAGATCAGCGGCGCCCGCATCCTGGCGGCGAACATTGTGCTGGCCCCCGTCGAAGCCGGTTCTTTGAGCGCCGAGGTTCTCGCCCAGGGCACTGTCGTCGGCACACCTCACGGCGAGGCCGTTCTGGCGGCCCGCGCCGACGGCGTCGTCAGCCGCATTTCGCTGCGCCTGGGCGACAGCGTCCGGGCTGGGCAGATCGTCGCCCTGATCGAAAGCCGTGAGGCCTCGACCATCGTGGCCGAGCGTTCAGCGGCCCAGGCGAGACTGACCGCCGCACGTCAGGTCCTGGCGCGAGAGCAAAGGCTCTTCGACGCCCAGATCACCGCCCGTCAGGACCTCGAAGCGGCCCAAACCGCTCTGGCGGAGGCGGAAGCTGAGGCTCGACGCACCGCTGCTGCCGCCGCCGCCGCCCGAGTATCCGGTGACGGCCGCAGCACAGGCGTCGTCAGCCCAATCAGCGGGCGCATCACCTCGGCGCCGGCCGTGTTGGGGGCATTCGTCCCCGCAGGGACGGAGTTGTTCCGCGTCGCCAACAGCAGCCAGATCGACATCGAAGCGTCGGTGTCGGGGCCGGATGCGGCCCGGATCAAACCCGGCGACCGGGCACGCATCCATCTGCCCGATGGTGAGATCGACGCTGTAGTCCGTTCGATTACGCCAGGGGTCGATCTGGAGAGCCGCTCAGCAACGGTGCTGCTGAGTCCGGCCGGCACCACCGGCCTTCGACCGGGCCAGGCCGTATCCGTCCGCATCTACACGGCGGACGCCCAGGCTTCGGCGGGCGTCACCGTGCCCGAGGAAGCCATCCAGACCGTGGAAGGCCGCGAGGTGGTGTTCGTCAGGACCGCCGCCGGCTTCAAGGCGGTCGCCGTGATCGTCGGCCAGCGAGGCGGCGGTCGCGCGCAAATCACCTCCGGCCTCACTGCCGGCCAATCCATCGCCACCCGCAACGCCTTCCTCCTGAAGGCTGAGATGGGCAAGGGCGAAGGCGAGGAGCACTAGGTCATGATCGCCAACCTCATGGCCCTGTCGGTGCGGTCGCGATGGATGATCATCGCGCTCACACTGATCGTTTCCGCCTACGGCGTGTTCCAGCTTACCCGGCTGCCCATCGACGCCGTCCCCGACATCACCAACAAACAGGTGCAGATCAACACGCTCGACGCGTCTCTCTCCCCCGTCGAAATCGAGAAACGGGTCACCTTCCCGGTCGAGACGGCGCTGGCCGGCATTCCGGGTCTTCAAACGACCCGCTCTCTTTCCCGCAACGGCTTTTCGCAAGTCACCGCGATCTTCGACGAGAACGTCGATCTCTACTTCGCCCGCCAGCAGGTCAGCGAACGTATCGCCCAGGCGCGGGACAGCCTTCCCGAGGGCGTCCAGCCCCAGATCGGACCGGTCACCACCGGGCTGGGCGAGGTCTTCATGTATGCCATCGACTACGCCAACCCGGGCGGAAAGGGCGCGACCGTGCGCAACGGCCAGCCCGGCTGGCAGAGCGACGGGTCGTTCCTGACGCCAGAAGGGGATCGGCTGACCGATGAGGTTTCAAGGGCCGCTTATCTGCGCACTGTGCAGGACTGGATCATCGCGCCCCAGCTGCGGTCGGTCGCCGGCGTCGCGGGGGTGGACACCATCGGCGGATTCGAGAAACAGTATGTCGTCGAGCCCGACCCGGTTCGTCTGGCGCAATATGGCGTTTCGTTCAGCGAACTCGCCAAGGCGCTGGAGGCCGCTAACCTGTCGGTCGGCGCAAACTTCATGGAACGGGCGGGCGAGGCCTATCTCGTCCGCGCCGACGCCCGTATCCGCAGCCTGTCGCAGATCGAGGAAGCCATCGTCGCCACTCGCGGCGGCGTCCCGGTGTCTATCAGGGATGTAGCTGTCGTCCGGCTGGGCGGCGAGCTGCGCACCGGCGCCGCGACCATGAACGGTCATGAGGTAGTTATCGGCACTACCCTGATGCTCATCGGCGAAAACAGCCGCACGGTAGCCCGCGCCGTCGGCGACAAGCTCAAGACGCTAGAGCGGTCGTTGCCACCGGGGATCAAGGTCTCGCCCACGCTGGATCGGTCCAAACTGGTCAATGCGACCATCGCCACCGTTCAGCGCAATCTGATGGAGGGGGCGATCCTCGTCGCGATTGCGCTGTTCCTGCTGCTGGGTAATGTCCGCGCCGCCCTGATCGCGGTGCTGATCATCCCGATCTCGTTCTTCATGACCGCCATCGGCATGAACTACATGGGCGTGTCCGGCAATCTGATGAGCCTTGGCGCCCTCGACTTCGGCCTGATCGTCGATGGCGCGGTGATCATCATCGAGAACTGTCTCAGACGGCTCGCCGAACGACAGCATCATGAAGGCCGCTTGCTGAAACTCCGCGAACGCCTGGAGGAGACCACACTAGCCACCCAGGAGATGATCAAGCCGACTGTTTTCGGCCAAGCCATCATCCTGCTGGTGTTCGCGCCTCTGCTGACCTTCCAGGGGGTCGAGGGCAAGACTTTCTCGCCCATGGCCATCACCCTCATGCTGGCCCTGGTCGCCGCCTTCGTCCTCTCGATCACTTTCGTCCCGGCGATGGTGGCGCTCCTGATCCGCAACAAGGTCGCGGAAAAGGAAGTGTTCGCGATCCGCTGGATCAAGGCGCGCTATGAGCCGATCCTTCGGCGAGCGGTCGCCCGCCCGCTGCCCTTCATTGGCGCGGGGGTCGGGATCTTCGTCCTGGCCGGCTTTATCTTCACGCTGCTAGGCCAGGAGTTCATTCCGACGCTTGATGAGCGGAACCTGGCGATGGCTTCGCAACGCATTCCATCCACGGCGCTCGAACAGTCCGTGCGGATGCAGCGGGGGGTCGAACAGGCCATCACCAGTCTTCCCGAAGTGCTGATGATGTTCTCCAAAACCGGCACGGCCGAAGTCGCCACCGACCCGATGCCGCCCAACATCTCCGACGGTTTTATCATCCTCAGGCCGCAGGAAGATTGGCCTGCGGGGGTCAAGACCAAGGAGGATGTGCTCGAACGCGTCGAGGCTGCCGCCAACGCCCAGGTCGGCCAAGGCTATGAGCTGAGCCAGCCCATCGAACTGCGCTTCAATGAGTTGATCGCCGGGGTCCGGGGCGATGTTGCGATCAAGCTCTACGGCGACGACCTGGACAAACTCACGGCGACGGCAAACCGGATCGGCGCAGCCCTGCAGTCAACACCGGGTGCGGCGGACGTGAAGGTCGAACAGACCAGCGGCGCACCTTCGCTGGACGTCATCTTCGACCGGGCAGCCATCGCCCGTCTGGGCCTGACCGTGGAAGAAGTGGCGGACACCGTGGCCGCCGCCATGGGCGGGCGCGAAGCCGGGCAGTTGTTCGAAGGTGA
>CAZISF010000037.1:0-19091 GCA_964541915.1 uncultured Caulobacter sp.
TCGCCCATGTAGACGTCCTGCTCCTTGATGTCCTTGACGGAGCGGGCGCCGGTCTCTTCTTCCGTCTCGAACACGATGAGGCGGAGCTTGACCTTCAGCGGCGCGGCATAGGTCATGTCGCGCTGGATGCACTCTTCAACGTCGTACTTCGGCTCTTCGAATTCGTACGAGACGTATTCGAGCACCGCGCGCTCGTTGAAGTCCTTGATCGGGAAGACGGACTTGAAGACCGCCTCGATCCCCTCGTCACGACGTTCGCCGCTGCGCACTTCGCGCTGCAGGAACTGTTCGTAGGAGGAGCGCTGAACCTCGATCAGGTTCGGCATCTGCACAGCTTCGGGGATACGGCCGAAAGACTTCCGGATCCGCTTCTTGCCGGTGAAGGATTGCGCCATGTTTTTCCCTGCGTGCGCGGCGGGACTCCGCGCGTAAAGTGTCTTGTCGCGTCCACCCTCGGCTCTCCCGGCATAACCGGGAGCGGACACAAGACGATGCTCCTGGCGTTACAGGAGCGCCCCTTCGCACCGGTCGGAGGGCTATGACCGGGCCATCGGGCTACGCGCGCGAAAAATCGCTTCTCAGTTGAACGGTTTTTCCGCGAGGGAGCGGATATAGGGGAAAGCCGGACGGAAGGGAAGGCCCGTCTTCAGACTTTTGTAAGGGGAGCGGCGCGCGCCCTCAGGTCTTGCGCAGCGCCTTGACCGCCAGCGAGCCGGCGAAGCCGATCAGGCAGACGAAGAAGGCGGCCTTGGCCGCGAAGCCGGCCACATCCACCACAAAGCCGAGAATGCCGGCGATGATCATGACAACGAGAAAAACGCCTGCGAGCTTGAGCATGACCGGGAAACGCCGGTCGGCGAGTTTGGGTTCCAACGCCCTTGCGGCACAACCAGACGACGGCTCAAATGCGGCCAACCCTCCCCATGAGTTGTTTGCCGTGATCAGACGCACCCTTTCCGCTCTCGCCATCGCGAGCCTGGCCGCCATTCCCGCCTTCGCGCAGCAGAGTCCCGGCCCGCAGCCGGCTTCGATGCCAGCGGAAATCCCGGCGGCCAAGGACACGCCCTACCCCGGCACGCTGAAGCTGGCGGTCGACGCCACCGACCTGGACCGCCGCATCTTCCGGGTAAAGGAGACCATCCCGGTCGCCAAAGCCGGGCCGATGGTCCTGCTCTATCCCGAATGGCTGCCGGGCGCCCACGCGCCGCGCGGACAACTGGAGAAAGTCGCCGGCCTGCAGATCACGGCAAATGGGCAGCCGGTGCGCTGGGTCCGCGACTCCGTCGAGGTCTTCGCCCTGCATGTCGACGTCCCGGAAGGCGCGAAGGCGCTGGAACTGGAATTCCAGTTCCTGTCGGCGACCGCCGCCGACCAGGGTCGGGTCGTGGTGTCCCAGGAGATGCTGAACCTGCAATGGAACTCCACGGCCTTCTATCCGGCCGGCTGGTTTACCCGGCAGATCCCGATCGACGCCAGCGTGACCCTGCCGACGGGGTGGAAATTCGGCACGGCGCTCGAAGTCGCGAGCCAGGCCGGCGACACCACCACCTTCAGGACGGTCAGCTTCGAAACCCTCGTCGACTCACCGATGATGGCCGGGCGCTACTACCGTCAGTTCGATCTCGATCCCGGCGGCCGGTCGCCGGTGCGGCTGAACGTGGTCGCCGATCGCCCGGACCTGCTCGAAGCCAGTGACGAGCAGATCCAGAAGTACCGCAACATGGTCGTTCAGTCAGACCGGCTGTTCGGGGCCCGGCATTTTGACCACTACGATGTCCTGCTGGCGCTTACCGACCGCATCGGCGGGATCGGCCTGGAACACCATCGCTCGACCGAGGTCGGCTCACCGCCGGAGCTCTTCACCGACTGGGACCGGCTGGCCTCGCGGCGCAACACCATTCCCCACGAATACAGCCACAGCTGGGTCGGCAAGTTCCGGCGCGGCGCGGACCTTTGGACGCCCGACTACTCCACGCCGATGCGCGACAGCCTGCTGTGGGTCTACGAAGGCCAGGATCAGTACTGGGGCTACGTCCTGGCCGCCCGCGCCGGCATCGTCAGCCGCCAGGAGACCCTCGACGCCATCGCCCTGACCGCCGCCACCTACGACTACCGGGTCGGACGGCAATGGCGACCGGTCGAGGACACGACCAATGACCCGGTCATCTCGGCCCGCAAGCCGAAAGGCTGGCTCAGCTGGCAGCGCAACGAGGACTACTATTCCGAAGGCCAGCTGATCTGGCTCGACGCCGACACCCTGATCCGTGAGCGGACAGGCGGAAAGAAGTCGCTCGACGACTTCGCCAAGGCGTTCTTCGGCATCGACGACGGATCCTGGACGCCGGTCACCTACACCTTCGAGGACGTCGTCGCCGCGCTCAACGCGGTGACGCCCTATGACTGGGCGGGCTTCCTGAAGACGCGACTGGAGGGCTTCGGCCCGGCGCCGCTGGATGGTCTGGCCCGCGGCGGCTACCGTCTGGTCTGGAAGGACAAGCCCAGCGCCTACGGCAAGGCGTCCGAGACCGCCGCCAAGACGACCGACCTGACCTATTCGGTAGGCCTGACGCTGAACGCCACCGGTGCAATCACAGCCGTCCAGTGGGATGGACCGGCCTTCAAGGCCGGCCTGATCGTCGGCGCCCAGCTCGTCGCCGTGAATGGTGAGACCTGGAGCGGCGAGCGGCTCAAGCGGATCATTACTGCGGCGAAAGACGGGGCGACGCCAATCGAGCTGATCGTAAAAACCGGCGAACAGTACCGGGTGGTGCGCCTGGCCTGGACCGGCGGGCTGCGTTACCCCCAGTTGGAGCGGATCGAAGGAACGCCCGACCGGCTGGGCGACATCCTCGCGCCACGGAAGAAGTAGCGCCCAACGAAAACGGGCCCGGGGGTTTCCCCCCGGGCCCGCAATCTTGGAAAGCGTCAGAGCTGACGCCGTCCCATCCTACTTGATGGTGACGGACGCGCCGGCTTCGGTCAGCTTCTTGGCGACTTCTTCGGCGTTTTGCTTCGAGACGTTTTCGACGACGTTCTGCGGAGCGCCTTCGACCAGGTCCTTGGCTTCCTTCAGGCCGAGGTCCGGACGGACGCCGCGGACTTCCTTGATCACGTTGATCTTCTTGTCGCCACCGGCGGTCAGAACAACGGTGAACTCGGTTTGCTCTTCGGCGGCTTCAACCGGAGCAGCGGCGGTCGGCGCGGCAGCGGCGGCGGCCGGAGCGGCGGCGGAGACGCCCCACTTTTCTTCCAGCAGCTTGGCCAGGTCAGCGGCTTCAAGCACGGTCAGGGAGGACAGGTCCTCAACGATCTTATCAAGCTTCGACATGTGTCAGTTTCCTTGGGGTTCAGAGATAGGCGGAGATGACCGGATTCAGGCCGCTTCCTTGGCTGCGTAAGCGCCAATGACGCGGGCGAGCTGGGACGCCGGAGCCTGGATAACGCCCGCCACCTTGGTGGCCGGAGCTTGCAGGACGCCGATAATCTTGGCTCGCAGCTGGTCGAGGGACGGCAGGGTGGCCAGCGCCTTGATGGCGTTCTGGTCGAGCACGTCCGAACCCATGAGGCCGCCGACGACAGTGAACTTGTCATTGTCCTTGGCGTACTGGGTCACGACCTTGGCGGCGGAAACAGGGTCCGGCGCATAGGCGATGGCGACAGGGCCGGTGAAGAGGGCGTCGCCCGCTTCGCCGACCGAACCGGCCAGGGCCTTCTGGGCCAGGGTGTTTTTCACCACCTTGATCTGCGCGCCCTCCTTGCGGAGGCGAAGGCGCAGGTCGGTCATTTCCGCAACGGTGAGACCCATGTAGTGGGTCACGACCACGGCGCCGGCATCGGCGAAAACGCCCTTGAGCGTCTCGATCGATTCCGCTTTTTGTGCGCGGTTCATTGCGGTCTCCTGGATCAACGACGCCCGGACCATCCGGACGCCGGTAAGCGTGCAACCCGCACGCGGGATCGCTCCCGAAGGCGGGTTACGGTAGGCCTGTCCCAAGGAAGTTCAGCCGAAGCGCTCCGCGCCATTGGGGCGGAGTCTTGCAAGCGTCTCTATCCCCGCCTCCCTGCGCTGAAGGGGGGCTCCCCTTCGGTTACGACGATGGTGACCCCATCGCCGCGCAGTTCTCGGACAGGTCGCTTCCGGGCGAGCCCGGATGCGGAAGTGGGCGCGTATAGAGGAAGGCGGGCGGAAACTCAAGCCGGGAGCCAATCCGGAAGAGAGCCGTTTGCGTACACCGTTCAAACCATCCGCCAGGAAGACCAGATGTCCAGAGCCCTGCCCCGCTTCGCTATCGCCCTGGCCGCCGCGCTCGCCGCCTGCTCCGGCGCATCCGGCCAGGCTGTCGTCCCGCAACCGGCCAAGCCGGTCGAGCTCGGCCTCTATCTGGGCAAATGGTACGAACTGGCCCGGTACGACATGGTCTTCGAGCGCGGCTGCGAGGGCGTCACCGCGGAATACGCCCTGAAGCCTGACGGCATGGTTCGAGTCCTGAACACCTGCCGCAAGGGCGCGCCGAACGGCCCGATAAAGACGGCCGAGGGCAAGGCCCGGGTCGTTCCGGACAGCGCCGGCGCCAAGCTCAAGGTGTCGTTCTTCGGGCCGTTCTACGCCGACTACTGGGTGCTGGACCGGGCGGACGACTACAGCTGGGCCATCGTCGGCGAACCGACGCGGAAGTATCTCTGGATCCTCAGCCGCGACGCCACGCCCGGCGCCGAAGCGACGGCCGCGCTCGTCGCGCGCACCGCCGCCCTCGGCTATGACACCGGCAAGCTTCACATGACGCAGCAGCCGCCTGCGCCTTAAACTGCTGGAATCCGGACAGATTTTCGCCCTGCTGTGGAACTATCCACAGGTTGTCCCCATTTAGGGATCAGGATCGCGAAGCCGATCAGACTTCCGGACGCGGGCGCGCCGAACGCTGGCCCCGCCGCCGTTGAAAGCTGCCCCATGAAGATGGCTCCCTCCCCGGGCCTCACCGCCTCCTGGACCGGCCTCGACGTCCGCCGCCTGCGCGCCTTCGCGCCGGAACCGGTCCAGACGCCGCGCGGCCGCCACGCCCAGCTGCTGACCATCGCCGCCGCCCGACGGCTGCGCTCCGTCGAACGCAACGGCCTCGGCCGAACGGAAGACGCCGTCTACTGGAAGGCCGTGGCGCCGAGCGCGGTGTTCAAGGCCGCCGAACTGCGCGCCGACGAGACGTTTCCGTCCCTGCCCGCCTGAGGCCCGAACGCTGAACGGGCAGGCCCTCGCGAGCCCGCCCGTTCCTTGTCTTTCGACAGGTCTGACCCTTACGGGTTGACCGAAGCCGTATCGACCTTCACGCCCGGACCCATGGTCGAGGACAGCGAGATTTTCTTGATGTAGGTGCCCTTGGCGCCTGACGGCTTGGCCTTGGACAGCGCGTCCACGAGGGCCTTGACGTTGGCGAGCAGGGCTTCGTCGGTGAACGAGGCCTTGCCGATGCCGGCGTGGACGATGCCCGCCTTCTCGACGCGGAACTCGATGGCGCCGCCCTTGGCGTCCTTGACGGCCTGACCGACGTTCGGCGTGACCGTGCCGACGCGCGGGTTGGGCATCAGGCCGCGCGGGCCCAGCACCTTACCCAGACGACCGACGAGGGCCATCATGTCGGGGGTCGCGATGACGCGGTCAAAGTCCATGAAGCCGCCCTGGATACGCTCGACCAGGTCTTCGGCGCCGACGACGTCCGCACCGGCGGCGAGGGCTTCAGCGGCCTTGGCGTCCTTGGCGATGACGGCGACGCGAACGTCGCGGCCGGTGCCCGAGGGCAGACCGACAACGCCACGGACCTGCTGGTCGGCGTGACGCGGGTCGACGCCCAGGTTGACCGAGATCTCGATCGACTCGTCGAACTTGGCCGTGGCGTTCGCCTTGACCAGTTTCACGGCGTCCTCGACCGAGTGGATCGTGTCACGATCGCCGGTCCAGGCTTGAATGCGCTTTGCTTGCTTCGGCATGTGCTTAGGCCTCCACGATCTGCAGGCCCATCGAACGGGCGGAGCCCTCGATGATGCGGGCGGCGGCCTCAACGTCATTGGCGTTGAGGTCCTTCATCTTGCCTTCGGCGATCTCGCGCAGCTGCGTGCGGGTGATCGTGCCGGCGGACTCACGGCCCGGCTTGGTCGAGCCGGACTTGAGGCCCAGGGCCAGCTTGATGAAGTGGGTCGCGGGCGGGGTCTTGGTGATGAAGGTGAACGACTTGTCCTGATAGACGGTGATGACCGTCGGCAGGGGGGTGCCCTTCACTTCCTTTTCGGTGCGCGCGTTGAACTCCTTGCAGAAGCCCATGATGTTCACGCCGCGCTGGCCGAGCGCCGGCCCGATGGGCGGCGAAGGCGTGGCGGACCCGGCGGCCACCTGCAACTTGATGTAGCCCAAGATCTTCTTGGCCATCTCTGTCTCCGTTAAGCGACGCTAGTCAAAGCGCCTATGCGGCCGTGGTGCGGGCAGACCCCTCCCACGGATTTGAACCCGGGCCGAGGCCCGGGAAGCGGCGGCGTGTAGCAGGTGAAGATGCATGGAGCAACCTCACCCCCCCGTCCGTCATCCTCGCCCTTGTGGCGAGGATCCCTCCCTGAGCCGCACGTGCGGCGATCCAGCCTGATGCTGTCGGGAGGTGGATAGAGGGGTCCTCGGGACAAGCCCGAGGATGACGATTGTAGATAGGATCAGCTGATCTTTTCGACCTGGCTGTATTCCAGCTCGACCGGCGTGGCGCGGCCGAAGATCGAAACGGCCACGTGCAGGCGGGCGCGGTCTTCGTCGACCTGTTCCACGGTGCCGTTGAAGCTGGCGAAGGGACCGTCGGTGACGCGGACCTGCTCGCCGATCTCGAAGCTGATCGTGGGCTTGGGCCGCTCGACGCCTTCCTCGATCGCGCCGACGATGCGCTGGACCTCCTTTTCGGAGACCGGCATCGGTTTGGCCGCGCTGCCCAAGAAGCCGGTGACCTTCGGCGTGTTCTTGACCAGGTGATAGGCTTCGTCGGTCAGGTCCATCTTCACCAGCACGTAGCCGGGGAAGAACTTGCGCTCGGAATTGACCTTCCGGCCGCGGCGGACTTCCACCACGTCCTCGGTCGGCACGAGGATTTCCGAGAAGCAGTCTTCCAGACCCTGGTTCTTGGCCTGGTCACGGATGTGCTCCGCCACCTTCTTCTCGAAGTTCGAGTAGGCGTGGACGATGTACCACTTGTGGTGCGGATTGGACGGGGCCTTAACGACGGCCTCGGCGGTCTGGCTGGTCATGGCGTTATCCCGCGTTCGCGAGTTTGAGGAGCATCGCGACGCCGGCGCTGAGCAGCCAGTCCACCACGAAGAAGAACAGGGCCGCGATCACGACCATGATGAAGACCATCACCGAGGTGATCCAGGTCTCCTTGCGGCTCGTCCAGGTGATCTTGCGCGCTTCGGCGCGGACCTCACGGAAGAACAGGGCCGGATTGAACGGCTTTTTCGGCGCGGCGGGCGCGGCCGCGGGGGCTTGTCCAGCAGGCGCGGCGACGACAGCGGCGGCCTTGGCGGCGCGCTGTTTCATCGCGGCGAGATTGCCCGTTTTCTTTGCCATTGGACGGGTTGAAACTCTTTCAACTGGCCGAAGCGCGACCATCGCGCTCCGTATATAGGGTGGCAGGAGTGGAGGGATTCGAACCCCCGGCCCTCGGTTTTGGAGACCGATGCTCTACCAGCTGAGCTACACTCCTCCAGCAACGCCAAGAACGCCCGAGGGACTCCCCTGAGGCGCGCCCGGCCGACCGGAAGCCGCGCGATGTAGCAGCAGGCGCCTTTCGGGGCAAGCGGAGCAAAGCCCCTCCGAACGCGTTTCCGATGTTGAACCGGAGGCCGACATGTCTGAGCCCAGAGCCAAGAACCTCGAAGTGGAGAACGAGAACCTCCGCAACCCCTCCGACGACGGCGCGCCGAGGCCCGCCACCGAGCCGGCCGGCTCGGCGGAGTCGGTACGCACCCCGAAGACAGAGACCGACCCCGGATCGGGCGAACAGGCCTGACGCTCAGGGCGCCGGCTGGAACGCCGGGTCTCCCATCGCGCGGAGGATAAAGGCCAGGGTGTCGGTCATGGTTGCGTCTCGCTGCGCCTTGTTGGACCCGATGCCGTGGCCTGCATCGAAATCGACCCTCAGACGCACGCCATCCGGACCTGGAGTCGCGGCCTGCAACCGCGCCGCCATCTTGCCGGCCATCCAGACCGGCACCCGGTGATCGTTCAGACCGCCGGTCACCAGCACCGGCGGATAGCGCGTCCCGTCGACGACGTTCCCGTAGGCGCTCATCACGCTCAGCGCCCGGTAGCCCGCGGCGGTGGCCGTCGACCCGAATTCGGCGGTATTGGACGGCCCCCCCTCGGTCAGTTCGAAACGCAGGGTGTCCGCCATCGGGACGTTCATGATGGCCGCCGCAAGCAGGTCCGGGCGCTCGGTCAGGACGCGGCCAACCATCACGCCCCCGGCGCTGGTCCCTGTGACCGCGACCCGGCCAGGTCCCGTGAAGCCGCGCCTCTGCAGTGTCTCAATCGCCGCGATCATGTCTCGCCAGGTGTTGGGCTTGGTTTCCTTCATGCCGGCCAGATGCCAGCGCTCGCCCTGCTCCCCGCCGCCCCGCACATGGACGATGACATAGATTCCACCGTTCAGAACCCACGGCATGATGCGGGGCGTGAACGCCGGATCCATCGAGAAGCCGTAGGCGCCGTAAGCCTCGAAAATGGCCCGCGCCGAACCGTCGCGCTTCAGATCGGCGCGGCGGATGATCGACACCGGGATCTCGACGCCGTCGGCGGCGGTGATGGTGGTCTCCTCGCTGACGACCTGTGAGAGATCGAACGGGAACGGCATCCCGAGAACAAGCGGCGTAAGGGGTCGGGCCCCGGCCGAAAGCTGCAGGGTCGCCGGACGGGTCCAGGTTTCCAGGCTGAAGATCACATCCGGTCGCCGGAGGTCCGCCGCGAGTTCGATGATCGCGCCTGTGTCGGAGCCCGGAATCGCGAGGGTTTCACCGGTGCGGAGATTGAACCGTGTCAGACCCGCGCCAGCGGGTCCCGTGCGAAGCAGATAGATGCCATCCGCCGCGGCTGCGAATTGGGTCAGGATAGCTTGGCCCTCGGGCACGACGGTTTCGACCGGCGCATCCGCTTTTGTGAGATTTACGCGAACCAGCTTGCCGTGGGGCGCGTCCTTGAGCGTGAGGAACAGCGCCGTATCGCCCTCGACAAACGGCAGGATGCCGTTTCCAGCGGCGCTGGCCTGCAGGAGTTGGTCGTCAAGCTCGCCGATTTTCAGCCATGCGGGCTTGCCGGCCCGCACCGCTTCGATCGGCGACACCCACCACTCGCCAAAGAGCGACACGCCCGAATTGGCGATGGCGAAGGCGTAGCGGCCGTCTTCCGAAATGCCGACTCCGGCGGCGCCGTCGACACCGATCCCGGAGTCATGGTCCAGGATCCGGAAAATCTGGGTGTCCTTCTCCGGATCGTCCCCAAGTTTGTGCCTGTAGATGCGCATGTCCGCGAACCGCTTCGCGGGATCGCCGTCCGGCGGGAACGGCAGCAATCGTCCGTAGTAGAAGCTCTTGCCGTCGGGATCCCAGCTCGGACTGCCAAACCGCGCGCGGTCGATCCGGTCCGCCAGAAATGTCCGGTCGGCGACCCGCAGCACCACAAGGTCCGCATCCTCCGACCCGGCGTCAGCCAGGCCAAGGGCGACCAGCGTTCCGTCCATCGAAGGGCTGAAATAGGAAATTGACCTCAGCGATCCGCCGCCGGACCCGGCGGCAGGGTCCAGCAGTTCCCGCTCCTCCCCTGTCTTGAGCGAACGCACGAAAAGGCGGTTCTGGGGCGTCCCGCGCGGGCGCTTCAAATAGAAGATGTCGTCGCCCACGCGTTTGACATAGCCCGCCGGCTCGAGCCCCCCGCTGAAGGCCGCGACTGACTCCGCGAGGGCTGCATATCCCGGCAGCGCGGACATTTCGCTGCGGGTCACCGCATCCTGCGCGCGCGCCCAGTCAACAAACTCCTGGTCGACCGTTTCCATCCAGCGATAAGGGTCGACGACCGGTTCGCCAAAATAGACGTCCGTCACGGGCGCGATGCGCGCTTCAGGAAGCGATGGGTCCGCCTGCACGGCGAGCGGGAACAGGACGACCGACAGGACGGCCAGGAATCGAAGAGTTCCGATCATCGCCAAAGAATGCCAAACCCTGTTCTACCGTCCAGCCCTCAGTCTCGCGCCAGCTTCCCTGAACTCCGTCCGAGACTTCCTCACGTTGACATCGCCTCCTGCGGCATCACATGGAGAGCGCGGCGGCCCTTCGCGGGTCTTCAGGGAATCCCAGCGTGATGACGACGGCCGAAGCCCAGGCGGCGCCCGTGAAGGCGAGCCCCTTCTTTGAAGAGACGGTGCTGTGGGTGAAGCACTGGACGGATCGCCTGTTCAGCTTCGCGATCACCCGGCCGGAGAGCTTCCGTTTCCGTTCCGGCGAGTTCGTGATGATCGGTCTGCCGGGTGAAGACGGCGGCAAGCCCGTGTTGCGCGCCTATTCGATCGCCAGCCCGGCCTGGTCCGACACGCTCGAATTCCTGTCGATCAAGGTCCAGGACGGCCCCCTCACCTCCCGCCTCCAGCACATCCAGCCGGGCGACATCGTCCTGATGGGCAAGAAGCCGACCGGCACGCTGGTGCTGGATGCGGTCAAGGGCGGCAAGCGGCTGTTCCTGTTCGGCACCGGCACCGGCCTGGCGCCGTGGCTGTCGGTGGCCCGGGATCCGGACGCCTTCTCGCGCTTCGAGAAGGTCTACGTCTGCCACGGCGTGCGCCAGGTCAGCGAGCTGGCCTACCGTGATCTGTTCACCCGCGAGATCCACGACGATCCGCTGGTCGGCGAGGAAGCGAAGGCGCAGCTGGTCTACTACCCGACCGTGACCCGCGAGCCGTTCGAGCATCAGGGCCGGTTCCCGGACCTGATAAACTCCGGGCAGTTCTTCCGTGATCTCGGCATCCCCGAGGACCGCTTCAACCCGGCGGAGGACCGGGTGATGCTCTGTGGCAGCATGGACTTCATCAAGGACATGGCCTCCGTCATGGAAAGCCAGGGCATGACCGAGGGGTCGAACGCCGAGCCGGGCGACTTCGTGCTCGAACGGGCCTTTGTCGGCTAATCCCATTCGCGGCCCCCGCAACCTGAGCGTCGAGGACGCCCGGGCGCGGATGCTCGCCCGTGTCGTCGCGCTTGAGGCGGAAGCCGTCGACCTTGGCGATGCGGATGGCCGGGTGCTGGCCGAAGCCATCGCCGCTATCCGGGACCAGCCGCCGTTCGACGCCTCGGCCATGGACGGCTGGGCGGTCAAGCGCGCCGATGTCGGACACGAGACACGCCTGGCGATCGTCGGCGAGAGCGCGGCGGGTCGCGGGTATGACCCCATCATGCGGACCGGTCAGGCCGTACGCATCTTCACCGGCGCCCCGGTTCCCGCCGGCGCTGACCTGGTGATCATCCAGGAGAACGCCCAACACGAAGGCGATCTCGTGCGTCTCGGTCCGGCCGGCGAGGGCGGGACCAATATCCGGCCGCGCGGCGGCGACTTCCGGGCCGGCGCGACCCTGCTCGACGCGGGCGTCAGGCTCGATCCCTGGCGGCTGTCGCTGGCCGCAGCCGCCGGACGCGCCGAGGTTCGGGTAGCGGGAAGGCCGCGCGTCGCCGTGCTGGCGACCGGCGAGGAACTTGCCGCCCCCGGCAGCGACGCAGGGCCATTTCAGATCTATGAGTCCGGCGGCGCGGGCCTGCTGCCGATGATCCGCCGTTGGGGCGGGCTATCCACCCGCCTCGCGCCGGCCGGCGACACGCTCG
Source organism: uncultured Caulobacter sp. (assembly GCA_964541915.1). Lineage (GTDB taxonomy): Bacteria > Pseudomonadota > Alphaproteobacteria > Caulobacterales > Caulobacteraceae > Caulobacter. Next base: position 11,881 of record CAZISF010000037.1, read on the forward strand.
AAGCCATTGTCGCCGCTGTACGGGACATCGACGCCGAGGTGATCGTCACCGTAGGCGGCGCCTCGGTCGGCGACTACGACCTGGTCAAGCCGGCGATGGCCACCCTGGGCCTCGAACTCGACGTCGAGTCGGTCAATGTCCGCCCGGGCAAGCCGACCTGGTTTGGACGTCTGGGTGACGGCCGGCTTGTTCTGGGCCTGCCCGGCAACCCGGCCTCGGCCTTCGTCTGCGCGGAACTGTTCCTCAAGCCCCTCATTCTGGCGCTGCAGGGCGACGTCAGGCCGCACCGGATGGAAACCGCGCGGCTGGCCGTCGATCAACCCGCCAACGGCCCGCGCGAGCATTGGATGCGTGCCAGCATAGGTTCGGATGGCCTGACGCCCTTCCCGGACCAGGACTCCTCACTGGTGACGGTGTTTGCGGCGGCGGACGCGCTCGTGCGCCGACTGCCGGCCGCGCCGGCCGCGGCGGCCGGCGAAATCGTCGATATCCTGAGACTTGATCGGGCCTGACGCCGCGGCTTAGGCCGATGTTCACAAACCCGTGGTTGATTGTCGCATCATGGCGGCGACTTCCTTCACAGCGGACGGGCTACGGCTGGATGGTTACATCCAGCACTACCGCGGCATGGCGTTCCTGCGCTTCGCCGTGGCGCTGGGACTCACCGGGCTGCTGGCGACGGTGGCCCAGCCGGCGTTCTCGATCGGCTTCGGCCTGCTTCACCTGTCGCTTTACGGCTGCCTGACCTGGGCGGTCGAGGTGGCGGCGCGCAGGGACGATCCGCGCGAGGCGTTGCGGGACCTGACCCTGCGCACAGGCATGATCGTGTTCCTGATCTCGCTGCACGCCTGCTGGATGGCGATGGAAATCCGCGGCGCGGCGGCCAATGGCGTGGTCCGCACCGAGTCCGGCCTGCTGATCATCGGCGTGCTGATGTTCACGGCCCTGCAGGTTCATATGAGCCGGCTGGGCTATATCGCCGCCATCGTTCCCTCCATCGGATCCATGCTGTGGATCGGCATCGATCAGAAGCAGCAGATGCCCAGCGGCCATTTCGGCGCGGCAGTCCTGGTGTTCGTTATCAGCGTCGTCGCTGCCAGCTGGCGCCAGCAGGCTACGGACCGAACGCTGTGGAAGGCGCGCCTGGCGCTCGAGGAAAAGAACGCCGACCTCACCCGCCTCGTCGAAGAGGCCGAGGAGGCCCGCCGCCAGGCGGAGGCCGCCAGCCGAGCCAAGTCGGACTTCCTGGCCATGACCAGCCACGAAATTCGCACGCCGCTGAATGCGGTGCTGGGCCTGACCGAGGCCCTTCACAGGACCGAGCTGACGGTCGCCCAGAAGGAAATGGCGGCAGGCGTTCTGGATGCCGGGGCCCTGCTCAAGCGTTTGCTGGACGCGGTCCTCGACATCACGCGTATCGAAGCCGGCAAGATGTCGGTCGAGACGGCGCCGGTCGACCTGAGGCGGCTGGCCACAACGGTGGTGCGGATCTGGACCCCACGGGCGACCGAACGTGGCGTCACGCTGGCCCTCGACATGGACGGCCTGCCCAGCCCCTGCGGCCTGATGGCGGACGGGGCCAAGATCGAGCAGGCGCTGGTCAATCTGCTGTCCAACGCGGTGAAATTCAGCCCGCGCGGCGGGACGGTGACGATCCGCATGGCCGCCGCCGAAACGGGGGGCCAACTGGCCGTCGGCGTCGAGGTCCTTGACCAGGGCAATGGCGTTCCGATCGAGGACAGGACACGCATCTTCGAGACCTTTGAACAGACCCGGGAGGGCCGCGCGATGGGCGGCGCGGGTCTTGGCCTGGCCATCTGCGTCGGCAACCTGACGCTGATGGGCGGCACGATCGCGGTTGGCGACGCGCCCGGCGGCGGGGCGGCCTTCCGCTTCGATTTCACCGCCCCCGCGGCCGATGTCAGCGCGGAGGTCACGGCCGATCACAGCGTCCCGGTGCTGGACGAGGGCCGTCCGCTGCGCGTGCTGGCCGCCGAGGACAACGCCGCCAACCGCCATGTCCTGCGGGTGCTGCTGGAGCCGCTGGCCGTCAGCCTGACCCTGGTCGAGAACGGTCGCGAGGCCGTGGAGGCCATGGCGACGGAAGCGTTCGACATCGTCCTGATGGACGCCAACATGCCGGTCATGGATGGCCTGGACGCCCTGCGGGCGATCCGCGCGGCGGGCGGTCCGGCTGCGGCGACACCGATCTGGATGCTGACCGCCAACGTCTTCGAAGAGGACGTGGCCCGATACCGCAACGCCGGCGCCGATGGCGTCGTGCGCAAGCCTATCGATCTGGCCGAGCTGTTCGCCGCCCTGTCCGACGCTTCGGCGAGGGCCGCCGGAGAAGCCGTCGCCGCCTGAGCCGGTGGTTCAGTGAAAGTCCCGGCTGCGGACCAGCCTTGAGCGCACGGTCTCGCCCGGCCGGGGTTGCTGTCCCTCCTCGCGCATCGTGGCCAGTTTCGGCGTCAGGTCGGTGAACCGTTCGGCGACGATGTGGATCACCTGACCTTCCTTGCCGGCGTCCTCGTCCCGCTGGATCCGGCCGTGGATGACAAGAAAGGCGGATGTCATCACCAGCCGGCGGTTGGCGCTGAACACATCCTTCCAGACCACCGCGTTGGCCGGGCCCGTCTCATCCTCCATCGTGACGAAGACGATGCCCTTGGCCGTGCCCGGCCGCTGACGGATCAGCACCAGCCCGCCGACCGACACTCGCCGCCCGGTCTTCATCTTCGGCAGGTCGGCGGCGCGAACGCAGCCCATCTCGTCCAGCAGGGGCCGGAAGAAGGCGCAGGGATGGGCCTTCAGCGACAGGCCGGCGGTTCGGTAGTCCTCGGCCACATGCTGCGGCAGACTCATCACCGGCAGGGCGGCGGCGGCCTCGAATAGCGGCAGGCCCGACAGCAGCGAGCCGTCCCGGTCAGCCGCCGCCTCTGTCCCCTCGCCCTTGACCGCCCACAGCGCGGCCCGCCGGTCCATGCCCATCGACCGGAAGGCGTCGGCCTCGGCCAGCAGCTCCAGCGACCGCCGCGACAGACGCGCCGTCCGGGCAAGGTCGGCCAGGGTGCGGGCCCCGGCGTCCCGCGCGGCGACCAGCCGCTGGATCTCGGCGCCCTGAAGTCCCTTCACCTGCCGCATCCCCAGCCGCACAGCCTTCAGCCGGGCCGAAGGGTCGGACGCCGGCTCGAGCGTGCAGTCCCAGTCGCTGTGCAGCACATCGACCGCCCGCACCTCGACGCCGTGCTCGCGGGCGTCCCGCACCAGCTGGGCCGGCTGGTAGAAGCCCATCGGCTGGGAGTTGAGGATCGCCGCGCAGAAGGCGTCCGGATACCAGCACTTCATCCAGGCCGAGGCGTAGACCAGCAGGGCGAAGCTGATGGCGTGGCTTTCGGGGAAGCCGTAGTGGCCGAAGCCCTTGATCTGCTCGAAGCAGCGGGCGGCGAAGTCGCCGTCGTAGCCGCGTCGGACCATGCCGCCGATGAACCGGTCCTCGTGATCGGCCAGATTGCCGAGGTTGCGGAAGGTCGCCATCGCCCGCCGCAGCAGGTTGGCCTCGTCGTCGGTGAACTTGGCCGCCTCGATGGCGAGACGCATGGCCTGTTCCTGGAACAATGGCACGCCGAAGGTCTTTTCGAGCACGGCCTTCAACTCGTCCGGTGGGCCGAACTCAGGCGCGGGCGCGGGGTAGGTCACCGGCTCCTGGCCGCTGCGCCGCTTGAGATAGGGATGGACCATGTCGCCCTGGATCGGCCCAGGCCGGACGATCGCCACCTGGATGACCAGATCGTAGAACCGTCGCGGCTTGAGCCTCGGCAGCATCGACATCTGGGCCCGGCTCTCGACCTGAAAGGTCCCGACGGAGTCGGCCCGGCAAAGCATGTCGTAGACCTTCGGACACTCCTGCGGGATGTGGGCGATGTCGGTGAACAGCCCGCCGTGCTCGCGTTCGAGCGCCTCGCCATGATGCAGGTTGAGCAGGTCGAAGCCGCGTTTGAGACAGCTCAGCATGCCCAGCGCCAGGATATCGACCTTCATCAGCTCCAGCGCGTCGATGTCGTCCTTGTCCCACTGGATGAAGGTTCGGTCCTTCATCGCCGCGTTGCCGATCGGCACCGTTTCGTCCAGCCGCCGCTTCGTCAGGACAAAGCCGCCGACGTGCTGCGACAGGTGGCGCGGAAAGGTGAGCAGCTCGGCGGCCAGGGTAGTGGCGCGGACGATCCCGGGGTTCTCCGGGTCCAGGCCCACCTGCCGGATGTGGTCCTGGGCGATGCCGTCGCCCCAGCTGCCCCAGACGGTGCCGGCGAGGGCCGCGGTGATATCCTCGGTCAGGCCCAGCACCTTGCCGACATCGCGGATGGCGCTGCGCGGCCGGTAGTGGATCACCGTGGCGCAGATCGCCGCCTTGTGCCGGCCATAGCGCCGGTAGATGTACTGCATCACCTCCTCGCGTCGCTCGTGCTCGAAGTCGACGTCGATGTCCGGCGGATCCCCCCGCTCCTTCGACAGGAAGCGGGCGAACAGCAGGTCCTGGTCCTTCTTGGTCGGGTCGACGGCGGTCACCCCGAGGCAGAAACAGACCACCGAATTGGCGGCCGAGCCGCGGCCCTGGCACAGGATCGGCTCGGGCCGGGCGCGGGCCCACTGGACGATGTCGTGCACGGTGAGGAAGTAGTTGGGATACTTCAGCTCGGCGATCAGCGTCAGTTCCTTGTTCAGCAAGGCCGTGACCTTGTCCGGCACGCCCTCCGGATAGCGCCAGCGGGCGCCGTTCCAGGCGAGATCGGTCAGATGCTCCATGGCCGTCTTGCCGGGCGGCACCGGTTCGTCGGGATACTCTTCACGCAGCTCGCCAAGGTCGAAGGCGATGCGGTCGGCGATCTCCCCCGACCGCTCCACAGCCCCCGGCCAGCGGGCGAACAGCCGGGCCATCTCGGCCGGCGACTTCACATGCCGCTCGGCGTTGGCCTCCAGCCGGTAACCGGCCTGCTCGAGCGTGCAGCCCTCGCGGATGCAGCTCAGCACGTCCTGCAGCGGCCGGCGCTCGGCGGCGTGGTAGAGCACGTCCCCGGTGGCGACCATCGGCGCGCCGATCCGCCCGGCCAGCCCGGCCAGGTGGTGCAACCGCTTGGCGTCCTGGGCGCCGAACAGCCGCGACGCCGCCAGCCAGACCCGCCCTTTCAGCGCCGCCGCCAGACCGGCCGCGCGGGTCTCGAACGTCGCGTCCAGTCGGGCCGGCGGGACGATCAGACACAGCTGGCCCTCGGCCTGGTCGAGAAAGTCGTCCAGCAACAGGTCGCAGTCACCCTTTTCCGCGCCGCTCTGGCCAATGGTCAGCAGGCGGGTCAGACGGGCGTAGGCCTCGCGATCGGACGGGTAGCAGAGCAGGCTGGGCGTGCCGTCCATGAAGTCGAGCCGGCAGCCGGTCAGGCTCCGCACCCCCAGCTCGCGCGCGGCCGCCCAGGCCCGCACCACCCCGGCCAGACTGTTGCGGTCGGTGATCCCGACCGCCTCCACGCCCAGCGCCTGGGCCGTCACCACCAGCTCGGCCGGATGCGAGGCCCCGCGCAGGAAGCTGTAGTTGGTGGTGGCCTGGAGTTCGACGTAGCGGGTCACGCGAACACACCGTGCAGCCACCAGCGCACGGTGATCTCGGGATCGCCATAGAGCCCCGCGCGGAAGATCCAGTAGCGGCCACCGACCTCGTCCTCGACGCGGTAGTAGTCGCGGATCAGGCCTGTGCGGACGTCGTCGATCGGCTTGCGCCACCATTCCTCGGCGATGCGTTCGGGCCCCTCGGCCAGACGCACGCGATGACGCCGGCCCCGCCAGGTGAAGGTCGCCGGCGGGGCGTCGGGCAGCTCGGCCACGGCGGTGATCGCTTCTGGCCGGGCCAGCAGGCGGATCGGGCGCGGCCGGTCGGGACCCCAGCCGGCGACGGCGGCCGGGCTCATCGGCGCGGCGGACCGCACGGCCCGTTCGGGCACATGGCTCTCGAACACCTCGGCGCGCCAGACCTGGTCCTCGCCCAGCCGGTTGGCCAGCCGGTCGACCAGCGCCGCCAGCCCCTCCTCCGCCATGGCCGCGCGGCTGTTGTCGAGCTGACCCTGCGCCGCGGAGATGAGCTCCACCCCGCCGGCCGAGAGGGTCACCACCTCGATGCCGAAGCCGGGATCGATGGCCTCCAGCTTCGGCGCGAACAGCCGCGTCAGGGCGCCGGGGTCGCGGCCGAGGGTCGACAGCCCGACCCGCACGGGGAAGGCCTTGCCGTCCAGCCGGTGGAAGGTCAGCTCGAACCGTCGCCCGCCCCGGCCCTCGCTGATGAGCCGCTCGCACAGCCGCCTGGCGATGTCGCCGGTCGCGCGGACCAGATCGTCCAGCACGCTGATCGGTTCGGCGAAGGCCAGGCGGTCGAACCAGGGGCTGGGCGGCCGGCGATAGGTCAGCGCCTCCTCGGCCCGGCCCAGGGCCTGGTCCAGCCGGCGCACCACCAGCGGTCCGAAACGCCGGGTCAGCTGGGCCCGGGGGAGGTCCAGCAGGCGCGCCACGCGGGTCAGGCCCAGCCGGGGCAGCTGCGCCGTCGCCGCCGCGTCCAGCCGCAGCGCCGCGACCGGCAAAGGGGCGAGAACGGGCGCCTGACCGTTCGGGGGGATGACCATGGCCGGCGCTTCGCCGTACCGCGCCAGGGCCCAGGCCGCGCCGAGCGTGTCGGCGACCGCGCCGCGCGACGGGATGCCGTTGGCCGCCAGCCGCGTCAGCAGGTCCTCGAGCATCGCCGCCTCGCCGTCCCACAGATGGGAGACGCCGGTGATGTCGAGCACCAGCCCGTCGGACCCGTCGGCCGCCACGGCCGGGGAGAAGCGCACGCACCAGTCGCCCAGCGCCGTCAGGGCCGCCGCGTCGCCTTCGGGATCGGCGTCGGCGGTGACCAGCTCCGGAACCAGGGCCGCGGCGTCGGCGGCCTTCTGTCCCGCGTACAGGCCCAGCGCCCGCGCCCCGGCGTCGAGGGCATGCAGCCGGCGCGTGCCACGTTCAGTGATGAGCAGGGCCAAAGGAAAGCCCTCCCCCTCGATGGGGGAGGGTTGGGTGGGGGTGTGGCCAGGTCGGCGCGGTGAAGGGCTCGGCGAGGCGCCGGCGACTCCCGAGCCCGAACCGGTAACCCCGGCGCCCCCCCCCCCAACCCCCCCCAAAACCCCATGACTGGGCAC
>CAZISF010000037.1:19101-23511 GCA_964541915.1 uncultured Caulobacter sp.
CCCCCGCCCCCCGGGGGGGGGGGGGGGGGGGGGGGGGGGCCGCCGTGGCCCGGGCGGCGGGGTGACGGGCGCGCCGCGGCGCCGGCGACTCCCGAGCCCGAACCGGTAACCCCGGCGCCCGCACCCCCATCCCTGCCCTTCCCCCATTGAGGGGGAAGGGTTCCAGGGTCACGCCCGGAGCCGGTCGCGTTCCTGCGGTTCCACACCGTCACCGGCCAGTCCGGAAGCCACAGCGAGAGGATGCGAGCCATGGTCAGCCTCCTGCCGCCATTCAAAGGTCCATTCACCGGGGCGGCCGCCCCGGCAGCGTTCAAGCGCCGCAGTCCAGCGCGGCGGGCCGAGGCCCGGTTCCCCCGCCGGCGGATCGCTGGCTGCGACCGCGACCCGCCAGCGCGTCGCCGCCGCCGAACCGCTCACACCCTTGCGGGACGCCCCGCCGAACGGCCGCCGCTGGATCACGAAGCCGGTTGCCCCGTGCTTCTCGCAGGCCAGCTGCAGCCGGCGGCCGGCGGTCAGGTCGACGTCCTCGATCTCGGCGGCCACGGCGGCGACCCCGGCCGAGCCGAGGGCGTCCTCCAGGGCCATCAGGGCCGCGGTGTCGTCGCGCACCCGCACCTGGATCAGCCGCCGGGCCGGAAAGCCCAGCGTCTCCAGCCCGGGGGCGTAGAGGTCGTCCCGACGCAGGATCCAGACCACGGCCCCGCGCGCCGCCAGCGGCAGAGCCAGCAGGGCGGCGAAGCCGGCGGTGGCGGCCCCCGTCTCCACATCCATCCCGTCACCGGTCACCTCGTGCCATCGGCCGAGCGGCAGTCCGCCGCCCGGCAGACAGTCGTCGACGCGGGGATCGCCGAACGGCAGAACGGTGGATGGAGTCCGAGTCCCCGCTTCCAGAGCGGCGACCTGGCCCTTCACGGCCGCGAGGCGGGCGAGCCGCGACGCCGGCATGACTGTTCTCCAATGTTCTACTTTTGTTCTCGCGCTGCGGGCTTGGAGAGTCAAGCCGGGACGCTATGCTGCGTTCAAACGGCCGTATGAGCCGACGGAGGTTTCCCCTTGAGCTTCAAGCGCGTGCTGATCGCCAACCGCGGCGAGATCGCCATCCGCATCGCCCGGGCGGCGGCGGAGCTGGGCATCGTCAGCGTCGCGATCCATGCCCAGGACGACGACGCCTCGCTGCACGTCCGCGCCGCCGACGAGGCCGTGGCCCTGAAGGGCTCCGGCGTGAAGGCCTATCTCGACATCGACGGCGTCATCGCCGCGGCGAAGGCGGCGAAGTGCGACGCCATCCACCCCGGCTACGGCTTCCTGTCGGAGAACGCCGCCTTCGCCCGCGCCTGCGCCGCCGCGAAGATCACCTTCATCGGCCCGGCGCCCGACGCGCTGGAGCTGTTCGGCGACAAGGCGAAAGCCCGGGCTCTGGCGGCCAAGGCCAAGGTTCCGGTGCTGGCCGGAACCGGTCCGATCGACCTCGCCGGCGCGAAGGCCTTCTTCAGGAAGAATGGCCCGATGATGCTCAAGGCCGTGGCCGGCGGCGGCGGTCGCGGCATGCGCATCGTCCAGACCGAGGCGGAGATCGAGTTCGCCCTGGCCGCCTGCTCGCGCGAGGCGCTGGCGGCGTTCGGCGACGGCGCGGTCTATGCCGAATGGCTGGTCGCCGACGCGCGCCACATCGAGGTGCAGATCGTGGCCGACGGACGAGCCGTGCTGGCTGTCGGCGACCGCGACTGCTCGATCCAGCGGCGTAACCAGAAGCTCGTCGAGAGCGCCCCGGCGATCCTGCCGGAACCCCTGCGCAAGGCGCTGCACGAGGCCGCTGAACGGCTGTGCGCGGCCACCAAGTACCGCACCCTGGCCACCGTCGAGTTCCTCGTCGACAGCAAGGGCGGCTTCGCCTTCATCGAGACCAACGCCCGGCTGCAGGTCGAGCACACGGTCACCGAAGAGGTCACGGGCCTGGACCTGGTCCGCGTCCAGTTCGAACTGGCGGCGGGCAGGACGCTTGTCCAGCTGGGCCTGACCGAAGCGCCGAAGCCGCGCGGCTTCGCGGTGCAGGCGCGGGTCAATCTGGAAACCCTGACCGCCGACGGCGCCACCCTGCCCGGCGGCGGGCGGCTGGCCACCTACGAGCCGCCGAGCGGCCCGGGCGTGCGCGTCGACGGCTACGGCTACGCCGGCTACGTCACCAGCCCGGCCTACGACAGCCTGCTGGCCAAGGTCATCGGCCGGGGCGACACCATGGCGTCCGCCTGCGCCCGCACCGCCCGGGCGCTGGGCGAGTTCCGGCTGGACGGCGTGGAGACCAACGCGCCACTCCTGCGCGCGGTGCTGGCCGAGCCGGCCGTGACCGGCGGCCAGGCGACCACCCGCTTCCTTGAAGCGCACCTGCCCGACCTGCTGGCGAAGCTGCCGAAGACAGAGACCGCGGCCATCGAGACTGTTGCCCCGGTCATCGAAAAGGACTTCGAAAGCCTCGATGGCGCCTTCAGCGTCGCCGCGCCGCTGCTGGCGACAGTCGGGCACATCGAGGTGGCCGAGGGCGACCTCGTCGCGCCGGGCCAGACCGTGGCCATCCTCGAAGCCATGAAGATGGAGCATGTCGTCGCCGCGCCGGAGGGTGGACGCGTGGTGCGCATAGCCGCGGCGAAGGGCGAAACCCTGCTCAAGGGCCAGCCGATCCTGTTCCTCGAACCGGCCGACGTCGTCGCCGACGCGCAGGCCGAGGCGGCCCAGATCGATCCCGACCATATCCGGCCGGACCTGCAGGCTGTCATCGACCGGCACGCCTTCACCCTCGACGAGAACCGGCCGGAGGCCGTGGCCAAACGCCGCCGCACCGGCCACCGCACGGCACGGGAGAACCTCGACGACCTGCTCGATCCCGGCAGCTTCATCGAGTACGGCGCCCTGACCATCGCCGCCCAGCGTCGCCGCCGCACGCTGGAAGACCTGATCAAGGCCACGCCCGCCGACGGCCTGATCGCCGGCATCGGCGCGATCAACGGCCACCTGTTCACACCGGAAAAGGCACGGGTCGCGGCGCTGAGCTACGACTTCACCGTCCTGGCCGGCACCCAGGGCAATATGAACCACAAGAAGACCGACCGGCTGCTGCACATCGTCGGCGAGCAGAAGCTGCCGGTGGTCTGGTACGCCGAGGGCGGCGGCGGCCGGCCGGGCGACACCGACGGGACGGGCGTTGCGGGACTGGACGTGACCACCTTCGGCAAGTTCGCCGAGTTGTCCGGCGAAGTGCCCAAGATCGCCATCGTCGCCGGCCGCTGCTTCGCCGGCAACGCGGCCATCGCGGGTCTCAGCGAGATCATCATCGCCACCAAGGACTCCAACCTCGGCATGGGCGGTCCGGCCATGATCGAGGGCGGGGGTCTGGGCGTCTTCAAGCCCGAGGACATCGGCCCGAGCGACGTGCAGTGGGCCAACGGGGTGATCGACATCCTGGCCGACGACGAGGCCCACGCCACGGCCCTGGCCAAGCAGGCCATGTCGACGTTCCAGGGCAAGGTCGCTGACTGGACCGCAGCCGACCAGCGCGACCTGCGCCGCGCGATCCCCGAGAACCGGCTGCGGGTCTACGACATCCGGCCGCTGATCGAGACCCTCGCCGACGACGGCAGCTTCCTCGAACTGCGGCGCGGCTTCGCGGCCGGGATGATCACCGGCTTCATCCGAGTCGAGGGGCGGCCCATGGGGCTGATCGCCAATGACCCGCGCCATCTGGGCGGGGCCATAGACTGCGACGGGGCGGAGAAGTGCGCCCGTTTCCTGCAGCTCTGCGACGCCTTCGACCTGCCGGTGCTGAGCCTGTGCGACACCCCGGGCTTCATGGTCGGCCCCGACAGCGAAGCGGCCGGCGCCGTGCGCCGCGTCAGCCGCCAGTTCATCGCGGGGGCCAAGCTCGGCACGCCGCTGATGTGCATCGTGCTGCGCAAGGGCTATGGCCTGGGGGCCCAGGCCATGGCGGGCGGCGGCTTCCACGCGCCGGTGTTCATCGCCAGCTGGCCGACCGGCGAGTTCGGCGGCATGGGTCTCGAGGGGGCCGTCAAGCTCGGCTACAGCAAGGAGCTGGCCGCCGAGACCGATCCCGAGAAGAACAAGGCCCTGTACGACCAGCTGGTCGGCCGGCTCTACGCCGCCGGCAAGGCGACGAGCATGGCCGCGGCGCTGGAGATCGACGCCGTCATCGACCCGGCCGAAACCCGCCGCTGGATCATCCGCGGCCTCGACAGCTGCCCGCCGCGCAAGCGCCCGGCCCGGGGCTGGGTCGACGCCTGGTAGATCAAGCCGCCTTCGGTCGCATCCGCGCCAGCACGAACCGCACGACGAGATAGGTGAACAGCCCGGCCGGGCCGAACATGAAGGTCAGGCCGAGGATCGGCAGCAACAGCCAGTGCG
>CAZISF010000037.1:23611-26397 GCA_964541915.1 uncultured Caulobacter sp.
CCGGCCGGGCCGAACATGAAGGTCAGGCCGAGGATCGGCAGCAACAGCCAGTGCGGCACGCCGGTCTTCGGCGCGTCCTCGACCTCCCAGGTCCCGACCCACAGGTCGAAGCACAGGTAGTGGATCCAGCCGGGCAACATGGCCGCCGGCGTCGACAGCAGGATCATCACCGCCGCAAGCGAGCCGAAGCCGCCGCCCTCCGGCCCACCCGAGGCGGTGAGGCCGCGATAGATCAGGATGACGTAGGCCAGCGCGAGAATGGCCGCGATCACGCGCGCGGCGGCGACCAGCTTGTCCCGCCGCAGGGGCGCGAGCGCCAGCGCCAGCCAGCCCGCCATCGCCAGGCCGCTCATCAGCGAAAAGATTTGTTCGAGATCCATGATGCTCCCTCCCCGGGGTCGTTTCGGGGAGAGGCTACGCTACCTTTGGCGACCTGCAAGGCCGCTGAAAGATAGCGCCTTAGGCGATTATGTCCGGGGTCAGCTGGTTTTCCAGCTTGGTGATCTGGTCGCGCAGGATCAGCTTCTGCTTCTTCAGCCGGGCGATCTGGAGCTGGTCGGGCAGCGGCTTGTCGAGCAGGGCTTCCACGGCGGCGTCCAGATCCTGGTGGCGCTGGCGCAATTCCATCAGCCGGCCGCGCACCTCGATGTTGGGCATGGCGTACAGCCCATCGTCGTCATTCATGGTCGGCGCGCTCCCTCACGCAGGGAAAATACAGCCGCCGTGGCCGTCACGCCAGAGCCCGCGCGAGGCGGTCGAGCGGTTCGGCCGGCGCCTGACCGCACCAAGCCATGGCGGCCCGGGTCAGGGCGCCTTTCGGGTCCGCCTCGGCGGCCGGGCCGGCGAAGCCCTCAAGGGTGTCCATCAGCGTGCGCTCGGCGCGCAACTCGGCGGCCTTTACGTCCTCGCGCAGCCCCTCGCGCGGCGCATCGGCGAACGGCGGCCGATGGCCCTTCAGGGCGCGACGAACATTGCGCAACGGCCAGAGGACGGTCTCGTCCCACAGCACCGTGGTCTGGACCCCGTTGGCGAGAGTCTCCCGGTCCGGATTGGCCCAGACGGCCCACAGCAGCAGAGCGGTATTGAAGCCGTGCTCGTCCTGCAGGGCCAGGCAGGCCTCCGGCACGCCGGGTCGATCATAGGCGGCCAGCGCCCAGTCCCAGAAGCTCACGCGCCCTCCACGATCGGATCAAGGTCTTCGCCCCAACGCCGCACGGCCTTCCAGTCGAGACCGAACAGGTCGAGCGCCCGACCGACCGACTGGTCGACCATCTCGTCGATGGATTTCGGCCTGGCGTAGAAGGCCGGCAGCGGCGGGGCGATCGTCGCGCCCATCTCGGCCAGCCGGACCATGGTGCGCAGGTGGCCCAGGTGGAACGGCGTCTCGCGGACCATCAGCACCAGCGGCCGGCGCTCCTTGAGCGTCACGTCGGCGGCCCGGGTAAGCAGGTTGGAGGTCACGCCCGTGGCGATCTCGCTCATGGTCCGCACCGAACAGGGGGCGACCAGCATGCCGAGGGCGCGGAACGAGCCGGATGCGATGGCGGCGCCGATGTCGCCGACCTTGTGCACCACGTCTGCCATGGCGTTCACCTCGGCGACCGAGCGTTCCGTTTCGTCCGCCAGCGTGAGAACAGCCGCCTTGGACAGAATCAGGTGGCTCTCGACGCCGAGGTCGCGGCATGCATCGAGCGCCCGCAGGCCATAGACCACGCCGGATGCCCCGGAGATGCCGATCACAAGTTTCTGTCGCGCGGTTTCAGCCATGACGCCTCATCTCTACGCGCGCCCGGGAACGCGGGAAAGACCGCAAAGCCTTCCGTACCAAGCGCAACCGTTTGTGATCTGACTTGCGCCCGGGACGGGTGTTCACTCGTCAGGCCCTAACAGAGGAGGCGACGAATGGCGTTGGACGCCCGCATTCGCGAACTCGGTAACCGTCACCAGACGCTTGAACGGTTGATTCAGGACGAAACCAGCAGGCCGGCCAAGGACGACATCCGCCTGAAGGAACTCAAGCGACAGAAACTGCGCCTGAAGGAAGAGATCGAAAGCCTTCGGATGCGGGTTCACTGATCATCCTGAGATCCTCCCCATCGGGGGAGGTGGATCGCCGTCAGGCGAGACGGAGAGGGTCCGCTCAGGTTTCGGGTGACCCCCTCAGTCCGCCTCGCGGACAGCTCCCCCGATGGGGGAGCATCTCGCCCTAGTCCTCGTCGTCCATGTCGTCGACGTCGTCGGCGAACACGGTCTTGAGGTTGACGTGGCTGGCGGCCTCTTCGTCGGTTTCGACCTCAGGCTCATCCTCCACGACCGATTCCGAAGCCGGACGAAGGGTCGCGCCATCGGGAGCGACGATGCCCTTGCGGGCGTCGTCCTTGGTCTTCTTGTCGGCGGCCTTGCGGACCAGCGCGTCCAGGTCGATCTGGGTGGTCAGGCCGAGCGTGACCGGATCCACAGCCTTGATGTTGGCGCTGTTCCAGTGAGCGCGCGTACGCACCGACTCGATGGTCGACTTGGTCGTGCCGAGAAGGCGGGCGATCTGGGCGTCGGTCACTTCCGGGTGGTGGGTGACGAACCACTTGATGGCGTCCGGACGGTCCTGGCGGCGCGACACGGGCGTGTAGCGCGGGGCCTTCTTGACCGGCTTCAGCAGTTCGGCGTGGCGGCTCTTCTGGGCGACCATGCGGTACTTCGGGTCGGCCCCGGCCTTGTCGAGTTCTTCGCGGTTCAGCTGGCCGTTGGCGATCGGGTCGGCGCCGCGGATATCGCGCGCAACTTCGCCG
>CAZISF010000038.1:0-7328 GCA_964541915.1 uncultured Caulobacter sp.
GGTAGCTCGTCAGGCTCATAACCTGAAGGTCGCAGGTTCAAATCCTGCTCCCGCAACCAAAATTCGAAACCCGTCAGATCCTTGTCTGGCGGGTTTTGTCGTTTCCGCGCTACAGAATGCCCGTGAGCAGCAAAAATCCCCGCATTCTGGCCGTCAGCCGCGGTGACCGACATGGTCCCGGCAAGGCCAACCAGCCCGTGATCCGTCTGATCGCCGGGCTCGGCGTCGAAAACGACGTCCACGCCGGCGTGACGGTGAAGCATCGCTCCCGTGTCGCCCTCGATCCCTCCCAACCGAACCTGCGCCAGGTGCATCTGATCCACGCCGAACTGTTCGACGAGCTGGCTCTGGCCGGCTACGCGATCACGCCCGGCGCGATGGGCGAGAACATCACCACCCGCGACGTCGACCTGCTGGGTCTGCCCGCGGGCGCGTTGCTGTGTCTGGGCGCCGAGGCGGTCGTGCAGGTCACTGGCCTGCGCAATCCCTGCTTCCAGCTTGATGACCTGCAGCTGGGCCTTATGCGCGCCTGCCTCGGGCGCGGGCCGGACGGCGAACCGGTCCGCAAGGCAGGCGCAATGGGAATCGTCCTGACAGGCGGCGACCTCCGGCCCGGAGACGCGATTTCGATCCGCCTGCCGGCTGGCCCGCACGTCACGCTGCGCCCGGTCTGAGCCACCCCCTCTTTCCCCGCCCGCCGGCTCATGAGAGAGAAGCCCATGAGCTTTGTCACGGCAAACGGACTGCAGATCTGGGTCGAGCGTAGGGGCGAAGGCGAGCCCCTGCTGTTCATCTCGGGCAGCGGGAGTGACCTGCGGCGGAAGCCGGGGCCCCTCGATGGGCCCCTGAGTCGCGACTTTGAAATGGTGGCCTACGACCAGCGCGGGCTCGGCCAGAGCGACAAGCCGGATGGCCCCTACACCATGGCTGACTATGCCGATGACGCGGCCGGTCTGCTCGATGAACTGGACTGGGCGACGGCCAACGTCGTGGGCGTGTCCTTCGGCGGCATGGTCGCGCAGGAGCTGGCGATCCGGCATCCGGACCGGATTCGCAAACTGGTGCTCTGCTGCACGTCGCCAGGCGGCGCCGGGGGCGCGTCGTATCCGCTGCACACGCTGATCGGCATGGATCCCGAGGCCGAGGCCCGGCAGATGATTCCGATCTCAGACGTTCGGCACGATGCGGCCTGGCAGGCTGCCAATCCTGATATCTACAAGGTCATGTTCGACCTGCGCACCAGCGATCCCTGGGCCGGGGAGCCACGTCGGGCGATGGGCGCGGAACTGCAATTGCTGGCGCGCCGGGACCTGGACACGTGGAACCGCCTGCCGTCGATCACCGCCCCGACTCTCATCTGCGGTGGCCTGTACGACGGGATCGCCCTGCCCGAAACCCAGCAGCGAATGGCCGAGCGCATTCCAAACGCCCAGCTCCGCATGTTCGAAGGCGGCCACATGTTCCTGATACAGGACCGGGCCGCATTTCCCGCCATTTCCGGATTTTTGAAAGACTAATGACCGACGCCATCATCATCGGCGGGGGTCACAACGGCCTCGTCTGCGCCTTCTACCTTACCCAGGCCGGACTGAAGGTGACCGTGCTCGAGCGACGGGATGTCGTCGGCGGCGCGGCCGTTACCGAAGAATTCCATCCGGGCTTCCGCAACTCGGTCGCCAGCTACACGGTGAGCCTGCTCAATCCGAAGGTCATCGCGGACCTGGAGTTGCCTCGACATGGCCTGAGGGTCATCAATCGGAAGGTGTCCAACTTCCTCCCGACAGCGGATGGCGGCTATCTCGCCACTGGCGGCGGCCGGACGAAGGAGGAGGTGGCGAAATTCTCGGTGAAGGACGCCGAGGCGCTGGACGCCTACAACGCCCGGCTCGAAGCGATAGCCGACATCCTGCGCGCGCTGGTGCTGCAGAGCCCGCCGAACATGACGCAGGGCAGCCTCGTCGAGGCGATTCCCGAGTTGCTGAAGAGCGCCTGGCTCGGAAAGCGGATTTCCAACCTCGACACGACGGGGCGGCGCGATCTGCTGGCGATGTTCTCGCAGTCCGCCGGCGATTGGCTCGATGGCTGGTTCGAGAGTGAGCCGATCAAGGCGGTGCTCGGCTTCGACGGCATCGTCGGCGCCTTCGCCAGCCCCTATACGCCCGGCACGGCCTATGTGCTGCTGCATCACGTCTTCGGCGAGGTAAACGGCGAGAAGGGCGCCTGGGGTCATGCGGTCGGCGGCATGGGGGCGATCACCCAGGCGATGGCGGCGGCCTGCCGCGAGAAGGGCGTCGACATCCGCACCGGCGTCAGCGTCGCCGAGGTTCTGACCGAGAAAGGCCGCGCTGTCGGCGTGGTCACCGCGACGGGCGAGACGCTGCGCGCACGGTCGATCGTTTCCAACATCCATCCGCAGTTGCTGTTCCAGAAGCTGGTCGATCCGGCGGTGCTGCCGGCGGACTTCAACGAGCGGATCACCCGCTACCGCTCAGGGTCAGGCACCTTCCGCATGAATGTGGCGCTGAGTGAATTGCCACGGTTCACCTGCAAACCGGAGCCAGGCGACCACCTGACCGGCGGCATCATCATCGCCCCGAACATGGCCTACATGGAGCGGGCCTATGCCGATGCCCGCCGGGACGGCTGGTCGAAGGAGCCGATCGTCGAGATGCTGATCCCGTCGGTGGTCGACGAAAGTTTGGCGCCGGCGGGGAAACACGTCGCCAGCCTGTTCTGCCAGCATGTTCAGCCTGTACTGTCTGGCGGTCGCAGCTGGGACGACAACCGCGAGACGGTCGCCGACCTGATGATCGACACCGTCGACAAATGGGCCCCGGGCTTCAAGGCGTCGGTCCTCGGTCGCCAGATCAACAGCCCGCTCGACCTTGAGCGAACCTTCGGCCTAGTCAACGGCGACATCATGCATGGCGTGCTAGGCTTGGATCAGCTGTTCAGCGCGCGGCCCGTCCTCGGACACGGCGCCTATCGGGCGCCTTTGAAGGGGCTCTATCTGTGTGGCGCCGGAACTCATCCCGGCGGCGGCGTCACCGGCGCGCCCGGGCACAATGCAGCCCGTGAAATCCTGAAGGATGTTCGTCGCAGGGGCTGACGAGACGTGAATTGAACGCTTGGCGTATCAATTCCCGGCGGGAGTATGCCCGTTGGCGAACGAACAATCAGAATGACCACAATGCCAAGATAGCGTTGTTGTGCGAACGCTTGATCAATCCCCAATTCGGGTGGTTAACTGTCACGGTCAGGGGACATATTACGGCTACAGCATCTGAATGGTGGCTCATGTTCCGTTGGGATTGGGATCGAGGGGCGTTCGAGCGCGAAGTTCGCGTGGAAATCGAATACCTGACCAAGGTCTATGGCGATGACGCGTCGCGCGTCGCCGCGGAAAAGGCGGCACGCCCTTCCAACCGTACGCAGCGGCGGAAAATCCTTGAGGAAGCCCATCGCCGCATGACCAGCGGCCCGCCGCAGCCTCGACGGGGCCTGCTCAATCTGATCCTGCGAAAGTAGGAAGTGGGCCGACCGGCTTTCGGGGTGAGCGCGACGGCCTATTCGGCCGCCGGCTTCTTTCCCAATCCCATCGCTTCCAGGATCTCCGGGCGGATGTTCTCTGTGCCCTTGGCCTGAATGTGCTGAGCCACGCGCGTCCCCACGGCGGCCATGGCCTCGCCAATGAAGCGCGGCCGGTTTTCGGCGGCCCAGGTGAGCGACGCCTCACGGTTCTCGTTGAGCCCCTGGAACTTCGGCGCGACATAGCGGGCGAACAGCTCGTAGGATTTCCGCTTGGCGTCCCAGTTGGCCCAGTTGTGGTCCATGAAGAGGAAGGCGCCGAAGCCGCCCGACTGGGTCTGGAGCCGCTCGATCTGGGCGATGGCGTCCTCCGGCGTGCCGATCACGGCCATGCCCGAAGCGATCAGGGCGTCGACCGGATCGCTGCCGTCCTGCGGCGCCAGCGGCAGTGCCGCGACCTCCTGGAAGTAATACAGCCAGTCCTGCAGGCCGAAGCGGACATCCTCGCGAGCCTGTTCGCGGGTCTCGGCGATGTGCATCGGGCCGACGAGGCGCCAGCCGGACCGGTCCATGACGTTGCCGGTCTCGCGCGCCTTTTCCTCGGCGATGGCCCAGTTGGAGGCCAGGGCGTTGAAGCCGCCCGACTGGGTGGCACCAATCGACAGCAGGCCCAGGCCATGGCGGCCGGCCGCCGTCGCGCCTGTCGGAGAAACCTGGCTCGCAGCGCAGATCTCGACTGACGGGCGGCTGTAAGGCGTCATCTGCAGACGCGCCTCGTTCAGCTCAAACCAGTCGGTCTTCTTCGTCACAAGCTCGCCGCGCAGCAGCGGGACGAGCACGTCGATCGCCTCATCCATGCGGTCGCGCTGGGCCGAAACGGGGATGCCCATCATGAAGGCGTCCGAGGGCAGCGCGCCCGGGCCGACGCCGAACATCACCCGGCCGCGGGTGATGTGGTCCAGCTGGTTGATCCGGTCAGCCAGCATCAATGGGTGATGATAGGGCAGCGAGGCGACGCCGGTCCCGAGGCGGATGTGCCTGGACCGTTCAGCCACGGTGGCGATGAACAGCTCGGGGCTTGCGATCAGTTCGTAGCCCGCTGAATGGTGCTCGCCGATCCAGGCTTCGTCGTAGCCCAGCCGATCCATGTGCTGAACCAGCTCGAGGTCGCGCTCCAGCGCCAGGGTGGGGTTCTCGCGCAGCGGATGGAAGGGGGCGATGAAAGCCCCGAAGCGCATTTTGGCGCCGGCCATGGTGTGTCCCTCCCAGGAGCATCATTGGTTATCTGCGATCAGTCTAACCGCGCGGGAAAGGCTTTCCAGATCAAAAGACGAGGCGCCGTTGCGGCAGGCCGTCGATTTTTCAGGCTACCGGAAGGGAAACGGCCCCCGTCCGCCACAGGGGGGCTGAGGCCCGCTCCACACTTCGATCCCGGCTTCGCGCGCGCCACAGGCGGAGCAGCGCATCCGGCGTCCCAGCATGTTCAGGCGATCCGCCGAGCCGTTTCCGGCCAGCCACCACCCGGCGTCCACGATCGCGACGGACTGGCAGCGCGGGTTGAGACAGCGTGCGCGCAGATGCATGCCCGCGCGCAGGGCCGACGCAACCGGCCAGCCTCGAACTTCGTCGGCGAGATGCAGCCTTTGCGGGAGCAGAAGAGAACCATCCATGAGAACCTCGATGTTCTCAATTTGTTCTCATGCGCCGATCGGAGTCAACGCGTCAGCTTGCCTTCTTCGCGACAGTGAAGGTTCCCGCCGGACTTGGCGCCATAAGTTCCGCCTCCGGGGCTCCGGCCAGCCAGTCCCGCCACTGGTCCGGCATCAGGCAGACCGGCTGGCGGCCGTGATAGGGTTGGATATCGGGGCCAGGCTCGCACGTCAGCACCGTGAACCGGTCACCCCGCACGTGGCCGGCCAACGCGAAGAGTTCCACGC
This sequence comes from uncultured Caulobacter sp., assembly GCA_964541915.1. Classification (GTDB taxonomy): domain Bacteria; phylum Pseudomonadota; class Alphaproteobacteria; order Caulobacterales; family Caulobacteraceae; genus Caulobacter. The sequence continues at coordinate 5,466 of CAZISF010000038.1, forward strand.
CGCGTGCGCTGAACAGCCACCAGTCCTTGCGTTTCTGGCGCGGCTCGACCGGGTCGGTCGTCTCGTAGAATCCCGCCGCCATCACCAGGCAGCGGGAGGCGCGCGGAAAGACGCGACCCTCGGTGCGGAAATTGATCACCGGTCCGCCCTTGTCGCGGGGAAAACCCCAGGCCAGCCAGTCCATGCGGCCGCCGTCGCCCTCTGGCAGGACGACACAGGCCGGATCGGTTGGCCGGATGTCGCCCGTGACGCCGCGATTGGGACGGGGACTCTCCGGCCAGAGGATCGGGATGTGGACCTGCGAAAAGGCCCACTCGACCCGCTCCGGCGTGGAGGGACTGAGGAAGGTGTTGCACATGAGGGCCAGCCTAGCGCGGCGCTGAAGTTCCGCTAGAGATGCAACATGAACTATCGCCACGCCTTTCACGCCGGGAACTTCGCCGATCTGGTGAAGCACGCCACGCTGACCCTTCTGCTTGACGCCCTGACGGCGGACCGTGCGCCGCTGACCGTGGTCGACACTCACGCCGGGGCCGGCGGCTATGACCTGGATGGCGAACTGGCGCGACGGACCGGTGAGGCGGCCCAGGGTATCTTCCGCCTGATGACGGCTGACGATTCGCCGCCGCCCTTCGAGCGGCTGAAGGCGGCCGTGCGGCGAGGCAATCCCGGGGGAGGCGTACGCTTCTATCCCGGCTCCCCCAGCCTGATCGCCGCCGCCTTGCGCAAGGGCGATCGCTATGTCGCGTGCGAATTGCGCGACGACGACGTCACCCTGCTTCAGGAGACGCTGGCGCCGTTTCCGGGCGCCCGGGCCGAGCAGACGGATGGCTTCGCCGTGGCCGCGAGAGAGGCCGGCAAGGGCGGACGGGTGTTCATTCTGATCGACCCGCCGTTCGAACGGGGTGACGACTACGCGCGGATCGCCGCGACGCTGGCCTCGGTGATGCTGCTGGACCCTGCCGCCTGCGTCGCCGTCTGGCTGCCGCTGAAGGACCTTGAGACGTTCGACAGCTTCCTGCGATCAGTCGAACCGGCCTGCGCCGACCTGCTGATCGTTGAGGCGCGCCTCAAGCCGCTGACCGATCCGATGAAGATGAACGGTTGCGCCATGGTCATCGCCAACGCGCCGGTTGGACTGAGCGCGGATCTTGGCGCGGCGGCGGACTGGGTGGTGACGCGGCTGGGCGAAACAGGTGGAAAGGCCGAGGTCTGGACCACGTCCGGGTAACGAATATTTCGCACTTGCGATATGGGAATTCGTGTTATGTTGCGCTGCACAATTGGCCGCGCGCCCCGGAGACCCGCCATGGACAAGTCCGCCTTTCCGACCGTCGACACCGAAAAGATGATGCGTCTGCCCGTCGGCGCGATCTCGCCGCTGTGGCTGATGTTCGCCGGAGCCGCGACGGTCGGGGCCGCCTGGTACTGGAGCCGCACCTTCTTCAAGCCGACCAATCTCGAAGCCCTGATCGGACTTCCCGACGCCGCTGCGCCGACGCTGGAAGCGGTCGTCGAGGCGGCGGATGTTCTGGCTGAAACGACCATCGAGGTGGTCGAGGCCGAACTGGAAGCCCTTTCGGACGTGGCGGACGCCATGGTTGAAACCGCGCCGGAGCCGGTCGCCGAGATCCTGGCGGCCATGGCGCCCGAGCCTGTCGCTCCGGCTGCGCCGGATGACCTGACCGTGCTGACCGGCATCGGCCCGAAGCTGGCAGCCGCCTTCGCTGAACGCGGCGTCACCACCTTCGCCCAGATCGCCGCCTGGACCGAAGAGGACACCGCCCGCTTCGACAAGGAACTGAAGCTGATGGGTCGTATCGGCCGCGAAGCCTGGATCGCCCAGGCGACCCGCCTGGCCGC
>CAZISF010000038.1:7428-17456 GCA_964541915.1 uncultured Caulobacter sp.
GAACGCCTCTTCCAGCCGATCACTGACCATCGCCCACATCCAGCGGGTGTTCTGCGCGGCGCGGCGGGCCGCGCGCTCGCCGTTGGCGCCCATGACCTCGCGGTGCCGTTCGATCTGGCTCCAGAGCCGGTCGAGGCCGTCGTTCTTAAGGCCGGACGCGGTGATCACCGGCGGGGTCCAGTCCGGCGAGGCAGGGGCGATTATGTGCAGCGCCGTGCGGTACTCCCGCGCTGACCGCTCGGCTCGTTCCGGATCGGCGTCGGCCTTGTTGATCACGATCAGGTCGGCGATCTCGATCAGACCTTTCTTGATGCCCTGCAGCTCGTCGCCGCCGCCGGGGATCAACAGGGCGAGGAAGATGTCGACCATGTCGGCGACCGCCGTCTCCGACTGACCGACCCCCACCGTCTCGACGATCACCACGTCGAAGCCGGCCGCCTCACAGAGTAGCAGGGCTTCGCGGGTCTTGCGGGTGACGCCGCCCAGGGTTCCGCCGGACGGGGACGGACGGATGAAGGCGTCAGGATCGACCGACAGCCGTTCCATACGTGTCTTGTCGCCGAGGATCGAGCCGCCATTGCGGCTGGAGGAGGGATCCACCGCCAGCACGGCGACCTTGTGGCCGGCGGCGGTCAGATTGCAGCCCAGGGCCTCGATGGTGGTCGACTTGCCGGCTCCCGGCACGCCGGTGATGCCGATCCGTTGCGCCTTGCCGGTGTGCGGCATGAGCCGTTCAAGCAACGCTCGGGCCGACGCCTGATGATCGGCGCGACGGCTTTCTACCAGGGTAATGGCGCGCGCCAGAGCGGCGCGGTCGCCGGCGAGAATGCCGTGTTCGAGGGCGGCGATATCGGGAGTGCGGGTCACCGACCCGGTCTAGATGACGACGGCCGTTCCCGAAACCGAAACCATCAGCATCTGCGCCTGGGGGCCGACGGTGTTGTAGTCGAGGTCGACGCCGATGATGCAGTTGGCGCCGAGTTTCTCGGCTTCCTTCTCCAGCGCCTTCATCGCGTCCTCGCGGGCGCGCGCCAGGACGCGCTCATAGGAGCGCGAATGTCCGCCGATGAAATCGCGGATCGCGCCGAGAAGGTCGACAACGACGTTCGCGCCCAGAATTGCCTGGGCGTAGATCGCGCCCTTGTATTCCTTCACCGGCCGACCCTCGATGAACGGGGTGGTCGTGATCAGCATGCGCGACTCCCGGCAAACGACTTGCAAGTATTAAGGCTAAACGCCCCAAACGGCGAGGGTTCTCCTGACGAGCGAATTTGGCGCCCAAACGCAGTCGTCGTTGCGTGAAAAGCACGTCATCGCCCTTCCGACAGCGCTCCGGTTATTGCACAGTGTCGGCCTGCGACGGTCCTCCCTGTGCCGTCGGGAGACGCCGTGATGTTCCTCGCCCGATCGCACCTCGATCTGCACAACATCAAGAACAGCATCGACCGGACGAAGAAGATGTCCGACGGCATCATCAAGATCGGGCCGTTCGGCTTTGGTCTGGACGCCTTGCTCGGGTTTGTGCCGTGGGCGGGCGGTCTCTACAGCGGCGGAGCGGGGTTCGTACTGTGCATCGATGCCGTCCGGGCCCGCGCGGCGCCGATGGTCATCGCCGAGATGGCCCTGATCCTGGCGGTCGATACCCTCGCGCCTTTCCTTCCCAAGGCCGGAGGCATCATCGATGCCCTGTTCACGGGTCACAAGTGGGCCGCGGACCTGCTGCTGCGGCACATGGACGAGACCATCTATTTCGAGGGCAGTCGCGAGCAGGCCCAGAATTCGTCGGAATACCGGGACCTCATGGCCCGCGTCCGCGCCGGCAAGGAAAAGCGCCGCGTGGTGTTCCTTGGGAAGCCTCCGAAGGTCTAGTTCGCGCGCCATTTGGGGGCTAGCGGAACCCGACGCGCCCGACCTAGGTTAGCGTTCCATGACCCGTGAAATCGCCCACAGCGCCTGGAAGTCGGCCGAGACGGTCAAGAAGCTGTCTGACCGGGTTATCGGCTTTGGTCCGTTCGGCGTCGGCGTCGATGGTCTGCTCGCCTGGATCCCGGGCGCGGGTCTGCTCTACAGCGGCGGAGCGGCCATCTATCTTCTCTACCTCGCTGTGCGGTCCGGGGCCGGGTTCAGCGCAATCGCCAAGATGGCCGGCGTGCTCGGCATCGATGTGCTGATGTCCGGCGTGCCGCTGCCGGTGCTGCCTGACATCGCGGACATGCTCTGGCAGGGCCATCTGATGGCCGCCAATTCCCTGCAGAAGGATATCGAGGCGCGCCACGGCATCCCGCCGTCGCATATCGAGCGCGTCGAACGCGAGCGGCTGAAGCGCGGTCGTGGGCTGGGATGGATCAGCTGGGTGTTGCTGGTCGCCCTGATCGCGGCCGTCTGGCGCTCCGACTTCAACGAAACCCTCAGCCTCGGCTGGTGGCCGGCGTTCAAGGCGTCGACGCTGTCGCTGGCCGGACAGACGGTCGGCCTGCCGATCGCCGCTGGCGTCATCGTGCTGCTGATGTTCATCATCAACGCGCTCAACAGGGGCCGGCGCCGGGCCTGACCGCCGTGGACGCCGCCGTCCGCGCTCCCTAGTCTGCCGGAAACAGATCCGCGGGGAGGCGGCCATGAGCGAGCGACAACCCTATGTGCGGCCGCCCAGCGCCGAGTCCCTTGGCCAGGCGCCGGGCCGCGGCCGGCTTGCGGGGCGCAGGATCCTTGTCGTCGGCGGGGGTCAGCAGGTCGTCGACGCGGCAACCGACCCTGTCGGCAACGGGCGGGCCATGTCGCTGCTGTTTGCCCGCGAAGGCGCCGCCGTCGCCGTCGCTGACCGTGATCGCGCGGCCGCGGCCGCCACGGTGGACCTGATCACCGCCACGGGTGGCATCGGCCGAGTCATCGAGGCCGACATTTCCCGCGAGGCCGACATTGTCCGCATGATCGCCGAAGCGGTGGAGACGCTCGGTGGTCTCGATGGCCTTGTGCTCAACGTCGGCATCGGCGTCGGCGGCCTGGGGCTCGGCGCGGTGAAGGCCGACGAGTGGGACACGGTCTTGGGCGTCAATCTGCGCGGACCGATGCTCTGCTGCCGCGAGGCCCTTCCGCAGCTGGCCGAGGGAAGCTCGATCGTGTTCATCTCCTCGATCGCCGGCCTCGTCGCCGGCTCGCGCCTGCCGGCCTATGACGCCTCGAAGGCAGCGCTCGGCGGGCTGATGCGGCATGTGGCGCTCGAGGGCAGCCGCAAGGGCGTACGAGCCAACATCGTCGCGCCGGGACTGGTCGATACGCCGCTGGGCCGCCGAGCCACCCAGGGGAGGCCGAGTCGGGGCACGGCGCCGCAGTTCTTCGGCAGGCAGGCGACAGGCTGGGAAATCGCCTACGCGGCGCTGTTCTTCATGAGCGACGAGGCCGTGTACGTCACCGGCCAGACCTTGGCGGTGGATTCAGGGCTGACGGGTATTAGCTAGAGCGGGCACAGTTGCAGGCAGGGCAGCGCCGCAAGCTCGTCTCGCAGTCTGAGAAGGCCAGCCTTCCCATTGCCGTTGACGCCCGGAAGGTAGTTGTTGATTGCGTCGATGACCCGCCGCCGGTCTTCTGGCGTCAGACTCTGGCCGAGGCGGGCGTTATTGGCCAGAAGGGCGTCCAGCATCAGCGCCTTGTTGGATGGCCGGCTCGACGGGTCGCCCTGCGTCATGATCAGCCCGATATAGACGTTGGCCATTCCGCGCCTCGCCTGTTGAAGGCCGTCGAGGCGGATCTGTGTGCGCTCGGCCGGCGCCAGTGAAGCCCAGAAGGCGGACATGGGCTCCACCAGCCGGGCCATGCAGGCCGCCGTAAAGCGCAGCGACAGCGCCAGTTCGTCCTGGTAGCGCACCGCGTTCACCCGCGACCGCCCCGCGATGATCCGGGCCGCGTCTTCAGGTGTCGCGTCCTTCAGTTCATCCTTGCGGCTCCCGATGAACATCAGCGCCACGTTGTAGCGGTTGGACACCTCGCAGCTGTCGAGGCCTGTACCCAGGTCAGCCGCCGCCACCGGTCCCAGATCAGACGGATCGAGCGCCGCGCGCAGCAACGCGGCGTCGCCAGGATTCGAAAGGAGTGGTGGAACCTTCCCGACTTCCATGGCGGCCAGCCGCGCCTGGAGTCGTTGCCTGGCCTCCGTCGGCGTCGGCGGCGGCGTCGGGCCGCCGTCTTCCCGTGCAGCCGCCAGCGGCCCCCACAGGAGGGCGGCCGCGCCGAGAACGACGGCGGTGCATCTGGCGAGGCGGTGGCGTCTTGTCATGGCTCGGCGCTCTCGGCGTTTGGGGGCGTAAACTCGTCGCGGGTTCGGCCTGAGCGCTTATGGCATGACCATGCCATGAACACGTCGGCTGTCGCGTCCGTCTCGCCGTGGTCGCAACGCCTGGCGGCGGTCGCTACTCCGCCGCCTGCGTCTGCTCATACCCCAACTGGCGGTTCAGCTTCTCCAGCAGCTCGATGGCCGACTCGGCGATCACCGTCCCGGGCGGGAAGATGGCGGCGACGCCGGCGTCCTTGAGGGCCTGCCAGTCCTGTTGCGGGATCACGCCGCCGATGACGGCCATGATGTCGGGACGACCGGCCTTGCCCAGTTCGGCGATCAGCTCCGGCGCCAGGGTCAGGTGGCCGGCGGCCAGCGAGCTCGCCCCGACGACGTGCACGTCGTTCTCCACCGCCTGACGGGCGGCCTCGGCCGGCGTCTGGAACAGCGGGCCGATGTCGACGTCGAAGCCCAGGTCGGCGAAGGCCGTGGCGATGACTTTCTGGCCGCGGTCGTGGCCGTCCTGGCCCATCTTGGCGATCAGGATGCGCGGGCGGCGGCCGTCGGCCTGCTCGAAGGCCTCGACCATCGCCTTGGCGCGGGCGACCAGCGCGTTGGATCCGGCTTCGGACACATAGACCCCCGTGATCGACTTGATCTCCGCCCGGTGCCGGCCGAAGACCTTCTCCAGAGCATAGCTGATCTCGCCCACCGTGGCCTTGGCCCGTCCGGCATTGACCGCCAGCTCCAGCAGGTTGCCGTCGGCGCGGGCGCCGGCTTCCAGCGCGTCGAGCGCCGTCTGGGTCTCAGCTTCGTTGCGTTCGGCCTTGAGTCTCTTCAGCTTTTCCAGCTGGGCGTTGCGCACGGCGGTATTGTCGACCTTGAGCACCGGGATGTCGTCGGCGACTTCCGGCTTGTAGCGGTTGACCCCGACCACGCTCTGGCGGCCGCTGTCGATCCGCGCCTGGGTGCGGGCGGCGGCCTCCTCGATGCGCAGCTTGGGCAGGCCCTGCTCGATGGCCTTGGCCATGCCGCCGAGTTTCTCGACTTCCTCGATATGCTCCAGCGCGCGAGCGGCCAGATCGTGGGTAAGGCGTTCGACGTAGTAGCTGCCGCCCCAGGGGTCGGCGACGGTCGTCGTGCCGCTCTCCATCTGCAGGAACAGCTGGGTGTTGCGGCTGATGCGGGCCGAGAAGTCGGTCGGCAGGGCCAGGGCCTCGTCGAGGCTGTTGGTGTGCAGACTCTGGGTCTGACCGTTCACGGCGGCCATCGCTTCCACGCAGGTGCGGGCGACGTTGTTGAACACATCCTGGGCCGCCAGCGACCAGCCGCTGGTCTGGCTGTGGGTGCGCAGGCTGAGCGAGCGGCTGTCCTTCGGATCGAACTCCCGCTTCATCAGGCGGGCCCAGAGCAGGCGCGCGGCCCGCATCTTGGCCACTTCCATGAAGTAGTTCATGCCGATGGCCCAGAAGAACGACAGGCGCGGCGCGAACTGGTCGACGGTCATCCCGGCGGCGATGCCGGCGCGGACGTACTCGACGCCGTCGGCCAGGGTGTAGGCCAGCTCGAGGTCCGCCGTCGCCCCGGCTTCCTGCATGTGATAGCCGGAAATCGAGATCGAGTTGAACTTCGGCATCTTGCTCGAAGTGTATGAAAAGATGTCCGAAATGATCCGCATCGAGGGCAGGGGCGGATAGATGTAGGTGTTCCGGACCATGAACTCCTTGAGGATGTCGTTCTGGATCGTCCCGGAGAGCTTGTCCGGCGAAACGCCCTGTTCCTCGGCCGCCACGATGTAGAGCGCCAGGATCGGCAGCACCGCGCCGTTCATGGTCATCGACACGCTCATCTTGTCGAGCGGGATGCCGTCGAACAGGGTGCGCATGTCGAGGATGCTGTCGATCGCCACGCCGGCCATGCCGACGTCGCCCTTCACCCGCTCATGGTCGCTGTCGTAGCCGCGGTGGGTGGCCAGGTCGAAGGCCACCGACAGGCCCATCTGACCGGCGGCCAGGTTGCGGCGATAGAAGGCGTTGGAGTCCTCGGCCGTCGAGAAGCCCGCGTACTGCCGCACCGTCCAGGGGTTCGTGGCGTACATGGTCGGATAGGGACCACGCACGAACGGCTCGATGCCCGGATAGCCGTTCAGGAAGTCGAGGCCGTCAACGTCCTCGGGGCCATAGGCGGCCGCGACGGCGATGCCTTCCGGCGTGTTCCAGACGGGACCATCGGTCGGGGCCGCGCCGGCCGGAGCGCCGGCGGTGAAGTTGAGCCGGGCGAAGTCGGGGAAGGTGGTCATGGCTCAGGCCTCCTCGAACGCGGCGGCGAAACGGATGGACGGCAGGGGCGGGCAGGATGAGTCCGGCCCGGGCAGCCTGGGGTCAGGTCCGGCGACCGCGAAGGCGGCCGGATCGACGACCGCGACCTCCGGCGTCTTGTCGTCGGCGTTGGGGAACACCGTGACGCCGAGGATCTTGCGCGACTTGTCGGCGTAGGCCTTCGACTGGGCCTCGCGCGCGGCGTTGACCGCCTCGGCGATGACGCCCGACTGCAAGGCAGCGATGATGCCGCCGGCCGCCTCGATGGCCTGGAAGCCGGTCCAGGCGGACTGGGCGATCTGGTCGGTCAGGGTGTCGAGGTACCAGGCGCCGCCGGCCGGGTCGGCGACGCGTCCGAGGTGGCTCTCTTCCATCAGAACCAGCTGGGTGTTGCGCGCCTGACGACGGGCAAAGGCGGTCGGCAGGCCGATGGCGTCGGTGAAGGCGCCCAGCACGACCACATCCGCGCCGCCGACGGCGGCCGCGAAGCCGGCGCTGGTCAGCCGCAGCAGGTTGGTCCAGGCGTCGGCTCTGGCCAGCATGCGATGGGACGAGCGGACCTCGACCCGCGCCGGAACATTGACGCCGCAGGCCTGCGTGACCCGGGCCCACAGAGCGCGCGCGGCGCGGACCTTGGCGATGCCGGTGAAATATTCGCCGTCGAGACTGACCCCGAGAACGATGCGCCGGAACGCCTCGTCCATCGTCAGGCCGGCGCGGACCATCGCCTTGGCGTAGGCGAGGGCGCTCGCCGTCATCACGGCCAGCTCCTCGGTGTTCGAGCCACCCGATTCATGCGCTGCGCGTCCGGTGGCGAGGAACAGGCTGGCCTTGCTGTAGGTCGTGGCCAGGCGCGCAGCGACCGTCGCCGCGGAGATGATGTGGCTTTCGATCGGTCCGGGGCTGGCGCCCGTCTCGGCGAAGGTCGTCAGCGGGTCCATGTGGAAGGCCAGCGGCGCGTTCGGCGCGGCCTTGGCCAGCGTGCCCAGCCAGTCGGCGGCGCGCGGCCCGAGATAGCCTGCGTCCAGCGCCACGGGGGCGAGGTCGAGCATGACGCCGTCCAGCGCCTTGGCCAGATCTTCGGCCGAGCCGACGGCGACGCCGGCCTGACCGGTCGGGTCGATCGCCAGCAGCAGCGAAGCCGCGCCGCCTTCAAGATCCTTCAGGCCCTCGGCCGCGGCCTGGCGCGGGTCGGGATGAGCCACCCGCATGCGCAGGTCCCAGGGGCGGTCGGCGTCGCGGGCGCTGAGGTCGCGAACGACATCCGGGGCCGTGTCAGCGGTATAGAGCGGCTGGATGCTCAGGCCGTCGGCCGTGTGCTTGACCAGGGCGTCCTCGAAGGACTCGCCCTTGAGGGTCTTTTCCACGACGCGAAGCCAGGCCTCACGGGTGGGCGGCGCGAAGTCATCGGCCAGCGGCAGGATCGTCCCGGACAAACCTTCGATCTCCCCAAGTGCAATGCAGCAATTCCGCTGGCGTGATGCGCCCCTGCCGTAAGGTGCGTCAAGCGGAGGGAGGCGGCGCCCGCAGAGACAGGCTCTTGCCGGGGTCGAACGGTTGTTCTATTTACAACGTATATTCATAGACGGAGACGACCGACCATGGCCCTGCCGCCGATCCTGCGTGACCGCCTGCGACTGCCGGCCATCGCCTCGCCGCTGTTCATCATCTCCAATCCGGACCTGGTGATCGCCCAGTGCAAGGCCGGCATCGTCGGCTCGTTCCCGTCGCTGAACGCTCGGCCGATCAGCCTGCTGGACGAGTGGCTCGACCGGATCACCAGCGAGCTGGCGGCCTGGGACAAGGCCAATCCGGACCTGCCGTCGGCCCCGTTCGCGGTGAACCAGATCGTGCACAAGACCAACAACCGCCTCGACGAGGACATGGCCCTCTGCGCCAAATACAAGGTGCCGGTCGTCATCACCTCGTTGGGCGCCCGCGAAGACGTCAACGAGGCTGTGCATGGCTGGGGCGGCATCACCCTGCACGACGTGATCACGGACCGGTTCGCCCACAAGGCCATTGAGAAGGGCGCCGACGGGCTGATCCCCGTCGCGGCGGGCGCGGGCGGTCATGCCGGCGGCCTGTCGCCGTTCGCCATGATCCAGGAAATTCGCCAGTGGTTCGACGGCCCGGTGGCCCTGTCGGGCGCCATCGCCAACGGCGCGGCGATCCTCGCCGCCCAGGCCATGGGCGCTGACCTCGCCTATATCGGTTCGGCCTTCATCGCGACGAAGGAAGCCAACGCCGTCGAAGGCTACAAGCAGATGATCGTCGACAGCTCCGGCGAGGACATCGTCTATTCCAACCTGTTCACCGGCATCCACGGCAACTATCTGCGCCCGTCGATCATCGCGGCCGGCATGGACCCCGACCATCTGCCGGAAAGCGATCCCTCGGCGATGAACTTCGGCTCGGGCGGTAACACCGAGGCCAAGGCCTGGAAGGACATCTGGGGCTGCGGTCAGGGCATCGGCGCCGTGAAGTCGGTGCTCACCGCCGGTGAGCTGGTCGCGCGGCTGGCCTCGGAATACGAGGCGGCAAAGGCTGATCTGGTGGCCAAGACGGCGTTGACCAGCGGCAAACATATGGCTTTCGCCGCGGAATAGCCGGGGCGCCCTTCAACGTTATCAGAGACTTGCGCCCGGAGATTCCCCTGGAACTCCGGGCGTTCCTGCTTTCGGCGCTGCGGAGCTCGCGCGCGACTGATCCTTGTCGTGACGAACGACAGGGAGCCTCCGCATGTCCGATGACGCCACCCCCCGCCTCGGTCTGCCCTATGTGGCGGCCGGCCAGGCGCAGAAGCATGTAACCGTCAACGAGGCCTTCGCCCGGCTGGACGGTCTGGTCCAGACGGCGGTGGTGAGCCGCACGGTCTCAGCGCAGCCGGCCGATCCCGCCGACGGAGCGCTCTACCTGCTGCCCGACGGTGCGACGGGCGAGGCGTGGAGCGTTGAAAGTGTCGGCGCGCTCATGCGCTTCGAGGCCGGAAGCTGGCGGCGACTGGAACCTACGGGCGGCCATACGGTCTGGGTCACTGATGAATCGGTCGCCCTGGTCCTGGACGGCGGCTGGCAGACCCTGTCGAGCCGACTCGCCTTCGAGTCCTTGATCGCCGCCGTGTCGCCGGGCGGGGCCCGCATCCGTGTCGCCATCCAGGAAGAGGACGTCACTGTCGCCGGCTCCACGGTCGACACGGTCATGGTCATTCCGGCCCGGTCGATCGTCCTTGGAGTTGCCGCGCGCACCCTGGTCACGGTGACCGGCGCGACGGCCTACGACTGTGGCGTGTCGGGCGACGCAGGGAAGTTCGGCGGCTCGCTGGGCGTTTCGGCCGGGGCGACCAACATCGGCGTCATCGGTCCGACGGCGTTCTATTCGGATACGGCCGTCAGATTGACCGCCCTCGGCGGCGCGTTCACCGGCGGCGTCGTGCGCCTGGC
>CAZISF010000038.1:17556-25724 GCA_964541915.1 uncultured Caulobacter sp.
CGATGACTTGGCGAGGCGAGCGCGCGGTCTAGGTTCTGCCAAGACCTGAACCGAGGACCCCGCCATGAGCTGGATCGCCGCCTATATCGCCGCCGCCGTGACCTTCCTCGCGCTTGACGCCCTCTGGCTCGGCGTTGTGGCGCAGAAACTCTACCAGCGCGAATTCGGGCCGATGCTGCTGGAGAAGCCCAACATGACCGCGGCGGCCGCCTTCTACGCGCTCTATCTGGTCGGGGTGGTGGTCTTCGCCGTGAAGCCGGCCCTGGAAGCCGGCGGCTGGACGCGGGCGTTGCTCCAGGGCGCGCTGTTCGGGCTGGTCGCCTACGCCACCTACGACCTGACAAATCTGGCCACCCTGAAGGGCTTTCCCGTTCGGGTGGTCGCACCGGACCTGGTCTGGGGCATGGTGGTGACGAGCGTCGCCGCGCTGGCCGGCTACGCCGCCGCCTCCCGCATCAGCTGAACAGATCCGGCCGGCGGATTCGGAGGGTCTGGACCAGCACGCGGGTCTTGGCGTCGGCCGCCAGGTCACTCTCCATCAGCGACCACAGGTCATCGAGCGCCACCTCGACGACGGTGATGTTTTCGTTCTCGTCTTCCAGACCGCCGCCCGCGCCCGTGCGCTGGGCGTCATCATAGGCGGCCAGGAACAGATGGATTCGTTCAGTCGAGGTGCCCGGCGATGTGACGATCTCACCTGCCGGCTCGAGAACATGGACCTCCAAGCCCGTTTCCTCGACCAGTTCGCGACGGGCACACTCCAACGCCGACTCACCCTGGTCGACGATTCCCGCTGGCGCTTCGACCACATCGCGACCCCCGGCGAATCGCAGCGCGGCGCGCGGCATGGTCACCAGCAGGGCCATGCGGGTCTTCGGATTGTAGGGCAGCACGGCGGCGGCGCGACCGTGATCCTCGACATAACGGTCATAGGTCGACCCGTCGGGATTGGTCAGGTCCACGAGGTGCAGATCCAGCCACCCCGAATGGACGGTTCTCACCGGCATGTCTGCCGGAGGGAAGCCGCCATCTTTTCGGGGTCGTCTCATCGTCTCTCTCCCTCTGGTTCAGGGAATGGTGCCGCCGGGCAGGATTGAACTGCCGACCTCAGCCTTACCAAGGATGCGCTCTACCACTGAGCTACGGCGGCGAAAGACGAGGCGCGCCTGATAGCGAAACCCGGGCGGCATGGGAAGGGCTAATCCTGCTTGACCTGTCGCTATGCGCAATGCGCTGCTGACCAGATGACGAACACGCCGCAGAAGCCGCCCTCGCCGAACGCCGACCGGGAAGCGAAACTGGCCCAGGCCCTTCGCGCCAATCTCAGGCGGCGCAAGGCCGCGCCGCGGGACACCGCCAAGCCGGAGGGCCCGGAATGACCAACCATCTGGCAAAAACGGCCCGCCTCGCGCCCAAACCTTACAAGGTCATGCGGCGATTGCGGGCCACGACCCCGCCCCAGGGCGAGCCCTTCGACGTGGTGGTGGAGATTTCCGAGGCGTTTCCTGTGCACGATTGCCAGGACTGGGCTTGCGCCATGCGGCTCGTCGGGCTGGATCGAGAGCATCATGCTGAGCACGGCCGAGCTTTTTTCGGCGTAGATCCGATGCAGGCCGTCGAGCACGCCCTGTTCCTCGCGCACGTCGAGCTTGAGCTGGCCCTTGAAAAGTATGGGTTGGAGTGGGCCGAAGGCGGTCCTTACACGCCCGCGACCCTGTTCCGGCGTCCGGGCGAGGCCGGGCATCAATCATAAGTGAGTCTTGCGCGGGGGCTTGCGCCCGCTAGAACCCGGTCCTCACATGTGACGCGCCGCCGGAGCGACAGGCTGCCGGCGTTTCGAGGGACCTGAATGGACCGCATCGCCATCATCGGCGGCTCGCGGCTGCACGGAAGTATTCCGATCAGCGGCGCCAAGAATTCCGCCATCAAGCTGATGGCCGCCAGTCTGCTCACTGACGAGCCGCTGCACCTCACCAACATGCCACGCCTGGCGGACACGCGGTTCCTGGGCACCCTGCTGACGCGGCTGGGCACGCTGGTCGACGAGCGGGAAGGGCCTGCCGGGTCCGAGACGATCCTGCATACGCCGGAGATCGTGTCGTCGTTCGCGCCCTACGACCTGGTCCGCCAGATGCGGGCCAGTTTCAATGTGTTGGGGCCCCTGATTGCGCGCACCGGCCAGGCCAAGGTCAGCCTGCCGGGCGGCTGCACGATCGGCGCCCGGCCGGTGGATCTGCACCTCAAGGCGCTGGAGGCGCTCGGCGCGCAGATCGACCTGCACGAGGGCTATGTCTACGCCCAGGCCCCGAGGGGCCTGAAAGGCGCGGAAATCGAGTTCCCGTTCGTTTCCGTCGGCGCGACCGAGCACGCCATGCTGACCGCGGTGCTGGCCAAGGGCGTGACCGTGCTGAAGAACGCCGCCTGCGAGCCTGAGCTGGGCGATCTCGCTGACTGCCTCAACAAGATGGGCGCCAAGGTCGAGGGCGCCGGCACGCCGGTTATCCACATCACGGGCGTCAGCCGCCTGTCGGGCGCGAAGCACGCGGTGATCACCGACCGCATCGAAGCGGGCACCTATGCGGTGGCGGCGGCCATGGCGGGCGGCGAGGTGCGTCTGACCAACACACGCGCCGACCTGATCGAGGCGCTGTTGTTGAAAATCGAGGAAGCCGGTGCGGATGTCGAACGTCTGAACGACGGCGTCATCATCCGCCGCAATGGCGCGCGGTTGAAGGCGGTCGACGTGGATACAGGCGTCTTCCCAGGCTTCGCGACGGACCTGCAGGCGCAGTTCATGGCCCTGATGACCCTGGCAGACGGCGAGAGCGTCATTCGCGAGCACATCTTCGAAAACCGGTTCATGCATGCTCCGGAGCTCGCGCGGCTGGGCGCCGACATTACCGTGTCCGGCGGCGAAGCGCGCGTGCGGGGCGTCGATCGTCTGGAGGGCGCCCAGGTCATGGCGACCGACCTGCGAGCGTCGGTCAGTCTGGTGATCGCCGGGCTGGCCGCCGAGGGCGAGACCATGGTCGGCCGGGTCTACCATCTGGATCGCGGATTCGAGCGGCTGGAAGAGAAGCTGGGCGCCTGCGGGGCCAACGTCCGGCGAATCAAGGGTCAGGCTCCTGCCGAGGTCGAGGACTGACCGTGGCCGACGTCGCGCCGCTGCGCCTGCTGGCCCAGGACGCCGAAGACCTGTCGGTGATCTCGGCCGCCCTGCAGGACGCCGTGGCGAAGATCGGCGAAATTGCCTTCGAGCCGAAAGCGCGGCGGCTGACCGTGGCGTTGAACCGCTACCGCTGGGAGCGCGACGAACGGACCCACGAACGAGTGCGGTCCGGACTGCAGCTGGCCGGGGTCCTGGGCGTCCAGAGTCGCAAGCTCCGGCGGGATGCGAAGAACGCGGTGGTGGAGCTGCTGTCGCTGAGCTTCGAGCCGGGCGAGGCTCCGGGCGGGGCAGTGGTGTTCACCTTCGCCGGTGGCGGCGACCTGCGGGTCGAGGTTGAATGTATCGAAGCCGTGCTGGCCGACATCTCGACGCCCTGGCCGACGCCCCGGACCCCGACCCACGGGGACTGAGCCGTTCAAACGGGGCAATGAAGGCTTGAGTTTGCGGTGAAAACGGCCATGTAGCCGCCATGCGCCGTTTCCGCTCCACAGACCCGGATTTCACCGCCGCCTTCAGGGATTTCCTGAACGAACGGCGAGGCTCGCCCGCCGATGTCGACGCGGCGGCCGCCGAGGTGCTGGCCGCCGTCAAGGCCGACGGCCTCAAGGCTGTGCTTGACTACACCCGCAAGTTCGACCGGGTCGAGCTGACCGAGGACACTGTCCGGGTCACCGCCGAAGAGATCGAGGCCGGGGTCGCCGCCTGCGACCCGGCCGTGCGCGAGGCCATCACCTTCGCCGCCGCCCGCATCCGCGACTACCACACCCGCCAGAAGCCCGCTGACCAGCGCTGGACCGATGACGCCGGTGTCGAACTGGGCTGGCGCTGGACGCCGCTGGAGGCTGTCGGCGTCTATGTGCCGGGCGGCCGCGCGGCCTATCCCTCGACCGTGCTGATGAACTGCGTACCGGCCGCCGTCGCCGGCGTGGACCGCATCGCCATGGTCACCCCGCCAGGCAAGCTGCAGCCGGCCGTGCTGGCCGCCGCAAAAGAAGCGGGTGTCACCGAAATCTGGCGCATCGGCGGGGCCCAGGCCGTCGCCGCCCTGGCTTGGGGAGCGGGACCGATTCAGCCGGTCGACAAGATCGTCGGCCCCGGCAACGCCTACGTGACAGCGGCCAAACGCCGCCTCTATGGCGTGGTCGGCATCGACGCCCTAGCCGGACCGTCCGAGATCGTCGTCGTCGCCGACGCAGACAACAATCCCGACTGGATCGCCGCCGACCTGCTGTCGCAGGCCGAACACGACCCGGCCGCGCAGTCGATCCTGATCACCGACGACGAAGCCTTCGCCGCCGCGGTCGAGGCCGCCGTCGAGCGCGGCCTGGCCACTCTGGCCACGGGCGTGGACGCCGCCGCTTCCTGGCGTGACCACGGCGCGGTGATCATCGCGCCACTCAACGAAAGCCCGGCCCTGGTCGACCTGATCGCGCCCGAGCACGTCGAGTTTTGCGTCGCGGCTCCAGAGGCGCTCGCCGACCGGGTTCGGCACGCCGGGGCCATCTTCCTCGGCCGTTACACGCCCGAGGCCATCGGCGACTATGTGGCCGGATCGAACCACGTGCTGCCGACGAGCCGCGCCGCGCGGTTCCAGTCCGGGCTGTCGGTCTATGATTTCCTCAAGCGCACTTCGATCGTGAAGTGCGACGCGGCCGCGTTTGGCCGTCTGGGACCACACACCGTGGCCTTGGCCGAGGCCGAAGGCCTGCCCGCGCACGCTCTTTCGGCGGCGCTCAGACTGCAAAAATAGCCCTGCGTCCTTCGAGACGCGGCTTTCGGCCGCTCCTCAGGATGACGAACAGGGTGAGCATGCACTAAAGCTCGTCCTGGTGAGGATCGATCCCTCAGGATCGCGTCTCGAACCACGAACCGGGATTCATGACCGACGACCGCGCCCTGCATCGCCTCCAGGCAATCAATCTCGACGAGGATTCCCTCGGCGCGGTGTCGCGTGACCAGGAGCAGGAGCGGCAGATCGCCATCTTCGATCTGCTGGAGGACAACTATTTCCAGCCGGAAGGCGCGGCGGGCGGCCCCTATGACCTGACGATCGCGCTGGCCGAGAACCGGC
This sequence comes from uncultured Caulobacter sp., assembly GCA_964541915.1. Taxonomy (GTDB): domain Bacteria; phylum Pseudomonadota; class Alphaproteobacteria; order Caulobacterales; family Caulobacteraceae; genus Caulobacter. The sequence goes on from CAZISF010000038.1 coordinate 22,797, forward strand.
TGGCGATGCACATCACCGGACCGGCCTTCGATCAGATCCACCTGCTGTCGCTATCGCCGTTCCGGGGCGTGATCCGCGACTATTTCATGATCTGCGCCAGCTACTACCAGGCCATTCGCAACTCCACCCCGGCCCAGATCGAGGCGCTGGATATGGGGCGGCGGGGATTGCACAACGAGGGCTCGACGCTGCTGCAGGCCCGGCTGGAGGGCAAGGTCAAGACGGACCTGGACACGGCGCGCCGGCTGTTCACCCTCATCTGCGCCCTGCACTGGCGGGGCTGACAGCAGGTGGAGGGGCTCCCCGGAGCGGTGCTGTTCACCTGCAACTTCAACCGGGTGCGCTCGCCGATGGCTGAAGCGTTGATGAAGATGGTCTACGGCGACCGGGTGTTTGTCGACAGCGTCGGCTTGCGCCGCGAGGCCGGCGAGACGGAGGTCGACCCCTTCGCGGCCGCGGTGATCGACGAGATGGGCGGCGATCTGACCGGGTTCCGGCCCAAGGTCTTCGACGATCTCGAGGACGAGTCGTTCGACATGGTCATCTCCCTGACGCCGGAGGCGCAGCACAGGGCCGTCGAGCTGGCCCGGGGCAGGGCGGTGGACATTGAATACTGGCCAACGCTCGATCCCACGCTGGCGGAGGGAACGCGGGAGCAGCGGCTGGACGCCTACCGGCAGGTGCGCGACGAACTCGCGCGCCGCATCCGTGAACGGTTCGGCAAGGCGTCGACTTTCGGGGGCTAGCCGCGCTATACTGAGGACTTGGAGCCTCGGCTCGCGTCCCGAATCGTGTTCGGCGCGGGCCGTTTGCTTATTTGGACGTATTCGAGAGGCCTATGGCTAAAGAAGAACTTCTTGAGTTTCCCGGCACCGTCAGCGAGCTGCTGCCGAACGCCACATTCCGCGTGAAACTGGAAAACGATCACGAAATCATCGCCCACACCGCGGGCAAGATGCGCAAGAACCGCATCCGCGTGCTGGCCGGCGACAAGGTGCTGGTCGAAATGACGCCCTACGACCTGACCAAGGGGCGCATCACCTACCGCTTCAAGTGAGCATGTCGAACGGCTCTCTGGTTCTGGCCAGCGCCAGCCCCAGACGGCTCGAGTTGCTCAGACAGGTCGGCATCACGCCTGACCTCGTTGACCCCGCAGACATCGATGAAACGCCGGGACGTGACGAGACGCCGCGACGTCTCGCCCTGCGCCTCGCGCAGGAAAAGACGGCTGTCATCGCCGCGCGACGGCCGGGGGCCTTTATTCTGGGCGCGGACACGCTGGTCGCGGTCGGTCGACGTATTCTCAACAAGCCTGAAACCGAGTCCGAGGCCCGCGCCATGCTCGCCCTGCTCTCGGGCCGCGCGCACATGGTGCTGACCGGCGTCGTCGTCCGGGCTCCGGATGGCCGGTCAGCGGAGCGTGTCGTCGAGACTCGCGTCCGGTTCAAACGCATCGAATCCAGGGAGGCGGAGGCCTTCATCGCGGCCGGAGACTGGCGCGACGCTGCCGGCGGCTACAAGATTCACCAGCGGGCAGGGGCCTTCGTGACCGGTATCCAGGGTTCCTACTCTTCCGTCGTGGGGCTCCCGCTCTACGAGACCGTCAACCTGCTCACCGGCCTGGGCTGGCAAGCGTGAGCGGCCGCCAGTTCTTCCTTGATCGCGGCGTCGGCGAGATGCGCGGCGTCGTTACGCTCGAAGGCCGGCCTGAACGGCTGCTGATCCAGCGAGACGGTGACGTTCCGGCGCTGGAACTGTTCGCGCGCAACGTCGCGCGGGTCCGGTCGGTCGAAAAGGCCATCGGCGTGGCCTTTCTCGACCTGCCGGGCGGGGTGGAGGCGCTCTATTCCCTGCGCACCGACGAAGTGCCTCCCGTGCGCGGCGCCTCGATCGAGGTTGAGATCCGCACCGAGGCCCGCCAGGACAAGCTGGCCACGGTGAGGCTGATCGGCCCGGCCGAGGGCGAGCCTCGCCTGCTGCAGGCCGCGCCCGACGTCGAGGCGGAGATCCGGGACCTCGCCAAGGGCGGAAAGGTCGTCGAGGGCTTCGGCGCCCGGGAGGCGGCCGACGCCGCGGAGGCCGAGGCGCTCGAGACGATTCACCCGCTGCCCGGCGGCGGGTCCATGGCCATTGAGCCGACCAGGGCGCTTGTCTCGATCGACGTGGATCTCGGGGGGCGTCCCGGTAGCGACACCAAGCGCGCGGCGCGGCTCGCCAACCTGACGGCTATCGGCGCGGCGGCGCGACTGCTCCGCCTGAAGGGGCTGGGCGGTCTGGTCATCTTCGACTTCGTCGGCCGGGGACATGACGGCAAGGCTCTGCTGGGGGCGGCACGCGCGGCGTTCGGTCCCGACAATCCCGGCGTGGCCATCGACCAGATCAGCCGTTTTGGCACACTCACCCTGACCGTGCCCCGGCGGCGGCGTCCGGTTCTGGACCTGCTGACGGACGTGAAGGGCGACCTGACGCCCCTGACGGCCGCGCTGCGCCTGGCGCGGCGACTGGAGCGGGAAGGGCGCGCGGACCCAGGCGGCCGTCTGGCTGCCGTTTGCGCGCCATCGGTGCTGGCGGCGTTCACGCCACTGCGCGCCGGCGTCACTGACAAGCTCGGAGCCCGTTTCATTGTCGAAGCCCGGGAAGGCTGGCCGGTCGACCGCCTGGAGGTCTCAGGCGCATGACCGAACCCGCCCGCAAATGCGCCCGGTGCGACAAGCCTATGGATCAGACCTACCGGCCGTTTTGTTCGAAGCGCTGCGCCGATATCGACCTGCAGAAGTGGCTCACCGGGAGCTACGCCATTCCCGGTACCGAGACGGATGACGAATCCGATGGGCCTGAAGGCCAGGGACACTAGTTTGCGGTTGTCCCGAAACCGCGCTGGACTTGCCGCGGGGGCTCTTTTATAGACGCGGCTCCCGCGACGCGGGG
>CAZISF010000039.1:0-25593 GCA_964541915.1 uncultured Caulobacter sp.
TTAAGGACTATGCTGCACCGCGACAAAGCAAACCCTGTTTCGAATTGTTACCCTCGCAAGACCTTGAAATATAAACCAAAAATGACAAATCCCGGCCGGACCGCAACGGTCCGACCGGGATCATTCATGCTGCGGGTTGAACCGGTGTTCCGGCTTTTCCCGTGAGAGGCTAGTTCGCCAGGCGCCGGAGGAAGCTCGGGATCTCCAGATCCTCGCCGTCTTCCGCCTGCGGCTCCTCCATGATCTGCGGCGCGGCAGCGGTCTGGGCGCGACCGACGGCGCGCGACGCGGGCGGACCCTCATAGCGTTGCTGCTGCTGCGGACGTCCGCCGAACAGGCTCAGGAAGCCCTTTCGCTGCTGACGGCTGTCCTCGAAATGCGGATCCACATAGAGCTGCGCGTCGGCGTCATCCTCGACCAGGGGGTCGACGATCACAGTGCGGTGCTGCTCGACGCGCATCGTGTGCTGGGCCGGCGGCGTGATGACCGGCGGGGGCGCGGGCGGGGCGTCGAAGGTCAGCTCGGGCTCCGGCTCATAAACCGGCGCGGGTTCGATATGTTGCGGCTCCATGCGCGTTGCCTGCCAAGCCGGCTCGGCGGCGCGTACAGGCTGCTCATAGGTCGGCTGCGGAGCCGGCTGCTGGGCGATCGGCTGAACCGGCTCGACGATCAGCGGCTTGGCCGTCGCGTTCACGCGTTGCGGACGGGCCGGTTCGATGGCGGCGATCGAGGCGCCGTCCATGCCGGTGGCGACCACCGACACGCGGATCGAGCCTTCCAGAGCCGGATCGAAGGCCGCGCCGAAGATGACGTTGGCTTCGGGATCGACCTGGTCGGTGATGGCGTTGGCCGCTTCATCGACTTCCAGCAGGGTCATGTCGAGGCCGCCGGTCACGTTGACCAGCACGGCCTTGGCGCCCTTGAGCGAGACTTCGTCAAGCAGCGGGTTCTGGATGGCGTTCTGGGCGGCCATCAGGGCGCGGTCTTCGCCGGTCGCCTCGCCGGTGCCCATCATCGCCTTGCCCATCTCGGTCATGACCGTGCGGACGTCGGCGAAGTCGAGGTTGATCAGGCCGGGAAGCACCATGAGGTCGGTGATCGAGCGAACGCCCGAGTGCAGGACCTGGTCGGCCATGCCGAAGGCTTCGGCAAAGGTCGTGCGCTCGTTTGCGACGCGGAACAGGTTCTGGTTCGGAATGACAATCAGGGTGTCGACGTAGCGTTGCAGCTCGGCGATGCCCGCGTCGGCCAGCCGCATGCGGTGACGGCCTTCGAAGTGGAACGGCTTGGTGACAACGCCGACCGTCAGGATGCCGCGCTCACGCGCGCACTTGGCGATGATCGGCGCGGCGCCGGTGCCGGTGCCGCCGCCCATGCCGGCGGTGATGAACACCATGTGGGCGCCATCAAGGTGCTCGCCGATCTCGGGCGAGGACTCTTCGGCGGCGCTCATGCCGACTTCAGGGTGAGCGCCGGCGCCCAGACCCTGGGTGGTCGTGACCCCCAGCTGGATCCGGCGATCGGTCTTGGCGAACTGAAGCTGCTGGGCGTCGGTGTTGGCGACGACGAACTCGACACCCTCCAGCCCGGCTTCAATCATGTTGTTGACCGCGTTGCCGCCAGCCCCGCCGATGCCGAAAACGACGATCCTGGGCTTAAGCTCGGTTGTCTGAGGTGCGTACAGCTTCATAGTCGGGACCCCGCGTCCTGTTGTTCTTTCGAACGTGCCGACGATCCACCCGCCGGGAATGCCTTACGGCGGGGTTAACATCGGACCCACATCGTTAATCGGCAGTTAACCGCATAGCGTGAGTCGCGAGGGGATCGAGACGTCTGCGGAGCAAATTTGTTGATTCGTAAGGGGTTGCGCGAATCAACGCGCACTACTTGCTACAAATTATCACGGAGCCAGGCCGCGACCTTTGCCACGGGCCCGGCGCCGGGATCGAGCGGTTCGCGACGCACCCGGGCCCCGGCGAGAGCCTTTGCGGACACGGCTTCGCGCGGCCCGAAGGCCGCCCGGTGCAGGATGCCGGCGGCGGCGCAGAAGGCGGGACCCGTCACGGCGTCAGCCAGGTGCGGCACGCGCCGCGGACGCCCCAGGCGCACCGGACGGTCGAAAACGCGGACGGCGACTTCGCGCACGCCGGCCAGCTGGCTGGCGCCGCCGGTCAGAACAATGCCGGCGCCCGGCTCAATGGCCGCGCCGGAGGCCTTCAGCCGTTCACGGAGCAGTTCGAGGGTTTCCTCGACTCGCGGCGCGATGATGCCCTTGAGCAGCGATCGGGGGGCGATCACCGGACTGGCGCCGGGATCGTCGCCGCGCGGCGGGGCCTCGATCATCTCGCGGTCTTCGTTGGCCGAGGCGATGGCCGAGCCATGCAACGTCTTCAGCCGTTCGGCGCCGGCGCGGGATGTCGAGAAGCCGCGCGCGATATCCTGGGTGACATGCTCGCCGCCGACGGCGAGGCACTCGACATGAACCAGACTGCCGCCGCTGAACACGGCGGCGGAGGTGACCCCGGCGCCCATGTCGATGCAGATGGCGCCGAGGTCCATCTCGTCTTCCTCGAGCGCCGCCAGGGCCGACACGAACGGCGCGGCCACAACACCCTCGAACTGCAGGTGCGCGCGCTCCACGCAGTGTCCCAGGGTCTGGAAGATGGTCTCGGCGATCGACACGACCACCAGATCGACGCCCAGCGACTTGCCGAACATGGCGCGCGGGTCGCGCACGCCCTTCTGGGCGTCGACCGACCAGGCGATCGGCAGGATATGCAGCGGCCGACGACCCGGCAGCCGGATCTGGTCCAGCGCCGCGGCCAGGGCGCGCGAGCAGTCATTGTCGGAGATGGGCCGGGCGCCGATCGAGACGCGCGCCGATACGCGGTCGCTGCGCATCTGGCCGCCGGCGGTGGCGATCGTCACACCCTGGACGCTGACGCCGGCGACGGACTCGGCGCGCTCCACCGCCAGGGCAATGGCTTCGGCCGCCTCATCCATGCTGGAAATCGTCGCGCCCTTGACGCCGCGCGACTGGACGTAGCCGACGCCGGCAGTCGTCAGGGTGCGGTCCGAGCGACGCACGCCGTCAGGCTTCATGACGAAACAGGCGACCTTGGAGGCGCCGAGGTCGACCGCCGCGATCACCGGCTGACGGGCGAGCGCCGCCTTCAGGCTGTCGCCAGCCTGTTTGCGATCGTCCTGCCGCGTCAAAGTCTTCGCCACCCTAAGCCCCCAAAATCCCTAAGCGCCGTCTGAAACGAGCGGTTCGCCCGGCAGCGGCGCGCCACGCGGACGCACGGCGACGACGCCGGGTTCACGCAGATCGATCCGTTCAAATCCAAGTTCGAGAATCCGCTGACGCTGATCGAGCTGGTCCAGCTGGATCAGCGCGGATTCTTCCTCGACGGCGGGAAGCTGGACGAGCCCCCCATCCTTTAGTCTGAGGTCCCATCGCCGGCCGTCGACCCGCACGATCGCCTCCAGCCGCTCGACCAGACGCGGTCGGGAGTTCACGGACTGCAGGATCTGGGCGGCGCCCACATTGGCGCCCTCCCCCACGATCAGCGGCAGTTGCGGGAAGCGACCCGCGTCGGCTTCCGGAATGGGAGCGCCGGCCGCGTCGATGACCATCGTGCGCCCGTGGTTCTGCCAGACCGCCAGCGTCTGGCGCTCACGCACCGCGACGACGAGCGTGTCCGGCAGCAGCCGCACGACCTGGGCATTCTCGACCCAGCCGATACTCTCGACGGACTTGCGGACGGCCTCGAGATCAACATCGAGGATCGGCTGACCCAGCTGCAGACCGGTCGACGCCAGGATGGCGCCTTCGGCCATCGGCGACGCGCCCTGCACGTGAACGCGGGCAAGCTTGAAGCCGAGACCCGCGGTCTGGCCGGCGACGGCATGCTGCGTGTTCCGGGCCAGCGCCTGGGCGCGATGCCCGGTGGCGAGGGTGACGATCAGGCCGACGCCGAAAACCGCCCCGGCGGCCATGATGGCGAACCTGGGCGGCAGGCCGACGCCATGGGCAGCCCGCAGCTTGGCCGCGGTCTGGGGCCCCCTGGCGGAGGCGCGGGGTTTTCCCTGGCTGACGGGCGCTTTGGCCCTGGGCCTGGCGTTACTCTGCCGAGCCCCCCGCAATGTCGCGGGCATACGCGTCCTCCACGATCCAGAGCACCAGTTGATCGAACGACATTCCGAGATGCGCCGCCTGCTCAGGAACCAGAGAGGTCGGCGTCATTCCGGGCTGCGTGTTGACCTCCAACAGGACCAGAAGACGCTTAACGGGGTCATAACGAAGATCACTTCTGGTCACCCCCCGGCAACCAAGAGCGGCGTGGGCGAGCTCGGCCAGACGCAGCGCGCGGTCGAAATCCTCCTGCGGCATGCGGGCGGGCACCACGTGCTGGGAGCCGCCTTCAGCGTATTTTGCGTCGTAATCGTAGAATCCGGAAGTCGGAACGATCTCTGTGACCGTCAGCGCCTTGCCGTCCCTTACCGCGACAGCCAGCTCGAGCCCGGCGATGTAGGGCTCGATCATAACTTCGTCACCGTAGGTCCAGGACGGGGCGACCAGCTCCTGCGGCGGCCGGTTGGCGCCGTCAAACACCAGGAACACTCCGACCGAGGAGCCCTCCGCGTTCGGCTTCACGACGTAGGGCGGCTCCATCACGTGACGTTCGGCCGCGGCGAAACGGTTGAACAATCCGCCGCCCGGCACCGTCACGCCGGCCGCCGCCAGCACCGCCTTGGACTTGGCCTTGTCCATGGCCAGCGCCGAGGCCAGCACACCGCAGTGGGTGTAGGGGATGCCGATGGTCTCCAGCACGCCCTGGACGCAGCCGTCTTCACCCCATTCTCCGTGCAGGGCGTTGAAGCAGACATCCGGCTTGAGCGCCGTCAGCACCTGGGCGAGGTCGCGCCCCGCGTCCACCCGGCTGACCTTCGCGCCGAGATTTTCCAGCGCCGTGGCGCAGGCCGCGCCGGAGACGAGACTGACCTCGCGCTCGGAGGACAGGCCGCCGAGCAGTACGGCGACGTGGCGGCCGGCCAGGGGAAGGGACATGCGGGGCTCCAGTAAGTTCGGCGGTGCTTTAGCCGCGATAGCAGCCGGGTGTTAAGCGGCCGCTGCCATCGCGTGGATTTTCGGCGGAGAGCCCCGGTCGTCTGATCAGGGAGCCTTCGCGGGCTCGACGGCGGCCTTCGGACGGAAATCCGCTTCGCTCTGCGCCAGCATGTAGAGCAGCGACGCCCAGGCGGCGACGTTCTGGTTCAGCTGGGCCGGGTCGACCTTGTCGATGGTGTCGTCGCCCGAATGGTGCAGGTCGAAGTAGCGAAGCGCGCTCTGACGTAGGCTGAACACCGGCACGCCGGCCTCCTGGAGGCCCTCGGTGTCGGAGCCGCCGAACGGCGCCGGGTCGCGCGAGACGAAGATCTTCAGCGGGGCCAGCACGGTCGGCAGTTCGGCCAGCGCCGGGTCCTTCATCGCGTCCTTGGGCAACATCAGGCTGAAGATGGCGTCGGCGCCGAGATCGCTCTCGCTGGCCATGACGATGTTGGGGACTTCGTCCTTGTGCGCGGCCAGATAGGCTTCGCTCGAGCCGCCCGACTCCTCCGAGCCCCACATGACCACCCGGATGGTGCGGCGCGGATGCTTCGGCAGGGCGCCGATCAGTTTCGCGGCGGCGGTCGTGATGGCGATGCCCGAGGCGTCGTCGATGGCGCCCGTGCCGGGATCCCAGCTGTCGAGATGGCCGCCGATGACAATCACCTCGTCCGGCTTGCCGCTGCCCGGAATCTCACCCGAGATGTTCCAGGCCACGCCGTTCGGATCGAGGCTGGACGCCAGGCTCAGCTTGATGCGGACGGAGCCGCGCGCGGCCAGTCGCTCGATCAGCTCCGCGTCCGGCACGCCCAGGGCGGCGGCCGGGATCTTTGGCGCATCCTCGGCATAGGTCAGCACGCCGGTATGCGGCAGACGGGAGTCGGAGGTCGAGACGGAGCGCATCAGGAAAGCCACCGCGCCGCGCTTCGCGGCCTCGGATGCGCCCGAGCGGCGGACGATGCCGGCGGCGCCGTAGCCCTGGCCGTCCTGGGTCCGGGTCATGGGCGCGGTGACCACGGCGATCTTGCCGGTCAGAGACCCGACCGGCGCGGCGATCAGAGCGGCATAGCTCCTGAACACCACGACCTCGGCCTCGATGCCCTTCTTCGGCGTCGGCACCGTGCGGCCGAGGCCGATAATCGACAGCTGGAACGGATAGGGACCGACGATCGAGGCCGATTCCGCGCCGCGCGCCCAGCTTGGCTTGGCGAACTCCTCGACCTTCACATTGACGAAGCCGAGATAGGTGAAGGTCTTCGCTGCCCAGTCCTTGGCTCTCGCCATGCCCGGCGAGCCGACGAGGCGCGGCCCGACCGTCGAGGTCAGATCTTCCAGCACCGTCCAGGCGGTCGTGTCGGTCAGGGCCCTGTCGCGCAGGGCGGCGGCGGTGTCGGCCGGTTCAGCGGCGAAGACGGGCGTCGCGATCAACGACAGGGCGGCAAACAGGGCGGCACGACGCATGGCTTACTCCTTGGTCGGCAGGGGCCTGCCGATCCGTTTGATTTCCCAGTCCAGCTGGATGCCGGTCGAGGTCTTGACGGCGGCCCGCACGACTTCGCCGAGACCTTCCAGGTCGGCGGCCGTGGCTTCGCCGGTGTTGATCATGAAGTTGGAATGCAGCGGCGAGAACATGGCCCCGCCAAACAGCTTCCCGCGCCAGCCGGCCTCGTCGACCAGTTTCCAGGACGAATGCCCCGGCGGGTTCTTGAAGGTCGAGCCCCCGGTCTTGTCTCGGATCGGCTGGGTGGTCTCACGGCGGGCGGTTATCTCGGCCATGCGCGCCTTGATCGCGGCCGGGTCGTCGGGCGTTCCCTGATAGGTCGCGCCGAGCACGATGACATCCCCGTCCTGGATGGCGCTGTGGCGGTAGGTGTAGCCGAGCTCGGCCAGCGGCATGTCGCGCGCCACGCCTGTACGGTCCATGACCCGGGCGGACTCGAGGACGTTGACCGTCTCGGCGCCGTAACAGCCGGCGTTCATGATCACCGCGCCACCGACCGTGCCGGGAATGCCGGCGTAGAACTCCAGCCCGGCGATGCCAGCCTCGGCGGCCTTGCGGGCGAGGATGGCGTCAGGCACGGCCGAGCCGGCGCGGATGCGGTTGTCGCCCAGCGCCTCGACGGTGTTGAAGCCCCGTCCCAACCGGATGATCACACCATCGACACCCCCGTCCCGTACCAGCAGGTTGGAGCCGACGCCGATGGCCATAACCGGCACGGCCGGGTCCAGCGCCCTGAGGAACCCCGCGAGATCAGCCTCGTCCTCCGGCAGGAAGACCACCTCCCCCGGCCCGCCGACCCGGAACCACGTGAACGGCGCCAGCGGCTCATCACGCAGCAGCTTGCCGCGGACGGGCGGGAGATTGTCGCGCCAGGTCATGGGCGCGTTCCTGCGTGGTTAGAGACGCTCGCTTGAGGCTCGCTCCTCACCATGACGAAGGTTGGGGCAACCCAATCTCTATTCGTCCTCCTGAGGAGCCCGAAGGGCGTCTCGAAGGACGCAACCCCGTCGATGCAGCCCCTCACGCCAGCGCCTCGAGCTGCCCCGGCAGGGCGTAGGACCAGCTGGTGATGTCGCCGGCGCCGAGCAGGACGACAATATCGCCTGCCTGCGCCTCGGCCTTTACCAGACCGGCGAGGGCGCCCGGCCCATCCAGCGGAATGGCCCGGCGGTGCCCGTAACGGCGCAGGCCTTCGACCAGGGCGTCACGGTCGACACCCTCGATCGGCGTCTCGCCCGCCGTATAGACGTCGGCCACGATCACCACGTCGGCGTCGTTGAAGCAGGCGCTGAACTCGGCCAGCAGGTCGCGCAGGCGGGTGAACCGGTGCGGCTGGACCACGGCGATGACCTTGCCTTCGCCGGTTACCGCGCGGGCGGCGGTCAGGACCGCGCTGATCTCCACCGGGTGGTGAGCGTAGTCGTCGATGACCCGCACGCCATTGACAACGCCAGTGGTGGTGAAACGGCGCTTCACCCCGCCGAAGGCCTTGAGACCAGCACGGATGGCTTCGGCGTCCACGCCCAGTTCCCGCGCCACGGCGATGGCCGCGCAGGCGTTCATCACGTTGTGCAACCCGGCCATCGGCAGGGTCAGGCCCTCGTAGCGGATCGGCTCGCCCTCGCGCGGGCTGATCTGCACGTCGAACTTCGCCCCGTCCGGGCCCATGGTGATATGGGTCGCGCGGACCTCGGCCTGGGGATTGGTCCCGTAGGTCACCAGCCGCCGGTTCTCGACCCGGGCGCTGAGGGCCTGGACCTCGGGATGATCCACACAGATCGCCGCGAAGCCGTAGAAGGGGATGTTCTCGATGAAGTCCTGGAACCCCTTCTTGACCGCGTCGAAGTCGCCCCAGTGGTCGAGGTGCTCGGCGTCGATGTTGGTCACCACCGCGACCGTGGACTTCAGCTTCAGGAAGGTGCCGTCGCTCTCGTCGGCCTCGACGACGATCCAGTCGCCCTCGCCCACCTTCGCGTTGGTGCCGTAGGCGTTGATGATCCCGCCGTTGACCACGGTCGGGTCCAGTCCGCCGGCGTCCAGCAGGGCCGCGATCATCGAGGTGGTGGTGGTCTTGCCGTGCGTGCCGCCGACCGCGACCGAGAACTGCAGCCGCATCAGCTCGGCCAGCATCTCGGCGCGGCGCACTAGCGGCAGGCGCCGCTCGCGGGCCGCAACCATCTCGGCGTTGTCGGGCTTTACCGCCGTCGAATAGACGACTGCCGAAGCGCCTTCGACGTGGCTGCCCTCATGGCCGATGAAGATGCGCGCGCCGAGCTTCTCCAGCCGCTCGGTGTTGGCGGACGCCTTAACGTCCGAACCCTGAACGGTGTAGCCGATGCGGATCATGATTTCGGCGATGCCGCTCATGCCGATGCCGCCGATGCCGATGAAGTGCACGGGGCCGATTTCGAAGGGGACGGGTCGTCGACGCTGGATCATGGCCAGCGGCTTACCCCAAGGCTGTCCGCTCGACCAGATCGGCGAGTTTTTCCGCCGCGTCGGGACGGGCGACCGATCGGGCTCCGGCAGCCATGCGGGTCAGCATGGCGGGATCCTTGAGCATCGCATTGAGGGCGCCGGCCAGACTGTCGACCGTCAGTTCGTCCTCCAGCGCCACGGCCGCCGCCCCGGCGTCGGCAAGCAGTTTGGCGTTCAGACGCTGGTGGTCATCCGCCGCGATCTTCAGCGGCACCAGCAGAGACGGCTTGCCGGCCACGGCCAGCTCGCAGACCGTCGAGGCGCCGGCCCGGCCAATCACCAGATGCGCCGCCCCGAGGCGACCCGCCATGTCACGGAAGAACGGAGCGACCTCGGCCTTGACCATGGCGTTGGCGTAGGTCCGGCGGGCGCTGTCCATCGACTCCTTGCGGGTTTGCTGCTGGACCTCAAGCCGGCAGCGGATGTCTTCCGGCAGACGCAGGATCGCCTCGGGCGTCAGCTCCGACAACAGGCGAGCGCCCTGGCTGCCGCCCGTGATCAGAAGACGCAGGGGACCGCCGGGCTCAGGCGTCTGATAGGGTTGTCCAAACAGCGCGCGGATTTCGGGGCGGACAGGATTGCCCACCACCAGGGCGCCGGCCTTCACCTTCGCTGAGGCCATCTCCAGCGTGGGGAAAGCGCAGGCCACGGCCGTGACCTTCGGCGCCAGGAACCGGTTTACGCGGCCGAGCACTGCATTCTGTTCATGGATCACCGTCGGCCGACCCTGCGTCAGGGCGGCCAGCAGCGACGGCAAGGATGGGTAGCCGCCAAAACCGACCACAACGGCCGGATCCATGCGCTTGAAGATCGAGCGCGCCTGCAGCGTGCCGCGCAGCACCGCGACGCCGGCCTTGGCCATGCCCATCGGGTCGCCCGCCTTCGCCGTGGCGGCGGCCAGGCTGATGCGCACATCGGCCGGAAACTTGTCGGCATAGAGGGCGCCGCGGTCGTCGGTGGCGAGCAGGATCCGCCAGCCGCGCCGGATCAGTTCCTCGGCGAGGGCCTGGGCGGGAAACATGTGGCCGCCGGTGCCCCCGGCGGCGACGACTGCGACGCGTTGTGCCATGCGCGGCGTCTTAGGCGAAAGCGCCGGCGCGGGCGAGACCCTCGCTGGTGGCGTAGGCGCCCGGGCGGCGGCGGGTCAGTCCCAGAGCCATGCCGAGCGTCAGCCCCATCGCCAGCATCGACGAACCGCCATAGCTGATGAACGGCAGGGTCATGCCCTTGGTCGGGATCATGTTGAGGTTCACCGCCACATTGATCAGGGCCTGCTGCCCGACCAGCACGAACAGGCCTGCGGCCGCCACCTGCTCGAACGGATCGGACAGGCGCAGCGACTTGTACAGGCCCCGCACGACGAGGAAGGCGAACAGGCCGATCAGGGCCAGCGAGAAGACCAGGCCGTATTCCTCGGCCAGAACCGAATAGGCGAAGTCGGTGTGCATGTCGGGCACGCCGCGCTTCATCACGCCTTCGCCCGGTCCACGGCCGAACCAGTGGCCAGCCCAGATGGCCTCCGAAGCCTGGCTGATCTGGTGCTTGTCGGCCTTGTCCGGACTGAGGAACATCTCGACCCGCGCGTGGACGTGCGGCAGCAGGAAGTAGGTGCTGCCCAGGCCGATGACGGCGACGACTCCCAGTCCCATGATCCAGCTGATCGGCACCCCCGCCATCCAGAAGGCCGCGCCAAAGGCGACCGTGATCAGCACCGTCTGTCCGACATCCGGCTGGATCAGCAGCAGCGCCACCGCGATCCCGTAGAGACAGAAGGCGATGAACACGCCGGGCACGCCCTCGCCCTTCTGGCCTTCGGCGAACATCCAGGCGACCAGCACGATCAGCGCCGGCTTCATGAACTCGGATGGTTGCAGCGTGAATCCGGCGAAGTGGACCCAGCGGGTCGCGCCCTTGGCCTCGTGGCCGATGAACGGCAGCGCGGCCATGATGAGGATCATCGCGACGTAGATGAAGAAGGCCGCCCGCCGGATCGTCCTGGCCTCGAGCATGGAGACCGCGATGACCAGCCCCGCGGCCAGCACGCCGAACAGCGACTGGCGGACCGCGAAATGGAAGGCGTCGTCATAATGCAGGCGCGCCGCCGCCGCCGGGCTGGTGCCGAACGACAGCAGGACGCCCAGCGTGATCAGGGTGAAGACGGCCCCGAGCAGCCAGCGATCCATCGTCCACCACCAGTTGCCGACGCGCGTCGTGTCGGAGCGGAGGAAGGTGTGGGGGCTGTAGCTCACGCGCGCGCTCCCTTGAGGGTCGGCCGCTGAAGGGCCTCGACGGCGGCGCGGAAAGCTTCTCCCCGGGCCTCGAAGTCGCTGAACTGGTCGAACGATGCACAGGCGGGCGACAGCAGGACGATGGCGTCTTCGCCGCTGGCCTCTGCGTCGGCGAAGGCGGCCGCCGTGGCTGCCTCGATCGTGCCGGACTGAACGCAGGGCGCGCGGCCCTCAAGGACCCTGGCGAAATCGCCGGCGCCCTCGCCGATCAGGTAGGCCTTCGCCACCCGGCCGAACAGATCGGCCAGCGGCGCGATCCCGCCCTCCTTGGGCTGTCCGCCCGCGATCCAGTAGACGCGCGGATAGCTGCTCAGGGCCTGGCGGGCGGCGTCGGCGTTGGTCGCCTTGGAGTCGTTGACGAAGCGGACCCGGCCGATCATCGCCACGGTCTCCATACGGTGCGCCAGCCCCGGGAAGGTCATCAGACCCTCGGCAGCCTCTTCGGCGGGCACGCCCATGGCCCGGGCGGCGGCGTAGGCGGCCGCCGCGTTCTGCCAGTTGTGGCGGCCGGGCAGAGAACGGGCGCGCAGGAGGTCCGCGACCTCGATCACCCGGTCTCCCGTGGCGTCGTACAGCACGCCCTGGATGGCGTAGACTCCCCGGCCCATCGAGCGGCTGGCGCTGATCGGCCAGATGGTCCGGTGGTTCGCGGCGGTGATCTCGGTGCAGATGCGCTGGCACCATGCGTCATCTACGCCGATGATCGCCGTGTCTCCCTTGGTCTGGTTCAGCAGCACGCGGCGTTTGGCGGCGACGTAGCCCTCCATGCCGCCGTGGCGATCCAGATGGTCGGGCGAAATGTTCAGCAGGACGGCCGCATCCGGCTTGAGGCTAGAGGTCAGATCGAGCTGATAGGACGAGGTCTCCAGCACATAGACGGCGCCGCCGTGCATGTCCGGCAGGTCCAGCACGCCGATGCCGATGTTGCCGCCGATCCGCGTGTCGCGGCCGGCGCTGGCGCAGATATGGCCAAGCAGCGCGGTGGTGGTGGACTTGCCGTTGGTGCCGGTTATCGCCGCGACCCGAGGCCGTTTGTGCGCCGGAGCGGCGTTGACCGTGCGGGCGAAGAGTTCGATGTCGCCGAGGACCTCTACGCCCGCCGCCCTGGCCATCTCGACGGTCCAGTTCGGCTTCGGATGGGTCAGCGGAACGCCTGGCGACAGCATCAGGGCGGCGAATGAAGACCAGTCGGCTGTCTTGAGGTCGACGACCGGAAACCCTTCAGCCGCGGCCGCCGCACGGCCCGCTTCCTTCTCGTCCCACAGCGCCACCTCCGCGCCGCCGGCGACGAGCGCGCGCGCGGCCGTCAGCCCTGTCCGGCCGAGACCGAACACGGCGACCTTGCGTCCCTCGAAGCCGCGGATGGGGATCATGGCGAGTGCTCGAACTCCTAGCGCAGCTTGAGGGTGGCGAGGCCGATGAAGGCCAGCATGAGCGAGACGATCCAGAAGCGGATGACGACCGTCGACTCGGCCCAGCCCAGCTTCTCGAAGTGGTGGTGGATCGGCGCCATCAGGAAGATGCGTTTGCCGGTTCGCTTGAAGTAGGCGACCTGGATGATGACGCTGAGCAGTTCGGCGACGAACAGGCCGCCGATGATGGCCAGAACGATCTCGTGCTTGGCCGCGACAGCGATCACGCCGAGCGCGCCGCCGAGCGCCAGCGAACCGGTGTCGCCCATGAAGATCTTTGCCGGCGGTGCGTTGTACCAGAGGAAGCCCAGCCCGGCTCCGATCAGCGCGCCGCAGATGACCGCGACCTCGCCGACGCCCGGCACGAAGTGGACCTGCAGGTATTCGGCGAAGACGTAGTTGCCGACGAGATAGGCGATCAGCCCCAGCGCCGCCGCCGCGATCATCACCGGCACGATGGCCAGGCCGTCGAGGCCGTCGGTGAAGTTCACCGCGTTGGAGAAGCCGACGATCACCACGGCGCCGAACGCGACGTAGAACCAGCCCAGGTCCAGCAGAAGCCGCTTGAAGATCGGGAAGGCCACCGACGTGGAAAGCTCGGGCGCGTCCGGGGATTTGCCGCCAAACTTGATCAGGATGATCACTGCTGCGAAGGCGATGGCGAACTGAATCACGAGCTTGACCGGTCCGGAAACGCCGGCCGTCGTTTGCTTGGTGACCTTGTCGTAGTCGTCCATGAAGCCGAGCACGCCGTAGCCGGCGGTGACCATCAGGACGACCCAGACGTAGATGTTGGTCAGGTTGGCCCACAGCAGGGTGCCGCCGATGGCGCCGGCCAGGATCATCAGCCCGCCCATGGTCGGCGTGCCGGCCTTCTCGATCACGTGGCGCTGGATGCCTTCGGCCCGGATCGGCTGGCCCTTGCCCTGCTTGGCGCGCATCCAGTTGATGAAGCGCGAGCCCATGGCCACGGCGATGATGAAGCCGGTCGCGGTCGCCATGCCTGTCCTGAACGTCAGGTACTTCAGCAGGTTGAGCAGCGGAATCGACTCCCGCCAGTCGGCAAGGAACTGCAACATCAGGCCGTCTCCCCCGTAACGTCCAAAGCGACCAGCGCGGCGGCTATCGCGCTCGCCCGGCTGCCATTCGATCCTTTGACCATGACCAGGTCGCCCGGCTCCACGGCCGACGCGATCCGCGGCGCCAGATCCGCCGCCTCTTCCGCGTAGCCGCCCCGACGAGTCGGCGGAAGGGAGACCCAGAGTGATTTCATCATGGTTCCCGCGCAGAACACGAGGTCCACGTTTGCCGACGCGATCGGCTCGGCCAGCGCGGCGTGGAAAGCCGGCGCTTCGGGCCCCAGTTCCAGCATGTCAGTCAGCACCACGATCCGCCGCCCCGCGGCCTGTCGGGCGCCCAGGGTCCTGAAGGCCGCAGCCATCGAGATCGGATTGGCGTTGTAGCTTTCGTCGATCAGCGTGAAGGCGCCGCCGGGGATCCGTACCGTCCGTTCGGCGCCCCGTCCGGCCAGAGGCGCGAAGCCGGCCAGCGCGCCGAGCGCCGTCTCGCGATCGACATTCATCGCTTCCAGGGTGAGCAGCGCGCAGAGGCTGTTGAGCCCCCAGTGCACCCCGGTCTGAAGCAAGGAATAGCTTATGGCCTGGCCATGGACCTCGGCGCGCACGGTGGCGGCGCCCTCGGCGGCCGAAAAGTCGACCAGCCGGGCGTCGCTGCCCGCGCTCGACCCGAAGGACAGGACCCGCGCGCCCGCCGCGCGGGCTTGCCGCGCCAGCATCTCGAACCAGCGGTTGTCGGCATTGAGCACCGCGACACCGTCCGGCGCGATACCGTCGAAGATCTCCGCCTTGGCCCGGGCGACGCCGGCCTCGCCGTCTGGAAAGTTCTCGATATGCACGGGACCAACGGTGGTCACGACAGCGACCTGCGGCCGGACCATGCGGGACAGGGGCGTGATTTCGTCGGCATGGTTCATGCCGATCTCGAACACCGCACGCTCGGTGGCCGCGGGCATTCGCGCCAGAGTGAGCGGGACCCCGATATGATTGTTGTAGGACTTGACCGACGAGTGCCAGCGTCCGGCGCCGGCGAGGCCCGCCGCGATGGCCTGGGTGACGCTGGTCTTGCCGACCGAGCCGGTCACCGCCGCGCGGAGCGCCGGCGACCGGTCCCGCGCCCCGAGGCCCAGGGCTTCCAGCGCCTTCAGCGTGTCCAGGACCAGCACATGCGGCCCCTCGACGGGCTTCGACGCCAGCACGCCCACGGCCCCCGCCGCGCGGGCGCCTGGCGCGAAAAGGTGACCGTCCCGCTCACCGGTCAGCGCGACGAACAGGTCGCCCGAACCAACGTCGCGACTGTCGATGGTAATGCCGCCGACCTGGAACGCCGGGCCGACGACGCGCCCGCCAGTCGCCGCAGCGATGTCCTCGGACGTCCAGAGCGGATCAGCCATGCGCCAGCTCCAGTCCAATGGCCGCGGCGGTCTCGGCGACATCATCGAAGGGGTGGTTCACGCCGGCGACCAACTGGCCCTGCTCGTGCCCCTTGCCCGCCACAACCAGAACATCGCCCGCCTCGAGGAGGGCGGCTGCGGCCCGAATCGCGTCCCGACGGTCGCCGATTTCCCGGGCTCCAGGCGCCGCGGCGAGGATTTCCGCGCGGATCACGGCCGGAACCTCGGAGCGCGGGTTGTCGTCGGTGACGATGGCGATGTCCGCCAGCCGCGCGGCGATGCCGCCCATGAGGGGGCGCTTTCCGCGATCACGGTCGCCACCGGCGCCGAACACCACGATCAGCCTGCCGGCCGTGTGTGGGCGCAGCGCCTTCAGCACCGTCTCGAGACCATCGGGCGTGTGAGCGTAGTCGACATAGGCCTCACCGCCCCGCTGACCGGCGCCGACATGCTGCAGCCGCCCCGGCGCGCCCTTGAGGTGCTCCAGCGCGTGCAGGACGGACGCCGGATCCTCGCCTGCGGCGATGCACAGGCCGGCCGCGACCAGCGCGTTGTCGGCCTGGAAGGCGCCGGCGAGCGGCAGGCGGATATCGAACGAACGACCGCCATGCTCAATCGTCAGCTTTTGTCCGTCGGAGGTCAGGTGACGTGCGACCAGACAAAGTCCCCGGCCGGCCTCCCCTGTCGACAGGACAGGATGTCCCCTGTCGGCGGCAGCCTTGGCGAAGACGTCGAACTGGTCGCTGTCGGCGTTCAGCACCGCCGTTCCGCCGGCGGGCAGAAGCGTGTCGAACAGTCGGAGTTTGGCCGCCCGATAGACGCCCATGGTGCCGTGATAGTCGAGGTGGTCCTGGGTCAGGTTCAGGAACCCTGCGGCCGTCAGCGTCACGCCGTCCAGCCGCCGCTGGTCGACGCCATGCGACGAGGCTTCCAGCGCAACATGGGTCACGCCGTCCCCGGCGAGTTTGGCCATGAGCTCGGCGACATCCGCCGCGTCCGGCGTCGTCAGGCCGGGCGGTGTGACCTGCACATCGGGCGCCCCGGCCTGCGAGATCGTGACACCGAGCGTGCCCATGCTGGCGGCCTTGCGGCCCAGGCGGGCGAAGATCTGCCGGCAGAAGGTGGCGACCGACGTCTTGCCGTTGGTGCCGGTTACCGCGACGCAGGTTTGCGGCTGCGCACCCCAGAAGCCGGCCGCGGCGAGCGCGTAGGCCCGGCGCAAATCGTGCGCGTGGATCACCGGCACGCCGTCGCGCGTCACATCGTCAGGCGCGAGGATCGCGACCGCTCCGGCGGCGATAGCGCCGTCGATGTAGGTGCGGCCGTCGACTTTTGAGCCAGGCATGGCGGCGAACAGGAAGCCGGGGCGGACCTTGCGGCTGTCGGCGGTGACGCCGGTGATGATCGGGTCCGGCGAGACCCGCTGGCCCGTGAGCCTCGAAAGCGGGGCGCTCAAAGGCCCGTCTCCGGCGCCGCGCCGGGCGCGACGGCGCGGGCGGCGATCAGGGTCGGAGCGCCGTAGGTCGGCGTCATGTGACGCGGGACGCCAAGGAAGGGTGCGATGCGATTGATCGTGCGCCCAACGGCCGGCGCGGCGACCCAGCCGCCCGTCCGGATGCCGCCCTTGGGCTCATCCATCAGGACCAGGACGAAATAGCGGTCGGCCTCGACGGGACCTTCCGTCGGAAAGACCGCAGCGAATGAGCCGACCTGTTTGTAGTCGCTGTAGCGACGGATCGCCGGATCCCACTTCTCGCCGGTCCCGGTCTTGCCGCCGACCGAAAGCCCGGGGGCGTCAGCCTTGCGGCCGGTGCCCTCGACGACATTGCCGCGCATGATCTGCAGCATCGACAGCGTGGTCTGCTCCGACACGACCCGCTTGCCTTCGGGGCGATAGCCGACCGGCATCTTGCGAATGGTCAGCGGGACCATCCGGCCGCCGTTGAGGATGGCGCCCATGGCCTGGGCCAGGGTCAGCGGCGAAACGTCGATCCCGTGACCGAACGAGACGCTGGCGATGTCGTCATCGTCCCACTTCTTGGGCGTCAGGGGGCGGGCCGACTCGATCAGCTCGACCCTGGCCCTGCGGGTCAGGCCGAACAGGTTGAAATAGCGGGTCAGCTGCTCATTGCCGATGGCGTGGGCCAGCAGAGCCGTGCCGATGTTTGACGAGTGGTTGAACACCTCGCGCAGTGTCAGGATGCGGTTGGTGCCGTGGTAGTCATGGATGGTCCGGTAGCCCATCTTCAGGGGCGTTCGGGCGTCGTAGGTCGAGTCCGGCGTGGCCACCCGGGTGTCCAGGCCGATGGCGACCGTAAAGGCCTTGAAGGTCGATCCCATCTCGAAGACCGACGCCGCGGCGCGGTTCAGCTTCTGATCGGGCGTCGCGCGCTGCTGGAAGTTGGGATCGAAGTCCGGCCAGCTGGCCAGGGCCAGTATCTCGCCGGTGTGAATATTGGTGACGATCCCCACCGCCCCGTTGGGATGAAATTCCGCGGCGGCGCTTGCCAATTCCTCTTCCAGGGCCGCCTGAACCCGGACGTCTACAGACAGGGCTACCGGCTTGCCCTCGGCGCCGGCCTTCAGAATATCCACCTGCAGGGCGCGTTCCGCGCCGGCGAGGCTCACCCCGCCCTTCTCCGTGTAGCCGATCAGATGCGCGGCCAGCGGACCGAGCGGATAGACCCGGCGCTCTTCCGGCTCGAAGATGAGGCCCGGAAGACCCAGGTCATGAACGCGCGCGCGCTCGGCAGGGGTCAGCCCCCCGATCAGAAACGCGCGCTTCTTCGCCGCCAGGGCCCTGTCGACCTGCGCCGGCGTAAGTTGCGGCAGCGCGGTGAGCAAGGCGGCCCGCGTCTCGCGCTTGCTCCAAACGTCCTTCAAATCCAGCGACAGGGCGTAGTGGACAAGATTGACCGCCAGCAGCCGCCCTTCCCGATCAACGAGATCGGCGCGTTCCGGCGCGCCAACGGCCGCGCCGCCAGTTCGCCCCGCATGGGCGAAAGTCGCCGACCACACGGCGCCGAGGGACATGACGGCGAAGCCGACCGCAAAAACGAACATTACCAGGAAGATGCGGATGCGGGTGTCATTCTCTGCCCGGCCGTCGGCCTGGGCGCGTTCGAACGCATGCTCGACCCGCCAGACGCGTTCGATGATCCAGCGCCACAGCGCGGGGTACCTCTGAGGCGTTAGATCAGCGATGCTCATGGGACCGCCACGGCGGCGGTTGAGACGACCTGGGGCCGGGGGTGGGCGTTGGCGACCTCGCTCAGCGTGTCGAGCGACGCTTCCTGGTGGACCGAAACCGGGGCCATTTCGAGATAGCCGCGCGCCAGCCGCTCGAGACGCTCGGGTTGCTCCAGATGCGCCACCTCGGCTTCGAGCACGCGGATACGCTGCCGCTCCTTGTCGATGTTCGCCTCGACCTGACCGATTTCGTTGCGCTCGCGGCCCGCGATGGTCTTGGCCAGGTTCACGCCGACAGCCAGCACCAGAAGCATTGCCGCGAACACGATATTCAGCGTCCGGAAGCCGCGGATGCGGTGATTGAGCAGGGCGGTGATCATGCCGCGTCCCTCCAGGCCGGCGCCTCGGTGCGCACGCCGGCGCGCAGCTTGGCCGAACGGGCGCGGGGATTGGCCGCGAGCTCGGCGTCGCCAGGCTCCATCGCGCCCTTGAACGGCAACGCAAACGTCGGCGCGGGCCCGCCCGCCACCGGCGGGGCATGGCGCGAGCCGCCCGGGAGATTGCCGGACCGGGCGGTGAAGAAGGCCTTCACGATGCGATCCTCGAGCGAATGAAAGGTTACGACCACCAGCCGCCCGCCCGTCTTGAGAATCTTCTCCGCCGCGACCAGCGCGGCCTCGAGCTCGGCAAGCTCCTCGTTGACCGCGATGCGGAGGGCCTGGAAGACTTTCGTCGCCGGATGCGTCTTGGCGCCACGCCGTCCCCCGAGCGCCTTTTCGACCACCTCGGCGAGGTCCAGCGTGCGCTCGAACAGCTGGGTCGCGCGGCGGCGGATGATGAAGGACGCGATCCGGCGGCTCTCACGTTCCTCGCCATACAGCCAGATGATCCGGGCCAGTTCCTCCTTTTCCAGCGTGTTGACCAGATCGGCGGCCGTCGGCCCGCTGTCGCTCATGCGCATGTCCAGCGGACCGTCGCGCATGAAGGAAAAGCCGCGATCGGCCTCATCCAGTTGCATCGACGACACGCCGATATCCAGCGCGATCCCGTCGACGGATGCCGGTCCAAAATGGTCACCCATCTCGGAGAAGCGCGCCTCGATCAGCCGGAACCGGCCCGTGGCCTCCAGCGGCGCGGCGAAGCGGCGGGCGGACGGGTCGCGGTCGAAGGCCACGACCTGGGCCCCGGAATCGAGAAAGGCGCGAGCGTATCCGCCCGCGCCGAAGGTGCCGTCGACGATCAGCGCGCCGGGGCCGGGCCTCAACGCCCCCACGACCTCATCGAGCAATACGGAAAGATGCGGCGCTTCGCTCATTCGGCCGCCCCGGTGAGACGAGCCCGCTGGGCGGCGCGCAGTTGTGCAAGGCCTGTGCGGGCGGTTTCGCGCGCGGCGGCGCGGTGCGCCTGGAAGGCGTCGCGGGTCCAGATCTGGAAGCGGTCGCCCATGCCGACAACCGACACCCAGTCGGTCAGGCCGACCATGTCACACAGGGCGGGCGGCAGCGTGATGCGACCGGCGTCGTCGAAGGACAGGCGAGCCATGCCGCCAAGCACGCTGGTCTCGAGCGCCGACCGAAGCGGATCGCCGAACGGAAGCTCCTCGATCAGCGCGAGGTAACGGTCGAACAAGGCTTTGCCGCCACCCTCAAGGCAGTCGGCCTCGATCGAGGGAAAGCAGAAGACGCCATCGAAGGGCTGACCGACGGCCGCGCGGAACTCATGCGGCACGACGATGCGGCGCTTGCTGTCCAGCTGCTTGTCAAAGGTCGACAGGAACACGTCGCCCAATCCCCGCCCAAGGCCGCCGGACCCCATCCGACGACAGTGACTGGGTTAACATGGGATGAAATGGGAGGCAATGACACCAAACGGCGTTTCTTCACGAAAACAACAATGTCGCAGGCGATAATGGTTAACGCCTGTAAACAATCCACAGAACATACACTGAACACGTTAATAACAGCGGGGATAACCGGCGCCTCAATGCAGTCTATGCGGGTGGGGAAAGGCGGATCAGACGGCCTGTAAGCCGGGTTCTGTGCCAACGCCCTTGCGGGCGCGCGACGATCATTCCTCTGGACCGCCCCTCGCGGGACGGTTCTCGCGACCAACCCGGATCCCTCGGGCCGGAGACGGCCCTGCCCGGCAGTATCCGTGGACACACCGGGCGCGGAATCCCTATTCGGTCTTGCTCCAGGCGGGGCTTGCCATGCCGTCCGTGTCACCACGTCCGCGGTGGGCTCTTACCCCACCCTTTCACCCTTCCCGCCGCCGAAGCGGAGGAGGTTTGCTTTCTGTGGCGCTATCCCTCGGGTCACCCCGGGCGGGCGTTACCCGCCGCCTTGTCACCGTGGAGCCCGGACTTTCCTCGACCCCCGAAGGGACCGCGATCGCCCGGCCGTCTGATCCGTGGCGGGTTGTGGGGGATGGGGGCGGTGCGGTCAATGCGTCCTTCGAGACGCTCGCTTGAGGCTCGCTCCTCAGGATGACGAGGAGACGTGCGGACCAAAGATCTTCGTCATGGTGAGGAGCGATCCCTCAGGATCGCGTCTCGAACCACGCAGGATCAGCCCGCCGCCCGCAGCACCGCCATCAGGCGCGCCCGCGTCAGGCCGTCGGCTACGCCGTCGAACCGGCTCTGCACCCAGTGGCGCTGAAAGGCGGTCACCGTGTCGCGCGTCTTCTGGTCGAACTTGCCGGTGGGGGCGCAGTCGTAGCCCAGCCGGGTCAGGCCGGCCTGCAAGGCAAAGACCCCTACCCCCTCGGCGCCCTCGGCAAGCGGATCACCGGGGGCCGGGTCAGCTTCGGCCCAGATGCCGTGCCCTGCGTCCGCAAGCTGCTTCCAGGGAAACAACTCGCCGGGATCTTCCTTTCGCTCCGGCGCTACGTCGCTGTGGCCGAGGATACGGCTGTCCTCGATGTCCCAGCGGGTGCGGATGTCGGTGACGAGAGCAATGACGGCCGCGATCTGGGCCTCCGGAAATGGGCGGTAGCCGAACTCGTGACCAGGATTGACGATCTCGATGCCGATCGAGGCGTGGTTGACGCCTGTCTCGCCCTTCCAGAACGACCGGCCCGCGTGCCAGGCCCGGCGCTCCTCGGCGACCAGCCGGAAGATGCGGCCGTCTTCCTCGACGAGGTAATGGGCCGAGACCTCGGCGGCCGGATCGCACAGCCGGGCCAGCGCGGCCTCACCGGTCTGCATGCCGGTGTAGTGAAGCACCAGCATGTCCGGAACCTTGGTCCGGGCATCGAAATTCGGCGACGGGGTGTCGATGAAGGTCAGGGTCATTGCACCCGGTTTCTCATCAGGAGGAGCAAGGGCATCACATGGTTGGGCCGCAGGGCGACGATCAGCACGCCGGCCAGCGCCAGAGTCGCGCCGATGGCCATCCTTGCATCGAAATGGTCGTGCGTGACCAGCACGCCGAGGATGATCGTGAACAGCGGAGTCAGCAGGGTCAGAGGCGAGATCAGGGTCGCCTCATACTTCTGGATCAGGCCGTAATAGGTCGTGTGCGCCAGCACTGACACGACCAGGGCCGAGAACAGAACAGCCGCCAGGAAAGGCCAGCCGGCGTGAAGCGCTGCCGCCCACTGTCCATGTTCGCCAAGCGCGCTCACACCAAGAAGCGGCAGCGCGGAGGTGAAGCCGACCCAGGCCTGGAACTGCAGCGGCTTCACGCCCTCCATCTGCTTCATCATCACCGCGCCGAGCGAGCCGGTCAGGGCCGCGGCGGCCACGAGCCAGAGACCAGCCGACATGGAGAGGCCCGCCGGGTTCCACATCACCACCACTGCGCCGAGGAAGGTCAGGGCCATGCCGATACCGCGTCGCCAGCGGACCTGCTCGCCGAGCATGAACATCGAGAGGACGGTCGTCATCGGCACGCCCAGCTGAACCACGATGGAGGCGGCCGACGGGCTCGCCGTCTTCAGACCCATGAACATCAGCGCGAAGTTGGCCCCGCCGATCAGCTGGCAGACGACCACCATCCGCCAGATCGGCCTCGGCGCCGGCAGCAGCCACGGCAGGGTGCAAAGCATGACCACGAGAAACCGCGCGCCGGCGTAGTACAGCGGCGGCACGCCCCAGTGGGCGACCACGATCTTGCTGACGATGTTGTTCAACGCCCAGACGAGACACATCAGAACAAGCAGGGCGAAGTCGCGCAGGGCCATGGGCGACCTCTAGGCCGCTTTCGTCGCGGAAAGCGAGCGCCAAGACGACCGGCCGTTCAACGGCGGCGGGTGAACCGAAGCGCCGTGCGCGTATCCGAGAATGCGCAGACCTTGTTGTCGACCAGGCCGTAAGCCTTTGCGGCGGCCATGACCTCGACGTCCCTGATCCGCAGCAGCTTGCCCTTCAGCGAGACGATCCACAGCGCGCCGCGCTTGGCCAGCATCGGAATCACCTCGGGCAATCGGTCGAGCTCCTCCTGCGAGTCTGCCCCCAAAATCAGTATATCAAGTTCGCTGAACGCGTTCGACAAACTGGCGCGGGTGGCGAGTTCGGTCGCGAAATCCGGATCCTCAAGATTGAGAATCGCCGCTGTCATGCCGGCCTTGACGCCCAGTTTGTCGAGACGGCCCGGCGGGTTGGCGATGGCCTGCGCCCAGCGCCCTGCCTGAACTTCGCCAAGGGTGAAACGGGAGCCGTCGGCCAGGACGAGGTCGGCGCCCTCCGCGGCGATCCCCTTGAGCGCGTCGCCCTCGAAGACCCTGCGGGTCGCGCCGCGAAAGATCAGCTTCGGCGACTCCCACTGCAGCCGTCCGACCTCGACGTCGTCGCCGAACCGGGCCGGAATGGCGTCGACGTCCTTGCCCATCAGATCTCGATCCCCGGCCCGGCGTTGAGCTTGCGGCAGGTGTCGGCGAACGCCCGGCGCAGGGCCGACGGCGGAGCCTTCACAGGCCCGTAGCGCTGGGCGCCGTAGCTGGCGCTGATGGGGCGGCCGCTCACAATGGCTGTCAGGATCGCCTCGTCAGCCGGCCCGGTGGCGCTCACGTGGGCGCTTTGCGGGTCCCCGGCGACGACGAGCGCGAAGGCGTCGTCACCCGCGCCGATGGTCAGCCGCTCTTCACTGCCGATCGGGTGGAAGGCCCGGGCGACGACCATGATCCCGTCGCCCCGGGCGCAGACCAGACTGATCGGCGCGTCGGCCGTGACCGCATTCGTGACCCAGGCCATCTCGACGCTGTTCTTGCCGATGCCGAACGCCCAGCGCGCCTCGCCGGCCTGAGCCGGCGCCGCCGGACTGGCCGGCGCGGGCTTGCACCCGGCCAGGCCCAGTCCCGCGATAGCGATCAGCGCCAGCCCCCGCATCACATGCCTTTGAAGTTGGCCGGACGCTTCTCGAGCAGGGCGTCGACGCCCTCCATATGGTCCTCGGTCAGATGACAGATGGCCTGGGAGGCGGCGCTCATCTCCAGCAGGGTGTCGTAGCTGGTGCTCTGACCGTGCTTCAGCAGCGACTTGGCAAGGCGCAGTGCGTGCGGCGGCTGCTGGGCGATCCGTTCAGCCAGCTTCATGGCCTCATCCATCAGGGACTCTTCCGGCACGACCCGGCTCACCAGACCCCAGTCGCAGGCGGTCTGGGCGTCGATGACGTCGCCGGTGAACAGCAGCTCGGAGGCGCGGCTCATGCCGATGGTCCGCGGCAACAGCCAGGCGCCGCCGTCTCCGGGGATCAGACCCAGCTTCAGGAAGGTCACGCCCAGCTTTGCGCCCGTGGCGGCGATCCGGATGTCGGTCATGCAGGCCACGTCACAGCCGAGGCCGATAGCCGCGCCGTTGACCGCCGCGATCGACGGAACCTCGAGGCCGTAGATGGCGCGGACGATGCGGTGGATGTTGGTGCGGTAGTTCTCGCGGATGCTGACGGCGTTGCCGCCGAACGCGCCCTCACGGTCCTTCATGGCCTTGACGTTCCCGCCGGCGGAAAAGGCGCGGCCGGCGCCGGTCAGGATCACACAGCGGACCGACTTGTCGGCGTTGATCTCGGCGCAGGCGGCGGCCACCTGATCGCCGTCTCCGGGCGCGCCCAAAGCGTTCATCGCGTCCGGGCGATTGAGGGTCAGAATGGCGACATGGCCGCGCTTTTCGGTGGTGATCAGGCTCATGGTCGCTTCCCCGGGGGTTCTGATTGGACTGCAATTGTTCCATAGCCGGACTGAAGCGCCGCGGGATCAAAAAATTCCGTCATCCTCGGGCTTGTCCCGAGGACCCATGCACGCGGTTTTCGCCGGAAGGGGCGCCCGCCCCCTCGTAATCCACGACACGCTTCGGCGTTCATGGGTCGTCGGAACAAGTCCGACGATGACGAAAGAAGGGTGTGCCGGTCGATCCACGTTTATTGTGGATAACACCGATCGCAAAGCAGTGGCCCTGTTGCGACGACGAGTCCCCGGCCGTCCACAAAACATCCACCACGTCTACCCGAACCATGCACAGCGCCGCCTGCCGCGGCCGTTGCGCCCCGACCGGACCGGACGCACTCTCAATCCGTCGAGAGGAAACGCGGCGCGGGCGAGACGGGAAACCGGAAGGCCAGGCGGGCGGGACGCTCCAGGAGCCAAGGACCGGAGGGAGACCTTCGGAGACCGGACCGGGAGCGGATCATCAAGGACCGGGCGCAAGTCCGGACAGCGGGCGATCCACGACCTCCAGACCGCAGCTCCCGAGAGGGCGCTGGGTGAGAGGGCGATGCGGCCGGGCGACCGGAAGTATCGTCCTCTTGCTCGTTCAGGGCCCTGCTATTCTGGTCGCTTGCCGACACCGGTCATTCATCGACCCTTGGCGCCCCATTTCCCTCGACCTACCTTGCCCTGGCAGAAGCTGGGGATTCCGCACATGACCACCCGCCGTCAGATGATCGCCGCCTCTCTGGCGGTTCTCGCCGCCGCCTGCTCGCCGAAGCCAAAGGCGGCGAACGGCCGGAAGAAAATTCGGTTCGCCACGGACTGGCGGGCCCAGGGGGAGCATGGCGGCTTCTACCAGGCGCTGGCCTCGGGCGAGTACGCCAAACGAGGGCTCGACGTGACCATCATGCAGGGCGGTCCCAGCGTGAACGTTCCGCAGCTTCTGGCCGCCGGCGCCATCGAGATGGGCATGGGCTCCAACAGCTTCATCCCGCTGAACATGG
>CAZISF010000040.1:0-25051 GCA_964541915.1 uncultured Caulobacter sp.
AGTCGACGGCGTAGTTGTCGTGCTCCTCGATCCCCGTCGCCACGGCGAAGATGTTCGGATCGAAGATGATGTCCTCGGGCGGGAAGCCGACCTGATCGACGAGGATGCGGTAGGCCCGCTCGCAGATGGCCACCTTGCGGTCGGCTGTGTCGGCCTGGCCTTCTTCATCGAAAGCCATGACCACCACGGCCGCGCCGTAGCGCAGGCACAGCTTCGCCTGGGCGATGAACTCCGCCTCGCCGGCCTTCATCGAGATCGAGTTGACGATGGCCTTGCCCTGCACGCAGCGCAGGCCGGCCTCGATGATCTCCCACTTGGAGCTGTCGATCATCACCGGCACCCGGGCGATGTCCGGCTCGGCGGCGATCAGGTTGAGGAAGGTGACCATGGCCGCCTTCGAATCCAGCAGCCCCTCGTCCATGTTGATGTCGATGACCTGCGCCCCGGCCTCAACCTGCTGACGGGCCACGGACAGGGCGGCCGCATAGTCGCCCTCTGCCACCAGTTTGCGGAATTTGGCCGAGCCGGTGACGTTGGTGCGCTCACCGATGTTTACGAAGACAGGTCTCATTGGGACGGGGGACTTTCAAAGACAGGCTCCCGCCCGGCCAGGGCCAGACGACGGGAGAGAATGGCTTGCGGAGCGCCGGCGGCGACGAGGCCGGGCCAGCATTTCGGATCGAGGGTGCGGTGCTCGGCGAGCGTCGCCACCAGCCGCGACAGGGTGGCGAGGTCGGCCGTCGTGGCGATCTTCACCACCAGCGGCCCGGACAGCACCTTGGCCGGCACGGCCGTGGTCGGCGGGATGTCGGCGCGTCCGCAGGCGGTCAGGAAGGCCGCGCCCAACGAAAACAGCGCCGCGTCGCTGACCGCCCGCCGGTTCAGCCGGCTGCGGATATCGCGCAGCATCTCGGTCTCGATGGGGCCGAGGGCCATGGTGACCTTGAGGGCCGTCATTCAGACGCTGCCTTGCAGATACAATCGTCACCCTCGGCCTTGTGCCGAGGGCCCCTCGCCGAGCTTCCCGACCGGCGAAAAGCCGTCAGCGCCCGTGCGGCGGAAAGAGGGATCCTCGGCACAGGGCCGAGGATGACGGGAACTGAAACGCTGGTCATCACGCCAGCTCGAACGCTTCCAGCCCGGCCAGCCGCATGGCGGTCGGGCGTTCGGGAACGGCGCGCGGGGCCATGCCGGCGACCGACCGGGCCACATGGGCGATATGGTCCGGCGTCGTGCCGCAGCAGCCGCCAACGATGTTGACGATGCCGCTTTCGGCCCACTCGTGCAGCGAACAGGCGGTCTGGTGCGGCTCCTCGTCGTACTGGCCCATGGCGTTGGGCAGGCCGGCGTTGGGATAGGCCGCGACCAGAGTGTCGGCGATGCGCGACAGCTCGGCGATGTGCGGCCGCATCAGGTCGGCGCCCAGCGCGCAGTTCAGGCCGATGGCGAACGGTTTGGCATGGCGCACGCTGTTCCAGAAGGCCTCGACCGTCTGGCCCGACAGGGTGCGGCCCGAACGGTCGGTGATCGTGCCGCTGATCCAGATCGGGAGCGCTTCGTGGCCTTCGTCGTCGCGCAGGTCGAGGATCGCCTTGATGGCCGCCTTGCAGTTCAGGGTGTCGGTGATGGTCTCGATCAGGAACAGGTCGACCCCGCCCTCGTAGAGGCCCTTCACCTGCTCGCGATAGGCCTCGTAGACCTGGTCGAAGGTCACGGTGCGCGCGCCGGGATCGTTCACGTCCGACGACATCGACAGCATGACGTTCAGCGGCCCGAGCGAGCCGGCGGCGAAGCGCGGTTTGTCCGGCGTCTTTTCAGTCCAGCGGTCAGCGGCGGCGCGGGCGAGTTTGGCGCCTTCGAGGTTGATGTCGTAGGCGGCGCTCTCCAGGCCGTAGTCACGCTGGGCGATCCAGGTGGCGCTGAAGGTGTTGCTCTCGCTGATGTCGGCGCCGGCCGCGAAATAGGCGTCGTGCAGCCCGGCGATGATATCCGGCCGGGTCAGGCAGAGGACGTCGTTGTTGCCCTTCAGCTGACCGTTGTGGTCGGCAAAGCGCTCACCGCGGAAGTCGGCCTCGCTAA
This sequence comes from uncultured Caulobacter sp., assembly GCA_964541915.1. GTDB lineage: Bacteria > Pseudomonadota > Alphaproteobacteria > Caulobacterales > Caulobacteraceae > Caulobacter. The sequence continues at coordinate 2,080 of CAZISF010000040.1, forward strand.
GTCCCTGGCGCTGGATCATCACGCCCCAGGCGCCGTCGAGTACGAGAATGCGCTGTTTCGCGGCGGCCTTGAGGGCTGCGATGCGGTCCTGGCGGCTCATTGGGCGGCTCCCTGCTGGCGGGCCAGTTCTGTTTCAAAGGCGGTGCGCGAGGCGGCGATGCGACGGCCAGGTTCGGTCGGATCGACGAACGGGCTGGGCTTGCCCGCCGCCATGGCCGCACGCTTCTCGGCGAAGCCGAACTGGTCGGGATGCGGCGCCAGGAAGACGTCCGCCTTCATCGCCGCCAGGCGGACGAAGCTCGCGCGATAGTCGGCGACGATCCCCGGATACTGCGGCTTCGGCGCCAGCCGGTTGGCGGCCACCGTCGTGCTGCACCAGAGCATCGCCTTGCGCACGACGCCGTCGATCTTCACCGGGAAGGTCCAGGTCGTGCAGCCCGGCGTATGGCCGGGCGTGATGTTGGCCGTCAGGGTCACGCCGCCCAGGGTGACGGTGTCGCGGTCCTTGATCACCGCGTCGACCTTGACCGGTTTGAAGCGCAGCCAGGCCATATCTTCAGACCCCGGATAGACGCCGCGTTCCAGCAACGGCTTGTCGCCGGCGCTGGCCAGCAACGTCGCGCCGGTGTCGGTCTTCAGCTGCGCGAATCCCGCCGCGTGGTCGAAGTGGGCGTGGCTGTTGAGCAGGATCTTCACGTCGGACGGCTTGTAGCCCAGCGCCTTGATGTTGGCCTCGATGCCGGCGACGTTCTGCTCCATCGGCCCGTCGATCAGGATCAGCCCCTTGGGCGTGACGATCAGGAACGCCGACAGGCCCTCGCTGCCGACGTAGTAGAGGTTGTCGCCAATCTGCAGAGGCGGGGTCGGCCGAATCCATTCGGGCGGCATACCCTGGGCGACCGCGACACCGGTCAGGGCCAGGGCGGCGAGGATCGGTATCAGGAAGCGCTTTTTCATGCCGCCGCCTCCGTCGACCCGATCGGGGCCTCCCGCACGCCGAGCACGCGGCAGATGGCGTAGACGAGATCCGCCCGGTTCAGGGTGTAGAAGTGGAAGTCGCTGAAGCCTTCCTCAGCCAGCTTCGCGCACATTTCCGCGGCCACCGAGCCGGCGATCAGGCGTCGGGTGTCGGGATCGTCGTCCAGCCCGTCGAACAGCCCGCCCAGCCAGACCGGCAGCGGGATGCCGCAGGGCTCGGCCATGCGCTGCAGGCCCTTGAAGTTGGAGACCGGCATGATCCCCGGCGAGATCGGGATGGTCACGCCCGCCTTGCGGACCTTGTCCATGAACCGCAGGAACACGTCGGTGTCGAAGAAGAACTGGGTGATCGCCCGCGTCGCCCCGGCATCGACCTTGGCCTTCAGCACATCGATGTCGTGGTCGATCCCCGGACTCTCGGGGTGGATCTGTGGATAGAGGCTGACCGACACTTCAAATGGCGCGACCTCGAGGATGCCGGCCGTCAATTCGGTAGCGTTGAGATAGCCGTCGGCGCGCGGCTCGTAGGCGCCGCCGATCGCCCCCGGCGGGTCGCCGCGCAGGGCGACGATGTGCCGGATTCCGCTCTCCCAGTAATCCCGAACCACCTCGTCGACCTCGGCGCGCGAGGCGCCGACACAGGTCAGGTGGGCGGCAGGCTTCAGCGTCGTCTCGTCGAGCATCCGCTTGACGGTCCGGTGGGTCCGTTCGCGGGTCGAGCCGCCGGCGCCGTAGGTCACGGAGACGAACGACGGGTTCAGCGGCTCCAACCGGCGGATGGCGGCCCACAGGCTTTCCTCCGCCTGGGGCGTCTTTGGCGGCGAAAACTCGAACGAGACGCGCACGCCATTGTCGCGGCCGCCGGCCCGGGCGACCGGGCCCAGGGCTGAAGGGGGGGTCATGCGGCGCTCCTCTCGGCCAGGGCAGGCCGTCGGGCCGTCCATATCTTCACGGTCAGTCCCGCCTCGGCCGCGGGCGGCAGGGCGGCGGCGGTTTCCAGTTCAAGGCCGACCGCAGCCACCCAGCGGCCGATCTCCTCGTCGGAGAAGCCAAGCCTGCGGTGCTGGTGCTGCTCGCGCAGATACTCCAGCGCGTGCGGGGCGAAGTCGACGATCAGCAGCCGGCCTGTCGCGGCGACCAGGCGCCCCGCTTCGGCCACGGCGGCAGCCGGATCGCCGAGGTAGTGAAGCACCTGATGGACCGTCACCAGATCGGCGCAGCGGTCCGGAAGGCCGGTGTCAAAGATGTCGCCGTGGCGCAGTTCGCAGGCCGTCAGGCCGGCCTCGCCGACATTGACCCGCGCGATGTTGAGCATCTGCTGCGACAGGTCCAGGCCGACCGAGCGGCGCGCCTGACCGGCCAGAAGGGTCAGCATGCGGCCGGTTCCGGCGCCCAGGTCGACCATCAGGCCGAGCGGCTCCGGCCCGACGGCCTTGCGGATTTCCGCCTCGACCTCGGCTTCGGCCACGTACAGCGAGCGGATCTCGTCCCAGCGGGCGGCGTTTCGGGCGAAGTAGGCGGCGGCCTCGGCGCCACGCTCTGTCGCCACGCGCGACAACCGGTCAGCATCGGCCGCCAGCTCCACGTCGGCGGGATCGATCAGCGCGAGTGTCTGGTCGGCCAGCGCCCGCCCCGGCCCCTGGGCCGCGAGCCTGTAGAACACCCAGGCTCCGTCCGGAAATCGTTCCACCAGCCCAGCTTCAGCCAACAGCTTGAGGTGACGCGAGACACGCGGCTGACTCTGGTCAAGCACGGTGCACAGCTCGAGCACCGACAATTCCTCGCGCGCAAGCAGGGCGAGAGTACGCAACCGGGTGGGCTCGCCCGCCGCGCGCAGTATCTCCACCGCCTGTCCCGATGACGTCACCATGAGGACATAAGGATATCTTTATATGATGAAGTCAAGCCTTGTCGGGCAAGGGTTCCCAGAGCTCGACCTTGACGCCCGCGGGGTCAAGAAGCCAGGCGAAGCGACCGTTGGGATCCGAATCGTCCCGCCCGAGCGGAGTCACGCCGGCTTGCGCGGCCCGGGCGAGAACACCGTCCATATCCTCGACGATCAGGTTGATCATGAACGTCTGGGTCGACGGCGCGAAATAGCCGGTATCCGCCTTGAATGGGCTCCAGACGGTGTAACCCTTGTCCGGATGCTGGAACATCGCGCCGCCCCAGTCCTCGATCGCGAAGCCCAGGACATCGCGATACCAGGCGCGGACCGCGTCACCGTCCTCGGCCTTGAAGAACACCCCGCCTACGCCCAGGACACCGGTCATGCTCGCCTCCGCGCCATCTCCGACACTAAGCAGCAGGGAGCTTGCCGGACAAGCGCGGCGTCATCACCGCTGGCAAAAGTGATATCACTTTGATATGAGTGTTTTCGCAGGCGGGGAGCGACTCCGCCACCTCGGAGGTCTCTCGATGCTTGGCCGCGTTCTGAAAACCCCGCGAAAGCGGCTTGTGGCAGCGGTGCTGTTCGCGGCGCTCCTGGCCGCCGGCGTGGGCGTGCTTCTGCTTCAGGCCTGAACCGGCGACAGCAACGGTTGGCCCTGGAAGAACAGCCGCAGGTTTTCCAGCGTCTGACCGACCATCTTCGGAATGCTCTCGAGCGTTCCGCCGGCGGTGTGCGGCGTCAGGACGGTGTTGGGCACATCGGCCCAGCGCCCCGCCGGTGTCGGCTCGGTCTCGAAAACGTCGAGGGCCGCCATGCCGAGCCGCTCGTCCTTGAGCGCGGCGATTAGGGCGTCCTCGTCGACCACCGAGCCGCGCGCGACATTGACCAGACAGCCGCGAGGACCGAGCGCCTCGATGACCGCCGCCGAGATCAGATGGTGGTTCGCCGCATCGCCGCGACAGGCGACGAACAGGGCATCGCTGTCCCGCGCCAGCGCCAGCAGGCTCTGGGCCTTGGGCCAGTGGGTTTCCTTGTCGTTCGGCCCCCACCAGGAGACGGTTATCCCGAACGGCTCCACCCGTCGCGCGATCGCCGCGCCGATATGGCCGAGCCCGACGATGCCGGCCTTGCGGCCGATCAGGCCCGGACGTGGCCGCATGCGTTCGGCGGGCGTCCAGCGCCCTTCCCGCACCATCCGGTCCCCTTGAACGATCCCACGCCAGGCCGCGAGGAAGGCCCCCACGGCATGATCGGCGACATCCTCGGCGTTGAGCCCCTGCGAATGGCTGACCGCGATGCCATGAGCGCGGCACCAGGGGACGTCGACGCCGTCGTAGCCGACACTTACGCAGGCGATCAGCCCCAGGCGCGGCATGTCCGCCAGCAGATCCGGCGTCAGCTTGATCTCGCCCGCATGGACAATCGCCTGCACGTCGCGACCGGGTCCAGCGAGCAAGGCCGCCCGATCCGGGTGGTCCCATAGACGGATGACGCGGTAAGCCGGCTCAAGCGCGCCCTGCAACGGGGCGAGCATTTCATGCGAGATGAGAACGACGGGAGGGGTCTGGGCATTGGTCATGCCCCGACATCGCCGCCGATGGCCGGTCCGTCAATCGAAGACGTCTGAGTCTGCCAAGCGATCGGCCTGGCCGCCTGAGCGACGTTTCCGCTTCATCACAGATTTGATCAGAGACGGTTGATTGCAACGATCAAGAGCGATTGGCGGATTGCGTTTCCAGAAAATGGGGTTTTCAGTATCCGGTGGGTGGGGACGATGACCGATGATTCCGCGGTCGAAGGCTTGCGGCGACAACAGCGGCTTGTCTTTCGGTGCGTAACGACATTTCTGCTCGATCTGGTCGCGCGGCAGATTCGCCGGCACGACGGCGATTTTACGCGCGCGGTCGTCTACCTGGCGGCCATCCAGGCGAGCCGATCTTCCCAAGTTGGCGTGACTACGCCGCTTCCCTCGCGCGGCTTCAGCGTCCGGGCAATCGCCCAGTCGATGAACCTCCCCTACGAGACAACGCGCCGAAAGGTGGCCGAGCTTGAGGTCGCAGGGCTGGTCCGGCGGACGGAGGGCCGCGGTCATATGGTCGCGCCCGAGCCACTCGAAGGGGTCGACTACCGCGCCGACGGTGAGGCGAGCTGGCTGGCGCTGCGCACGGTCATCGGCGACCTCCACGCGCTCGGGTTCGACTTCAGCCAGTTTGCCGGCGGTTCACCCCGGGCGACTCTGCGGGCCCCGGCCGACGCCGACCGCATCGACGCGATCGCCATGCTGATCAACGACTTCCTGCTGCGGGTGCTGGAGGCCGGCGTCGACCCGCACGGCTCGATGATCGATGCTGTGATCTTCTGCACCCTGTTGCTGAACAACGCTGAACTGGTGACCAACGACCCCCATCTGGCCTGGGTCTATGCCGGCGCCGAAACGCCCCCGCCGGACTCGCACCGTCGTCCGGCGACCATTACGGGTCTCGCCCAGTCTCTGGGCCTGCCGCACGAAACGGTACGCAGGCGCATCCGGCTCCACCGCGAAGCCGGCTGGGTCAAGCGCGTCACCGGCGGGTATCTGATAACCGTCGAACGGCTGCAGCATCCCGCGGCCCTGCAGACCGGACTGATGGTCTCGCACCGCTTCCTGCAGCTGCTCCAGTCCGTCCGCGCGCTGGGCGTCGACGTCAACGCCCTCGCCCGGGATACGGACGGGGCCGCGAAACGCGCCTGACCGGAATTTCGCCGGGCGACGCCCTAGCGGGTGAACTTCTGGAACTTGATGCGGTGCGGGATCAGGCTGTCGGCGCCGAGGCGACGCTTCTTGTCTTCCTCGTACATCTCGAAGTTACCCTCGAACCACTCCACATGGCTGTCGCCCTCGAAGGCGAGGATGTGGGTGCAGAGGCGGTCGAGGAACCAGCGGTCGTGGCTGATGACCACGGCGCAGCCGGCGAACTCTTCCAGCGCCTCTTCGAGGTTCTGCAGCGTCTCGATGTCCAGGTCGTTGGTCGGTTCGTCGAGCAGGATGACGTTGCCGCCGGTGGCCAGGGTCTTGGCCAGGTGCACCCGATTGCGCTCACCGCCCGACAGCTGGCCGACCTTCTTCTGCTGGTCCCCGCCCTTGAAGTTGAAGCTGCCGACATAGGCGCGGGTGTTGATCTCGCGCTTGCCGACCATCATCACGTCGGTGCCGCCGCTGATCGCCTTCCAGACCGTGTCATTGGCCTCCAGGTCGTCGCGGCTCTGGTCGACATAGGCCAGCTTGACCGTCTCACCGAGACGCACGCTGCCCCGGTCCGGCGTTTCCTGACCGGTGATCAGCTTGAACAGCGTCGACTTGCCAGCGCCGTTGGGACCGATCACGCCGACGATGCCGTTCGGCGGCAGGCGGAAGCTCAGGCCCTTGAACAGGACCTTGTCGCCGTACTCCTTTTCGAGGTCGGAGACCTCGAGCACGACGTTGCCGAGGCGCGGGCCCGGCGGGATCTGGATCACGGCGTGGGTCTGGGCGCCGCGGGCGTTCTCCTGCTCGGAGACCATCCGCTCATAGGCGGCCAGGCGGGCCTTGGACTTGGTCTGACGGGCCTTGGCGTTGGAGCGGACCCACTCCAGTTCCTTGGTCAGGGCGCGCTGGCGCGACTCGGACTCGGACTGCTCCTGCACGACGCGCTTCTGCTTCTGCTCCAGCCAACCGGAGTAGTTGCCCTCGTAGGGCACGCCCTTGCCGCGATCGAGCTCGAGCGTCCAGCTGGTGACCTGGTTGAGGAAGTAGCGGTCGTGGGTCACGAGGATGACGCAGCCCGGGAAGGCTTCCAGGTGGTGCTGCAGCCAGGCCACGGACTCGGCATCCAGGTGGTTGGTCGGTTCGTCGAGCAGCAGCATGTCGGGCTTGCTGAGCAGCAGGCGGGCCAGCGCCACGCGGCGCTTCTCACCGCCCGACAGCTTGGTCACGCCGCTGTCGTTCGGCGGACAGCGCAGGGCGTCCATGGCCATCTCGACCTTGCTGTCGATGTCCCAAAGGTCGCCGGCGTCGATCTTCTCCTGGAGGGCGGTCATCTCCTCCATCAGCTCGTCGGTGTAGTTCTCGCCGAGCTCCATGGCGATCTGGTTGTAGCGGTCGACGGTCAGCTTCTCGTCGCACCAGGCTATGACGTTTTCCCAGACGGTCTTGCTGTCATCGAGATGCGGCTCCTGCTCGAGGTAGCCCATCTTTACGCCGTCGGCCGCCCGGGCCTCGCCGCTGAATTCCTTGTCGATCCCGGCCATGATCTTCAGCAGGGTCGACTTGCCCGAGCCGTTGACGCCGACGACGCCGATCTTGGCGTCCGGATAGAACGACAGCCAGATGTTCTCGAACACCTTCTTGCCGCCGGGATAGGCCTTGGTCAGGCCCTGCATCTGGAAAATGTATTGCGCGGCCATAGGGGTCGCTCGCTCTCGTCTGATCGGAATGGGGGTCGGCGCGGGATGTAGCGACCAGGGGCCGGAAAGGCAACGCCCGCGCCTTGAGGCGGAACGGCGGACTTGCCAACCGGCCATGACCGACGGAACCATCGCAGCGTTGTTTCAGGAGTCCCGAATGCGCCATCTCCTTCCCGCCGCCCTCGCGTTGACCCTCGCGACGCCGGCCCTGGCGGCGCCGGCCGTTGACGTCGCCGACAAATCCATGACCGAGCTGCAGGCCGAGGTCGCCGCAGGCCAGGGCGCCTACGCCCGTGACGTCCGGGCTTATCTCGCCCGCGGCAAGGCGCTTGATCTCGAGCTTCGTTCGATCATTGCGTTGAACCCGCAAGCGGTGGCCCAGGCCCAGGCGGCCGACGCCCGGCGTGAAGCCGGCAAGGGTCCGTTCGGCCCCCTCTTCGGCATGCCGATCCTGGTGAAGGACAATATCGAGACGCTGGACCCGATGGCGACCACGGCCGGCTCGCTGGCGCTGGCGGGCAACTTCACGGGGCGCGATGCGCCGGCGATCGCCCGGCTGCGGGCGGCGGGCGTGGTGATCCTCGGAAAGACCAACCTGTCGGAGTGGGCCAACATCCGCTCGGACGACTCGCTGAGCGGCTGGAGCGCCGTCGGAGGCCAGGCGCGCAATCCCTACGACCTGGCGCGTTCGACCTGCGGTTCCTCTGCCGGCAGTGGCGCGGCCGTGGCGGCCGGTCTGGCGGCGGCGGCGATCGGGACGGAGACCGACGGCTCGATCACCTGCCCCTCGGCGGTCAACGGACTGGTCGGACTGAAGCCAACGGTCGGCCTCGTGTCGCGCACCTTCATCGTACCGATCAGCGCCAGCCAGGATACCGCCGGTCCGATGACCCGGACGGTGACCGACGCGGCCAACCTTCTGACTGTCATGGCCGGCAGCGACCCGGCCGATCCGGCCACCGCCGAGGCCGACGCCCGCAAGAGCGACTACGCCACGGCCCTCGATCCCGACGCGCTCAAGGGCGTCAGGATCGGCGTGATGCGCTACGCCGCCGGCTTCCACAAGGAAACGGACGCGGTGTTCGAACAGGCGCTGGCCGCGCTCAAGGCCCAGGGCGCGACGCTGGTCGACGTGCCGAGCTTCCCCAACCGCGACAAGATCGGCGCGAACGAACTGGTGGTGCTGCTGACGGAACTGAAGGTCGGGATGAACGCCTATCTGGCCTCGACCGACCCGGCGAAGGTCAAGACCCGCACCCTGGCCGATGTCATCGCCTTCAACCGCGCCAACGCCGACCGCGAGATGCCGCTGTTCGGCCAGGAGCTGTTCGAGCAGGCGGAAAAGACCGGCGGCCTGGCTGATCCCGCCTACATCAAGGCCCGGGACGATGCGCGGCGCATGGCGGGTCCGGACGGCATCGACGCCCTGTTGAAGACCTACGACGTGACTGCCCTGGTCGGACCGACGATGGGGCCGAGCTGGCTTATCGATCCAGTGCTCAAGGATCGCTACGTGGGCGGTGGCGCGGGCGGCGCGGCGGCCGTCGCCGGCTATCCTCACCTGACCGTACCGATGGGTCAGGTCGGCGGACTGCCGGTCGGCCTGAGCTTCGTCGGTCCGAAATGGAGCGAAGCCCGGCTGCTGGCCTATGGCTACGCCTTCGAACAGGCCACCAAAGCCCGCAAGCCGCCGGTCCTTGCGGCCCCGGCGCCCTGACGGCCGCTCCTAGTTCCGGCGGAAGACGCCGCGGCGCTTGGGCGGCGCCGGCTGGGCCGGCGGCGGGATCGGCGGCTGGAAGGTCGGCACGCCATCGCGTTGATAGCCGCGGTCATAGGCGTCCGCTTCCCACCAGTCGCGATAGGGGCTGGTGTAGATACTGTCATCGCGCGCCGCCGACGGCAGCTGGCTCGGCCGCTGGCAGAACTCGCCATCCGACCAGTTCCGGGTCCAGCACTGGTCGTAGTAGACGTAGTTGAACTCGCGAACGACCTCGACCCCCGGCTCCAGCCAGATGGCCCGGTCGCTCCAGCCATAGATCCGGTTGCGGCGCAGGGCGGCGCGGCCCGTCGAGGCGTAGATGCCGACTTCGCGGGCGCCGATCACGGACTCGCTCAGAGACAGGTCGCCGTCCGACACGACGCCGACGGTGTTGCGGCAGAAGCGGCTGCGGCTGGCGTCGACGATCGAGGCGCGGTCGAGGTGCAGGCCGTTGCGCCAGCCACAGACCATGCTGTTGTCGATCTTGAGCGCGCCCGACCCGCTGCGCTGGCCGTGGACCATGATGCCGTTGCCGGCGGGCAGACCGGCGTCGCGGCCGAACACGCCGCTCTGGATGATGCGGCTCTCGCCGACGCCCGGCGTCAGGTCGAGACCGGCTTCCTCGCCGAGAATGCGGCTGCGGTTCATGTCGATCAGGCCGCCGTCGACGACCACGGCCGCGTCGAGCGTCCGCGCGTCAATGAAGCTTTCGCTGAGGATCAGCTTGCCGCCGGTGGCCAGCACCGCGGTGGTGTCGCCCCAGTAGCGAATCACGGTGCGAACCAGGGCCACCTTGGAATCCCAGGTCTCCAGGCAGCTGGCCCGGCCACCGTGTTCGGTCGTCAGCACCATGTCGCGGATCTCGACGCCGTCGACGTTGCTGTTGACCTTGATGCAGTTCTGGCCGTCCGGCGGCGCGATGGTCGCGGGCTTGCCGGCGCCTTCGTCGAAGATCGAGGCGCCCTGCCCCACGATGGTCACCGGATGGTCGATCCAGACGCTCTCGTGACAGACGCCGCGCACATACAGCGTGCCGTAGTCGGCCAGGTTCTGCAGGCCGTCATTGATCGGCGTGTCGCCTTCTTCGGCGTTGGTGCAGTCCGCGGTCCAGCTCATGGCCGTGCGGTTCGACGGCCAGTAGGGCCGGCGGTCGGGGCGATACTGGTTGTAGCGGCCGCGATCGGGACGCCAGCGCGGACGCAGCGGCGGCGCGATCAGTCCGCCGAAGTTGGGGCGAATCTGGGCGTCGATGCCCGCGGCCTGATCCGGGAAGGCTTCAGCCGGGCTGACCGTGGCGAGCAGGCTCACCGCGGCGCCCGAGACCAACAGGAAACGAGTCAGCGTGTTCATCGGTCATAGTCCCTGTCGCGGGGTGTCGGCCGGCTCGGACGCGACACCTGGGCCAGCACCTGCTGGAGGCGTCCCACGGACGGCTTGAAGCCCGAAAGGGCGGAATCAATCTGGTAGACGACGGCCTTGGCCTTGTCCTGGTCGGCCACGCCGGCGACGCCGAGCGAGAAGTAGGTGGACATGGCGTACTTGGCCTCCGCCGAGCCCTGACGATCGGCCTCGGCGAACCAGTGGAAGGCGCGTGCGTAGTCGCGCGGCACGCCGACGCCCTCGGCATACATCACCGCCAGCACCAGCTGCGCCTTGGGCGAACCGTTGACGGCGGCATACTGGATCACGCGGACCTTCTCGATCGGCGTCAGGACGCCGGTCTGCGGCCGGGCGATACGCGCCTGGAAGTCCTGGATTTCCTGCGGGTACAGGGCGTCCTCGGTGGTCGCGGCCCGCGTCGCGGCGCGCAGATAGTACAGCGCCTCGCCGATATGGACGAACGGCAGCTCGCGAATCCGTCCCAGCGCGGCCTGTTGCGCGTCGCCGATCTGGTCGCTCTCGTCGGAATGCGGCACGCCCGAGGACGGCGATTCCGGCGGATAGAACTCGTAAGGCGGGATCCAGCGCTTGGCCTTGGCCTCGACGTACTGCCCGACCGTCGCCCGCTCCGGCGAGGACCGCTCGAAGTCCTTCAGCATCACGTAGGCGCCCACGTCCCCGGTCTGAACGGCGAGGAAGTTGTACAGGTAGGCGTCGACGTCGTTGCGCGGGAACAGATTGAGCACCTGCGGCGTGCCAGGCTTGTAGGGTTTGCCGCGGGCCATGCCGGCTTGGGGGTTGTCCGAAGGCTCCCCGAACGGCCCGAAGAAGTTGTCATGCATCCGCGACAGCGTGCGGAAGCCGGGCGCGCCCTGGGTCGACAGGATGTAGATCACGCGACCGCGGACCTTCTCCTGCTCCTCGGAAGACATTTGCGACAGCAGCCGGTCCAGCGACCGGTAGGCGGTGGCCCGTTCGACCGCGCGGCAGTCGTCGTAGCGGGAAATGGCCTTCTGCTCGCCCTGCGGCGAACGGCGGCCATAGGCGGAGATCGGCGCATAGCCGTCGCCGTTGGACAGCGCCACGCCGTACCAGACGGCCGCCTCGACCGGGTCTTCGAGATTCTTGTCGGCCGCCTTCGCGCCCTCATAGCGGCGCGCCAGCTCGAGCTGGGAGAAGAAGTCGCCGGTGAAGGCGCGGCGACGCAGGACGCGGATCTCGAGTTGCTGGGTGTTGAACTGCGGCGCAACGCCGGTCGGAATCTGCGGTCTGGGACAGGCGGTGTCGCCCGGCTTGCCGAAAAAGCTGTCCGCGCCGGTGTCGCAACCGACCAGGGGAATCACGACCGCGGCGATAAGGGCCACGATTGAAGCGCCGCGGATCAGCGGGCCCTGCGCCGTCCCGTACGGGCGGCCAATGGCGTCGCTGGTCTCGTGCATACTGTTACCCCCGTCCAGCCCGCCGTTAACCATTCGGCAACGTGACTCTTCGCAGGGCTCCCGTGGGAGTCAAGCGCGCCCACGCGGCGGGAAGCCCAACAATCCCCAAGCACGTGACGAGAGTGAACAGGGTTCCCCCAACAGGCGAGCGATTGGGTGGCAAAACCGCAACAGAGTCTGTTTTCTGGACCGGTCGACCTTCCCGGACTGATCGGAAAGGCCGTTCTTCTCTGATCCAGTCCGTCCGTGGAAGAATCGCTTCCCGGCCAATTTGCCGCAGCCGACGCCAAACAGAAAAGGGCGCGACCTGCGCCGCGCCCTTCCTGTTTGACTGCCGTGTCGGGATCAGCGGCCCGTCGGCATGTCCTTGAAGGCCACGTCCTTGTCGACGCGGACATCGCCCGGCAGGCCAAGAACCCGTTCGGCGATGATGTTCTTCAGGATCTCGTCGGTGCCGCCGGCGATGCGCAGGCCGGGCGCCCACAGCAGGGACTGCTGGAACGCGGCCTGCATCGGCGCCTGGGCCGGATCGACGAGGATGCCGTACTGGTCCTCCATCTCCACGCCCTGGTTGGACATGTCCTGCATCTGGTTGGCGGCGATGATCTTGCCGATCGAGCTTTCCGGTCCCGGGGTCTGGCCACGCGACAGCGCGGTCATGGTGCGGAAGCGGGTCAGCTTCAGGCCCTCGGCCGCCACGTACCAGTCGGCCAGCTTCTCGCGGAAGGCGCCGTCCTTGATGGCCGCGCCGCCCGGACCGGTGACCTGGCGGGCCAGGTCCATGATCGTTTTGTAGTCAGGGCCCGAAGAGCCGCCGACGGCGAGACGCTCGTTCATCAGGGTGACCAGCGCGACCTTCCAGCCGTCGCCGACCTCGCCCAGACGCTGGCTGTCCTTCACCCGCAGGTCTGTGAAGTAGACCTCGTTGAACTCGCTGCCGCCCGAAGCCTGGTGGATCGGACGCACTTCCACGGCCGGATCGTGCATGTCGATCCAGAACATGGTCAGACCCTTGTGCTTGGGCACGTCGGGGTCGGTGCGAACCAGCAGGATGCCGTAGTCGCAATACTGGGCGCCGGTGGTCCAGACCTTCTGGCCGTTGATGACCCAGTCGTCGCCGTCACGGACGGCCTTGGTGCGGGTGGCCGCCACGTCGGAGCCACCGGCCGGTTCCGAGAACAGCTGGCACCAGATTTCCTCGCCACGCATGGCCGGACCGACGAAGCGGGTCTTGGTCTCGGCGTCGGCGAAGGCCATCACGGTCGGGACGCACATGCCCAGGCCGATGGTGAAGTAGCCGTAGTTCACGCCGACCTTGGACTCTTCCTGGCCGAAAATGACCGACTGCAGCGGCGTGCCGCCGGCGCCGCCCCACTCCTTGGGCCAGGTGATGCAGGCGTAGCCGGCCTCGGCCTTCTTGGCCTGCCAGGACTTGGCCATCGCCATGTGCTCGGGGCTGTTGGGCCGGCGGCCATTGGCGCTGGCGTTACTCTTGTGCTCGGCGGCGTTCTTTTCCAGCCAGGCGCGGGCTTTTTCGCGGTAGGCGGCTTCTTCGGGGCTGTCGTTGAAATCCATGATCGTTCCTCCCCGGCTTACGCCGCGTTCCTGCGTTCAAGCTGGCTGACCAGCCGTTCCTTCCAGACCTTCGGCGCGCCGGCCACCAGGCCGAGTTGCCGCGAGCGGCGGTAGTAGAGGTGGCAGTCGACTTCCCAGGTGAAGCCCATGCCGCCGTGCGTCTGGATGTTTTCCTTGCTGCCGAACCAGTAGGCCTCCGACGCGGCGATCCGCGCGGCCGAGGCGGCGACAGGTAGCTCGGCGGCATTCGTGTTCAAGGCCCAGGCGCCGTAGTAGGCGTTGGAGCGGGCGACCTGGTTCTTGACGTACATGTCGGCCAGCTTGTGCTTGATCGCCTGGTAGCCGGCGATGACCCGGCCGAAGGCGTAGCGGCCCATGGCGTAGTCCTTGGCCATCTCAAGGCACTTGTCGGCGCCGCCGGTCTGTTCGAAGGCCAGCAGAACGGCCGCGCGATCGAAGATCTGTTCGGTCAGGGTGAAGCCTTCGCCGGCCGCGCCCAGGCGGGTCGCGGGAGCGCCGCTGAAGGTCAGCTTGCCGACGCCGCGGGTCGGGTCGAGGCTCTTGAGCGTCTCGCGGCTGACGCCGGCGCCCTTGAGGTCGACCAGGAACAGGCCGGCCTTGCCGCCCTCGTTCGCCAGCACGATGGCCAGATCAGCGATGTCGCCGTCGGTCACAGGGATTTTCACCCCGGTCAGCTTGCCGCCGTCGACCTTGCAGGCCAGGTTCGACGCGTTGACCACGCCCGGCCCCTCTGAGGTGGCGAAGCAACCGATCAGTTCGCCGCCGGCGATCTTGGGCAGAAGGTCGGCCTTCTGGGCGTCATCGCCGGCCAGCATGATGGCCTCGGCGGCGAAGAACACCGTGGAGGCGAAGGGGATCGGCGCGACGACGCGGCCCATCTCCTCGGCGATGGCGCAGAGCTCGATGTGGCCCAGGCCCAGACCGCCGAATTCCTCGGGGATCGCGGCGCCCAGCCAGCCCTGTTCGGCCACGCCTTTCCACAGGTCGGCGTCGAACGAGACGTCGTCGTTGTCGAGCACCTTGCGGACGGCGGCGCTGGTGCAGCGCGCCTCCAGGAACTTTCGCGCCTCGTTCTTGAGGAACTTCTGGTCGTCGGAATAGTCGAAATTCACGTCTCTCTCCCGGTGGCGCCTCTTTGCGTGGTTCGAGACGCTCGCCTGAGGGCTCGCTCCTCACCATGACGAAATCGGGGGCGACCCGGGTGCTCGTCATCCTGAGGAGCCCCGGACGAGTCCGGGGCGTCTCGAAGGACGCAGGGCGTTTGTGCGAACCTTCAGGCGCGCAATGTAGCGGCGTTTCCGCGTGGGGAAAGATTGACCTCGCGTCAATGAATTCAGGTTCTTATGCGACGAGCCCAGCCTTCCCGGTCGCGACCTTCCATTGCGGCCGGTGAGAAGGCTGGCCAAACTTAGAGTCAGAGCGCGGCGGGCGGCGAAACCGGCTTCCACTTTCGCCTGCCGCGCTCTGGGCAGAATGATGGCGCGGGTGCATGGCGAAGGCCGTTTTTCAGAAGAACCAGAAGGTGTGGGTCGAGAGCGTGGGCGCCTGGGCGACCATCGACCGGATCGTGCCGATCTGGGCCAAGGGCTTCGACGAGCCCGTGCGTGTGACCTACGACGTCGGTCTCGGCCGCGAGTTCCACGCCCATGAACTGCGCCCCGAGGATCGCGTCGAGGACGCCGACGGCGTCCTGCCCGGCGACGGCTGGCGGCTCATGCGGGCCAAAAACAAATGGCAGCAGGAGGGCGACTGCGCCCACCACCCCTTCCCCGGGACCTATCCGATCGTGGTCACCGACGAGGCGGACTGGGGCGGCTGGCGCACGCCCGGCGCGGAATACGACCGCGATCCCAACAAGATGGAGCGCCAAGCCCGGCTGATAGCGAGCGCGCCGCGCCTGCGGGCCATCGCCCGCGAACTGATCGCCATGGTTTCGGAGTCGCCGGAAGACGCCCCGCCCGCCGTCGCCGAGCTGGCCCGCCGCGCGGCGGCCATCGAGCGCTATGTCGAGGAAGTGCCTGCCGCGGCGGTCGCCGCGTCTGATCGCGAGAGCAGCGCGGCGTGAGTGCGTGGTTCGACACGCGCTGCGCGCTGCTCACCATGACGTATACAAATGCACGTCATCCTGAGCAGGCCCGCAGGGCCGTGTCGAAGGACGCAGGGCCACCTCGAACCACGCACCTCGCCCCTCACCTTCTGACTTGAACCGATCCGCGGACGGGGGCGTTGTGCGGTCACCGCAGGAGTCGCCGATGTCCGCCAAGCCCCGCTTTCAGACCGTCGACCCCGCCACCGGCGAAAACGGGACGACCTACGACGGTCACAGCCGCGACGACGCGCTGGCCATCCTCGGCGCGACCCACGAGGCCTTCGCCGGCTGGAAACACACGCCCTTCAGCGAGCGCGCCCGGCTCATGAAGGCCGCCGCCGCCGTGCTCCGCGCCCGCAAGGAGGACTTCGCCGCCCTGATGACCGCCGAGATGGGCAAGACCCTGACCGATGGCCGGGCGGAGATCGAAAAATGCGCCGGAGGCTGCGACTTCTACGCCGACAACGCCGAGGCCTTCCTCGCGCCGGAGCCGGCCGCCATCGAGGGCGCCAAGGCCTACGCCACCTTCAATCCGCTCGGCGTCGTGCTGGCGGTCATGCCCTGGAACTTCCCGTTCTGGCAGGTCTTCCGCTTCGCCGCTCCTGCGCTGATGGCCGGCAACGGTGCGGTGCTGAAACACGCCAGCAACGTGCCCGGCTGCGCCCTGGCCATCGAAAGCGTCTTCCGCGAGGCGGGCTTTCCGGCCGACATCTTCCGCACCGTGCTGATCCCCAGCGGCGACGTGCAGACCCTGATCGAGGACGACCGTGTGGCCGCCGTAACCCTGACCGGCAGCGTCGCGGCCGGCCGCAAGGTCGCCGCCGCCGCCGGCGGCGCGCTGAAGAAGGTGGTGCTGGAGCTTGGCGGGTCGGACGCCTATCTGGTGCTTGAAGACGCCGACATCGCACTGGCGGCGAAGGTCTGCGCCACCGCCCGGATGGTCAACGCGGGCCAGAGCTGCATCGCCGGCAAGCGGTTCATCGTCGTGGGCGAGATCGCCGAGGCCTTCGAACAGGCGCTGGTGCGCGAGATGGCGGCCTTCCGGCCCTCCGATCCGCGCGACGCCGCGACGGTCTTCGGCCCGCTGGTCAGTGTAGCCGCCCGCGACGAGATCCATGCCCAGGTGCAGGCCAGCGTCGCCGCAGGGGCGCGCCTGCTGCTCGGCGGCGAAGTTCCGGACCGCCCCGGCGCCTGGTACCCGGCCACCGTGCTGTCGGACGTCGCGCCCGGCCAGCCGGCCCACGACGACGAGGTCTTCGGCCCGGTCGCCGCAATCATCCGGGCGAAAGACGAGGCCGAGGCCATCGCCATCGCCAACGGCTCGGCTTTCGGTCTCGGATCGGGCGTTATCACCACCGACCTGGCGCGCGGGGAACGCATCGCGGCCACCGAGCTCGAAACCGGCATGGCCTTCGTCAACGCCAACGTACGCTCCGACGCCCGCCTGCCCTTCGGCGGCGTCAAGCACAGCGGCCACGGCCGCGAATGCAGCCGCCACGGCCTGCTGGAGTTCGTCAATGTGAAGACGGTCTGGGTGCAGGGCGGGTAATCTCACCCCTTCGCGAGGATGAGCGGATCTTTTAGGGGCTTTGAGTGGCCTGAATCTCCTGGAGTCCCTAGGTTATCCCCATGCGCACAGAAACGCCCCAGCCCGTCCGCCTGGCCGAATACCGGCCGCCCGCCTATCTGATCGATGAGGTCTTCCTCGACTTCGCGCTCGAGCCCGCCGCGACGCGGGTGAAAGCCAGGCTGACGGTCCGCCGCAACGGCGACCACGCGGATCCGCTGGTGCTCGATGGCGAAGGCTTGAAGACTCTCTCCGTCATGGTCGGCGGCGCCCCGCACCCGTTCGAGGCGACTCCCGAGACCCTGACCCTGTCGGACCTGCCGGACGCCTTCACGCTGGAGACCGAGGTCGAGATCGATCCGCGGGCCAACACCGCACTGATGGGCCTCTACATGTCGGGCGGCCGGTTCTGCACCCAGTGCGAGGCCGAAGGCTTCCGCCGCATCACCTGGTTCCTCGACCGCCCCGACGTCCTGGCCCGCTACACCGTGCGCATGGAAGCCGACACGGCGTTCCATCGCCTGCTGGCCAACGGCAATCTGGTCGAGAGCGGCCCGGCGGGCGACGGACGCCACTACGCCGTCTGGAACGACCCCTTCCCCAAGCCCTGCTACCTGTTCGCCCTGGTGGCCGGCGAGCTCGACGAACTGGTCGACAGCTTCGTCACCATGTCCGGCCGCACCGTCGACCTGCGCATCTATGTTGACCCCGGCATGTCGGCCCGCGCCGAATACGCCATGGACAGCCTCAAGCGGGCGATGAAGTGGGACGAGGACGCCTTCGGCCGCGAGTACGACCTCGACCTGTTCATGATCGTCGCCGTGCGCGACTTCAACTTCGGGGCCATGGAGAACAAGGGCCTCAACATCTTCAACTCGGCCCTGCTGCTGGCCGACCCGGCGACCGCCACGGACATGGACTACGAACGCATCGAGAGCGTCGTGGCCCACGAGTACTTCCACAACTGGACCGGCGACCGGATCACCTGCCGCGACTGGTTCCAGCTCTGCCTGAAGGAAGGCCTGACGGTCTTCCGGGACCAGTCGTTCAGCGCCGACATGCGCGGCGAGGCGGTACAGCGGATCAAGGACGTGAAGGCCCTGCGCGCCCGGCAGTTCTCCGAGGACGCCGGTCCCCTCGCCCACCCCGTCCGGCCGTCGAGCTACGTCAAGATCGACAACTTCTACACCGCGACGATCTACGAGAAGGGCAGCGAGGTCATTCGCATGCTCAAGACCCTGCTGGGCGCCGACGCCTTCCGGGAGGGTATGGATCTCTATTTCGACCGCCACGACGGCGAGGCGACGACCGTCGACGCCTTCATCCAGTGCTTCGCCGACGCGTCGGGCCGGGACCTGGGTGATTTCTTCCGCTGGTACGAACAGGCCGGCACGCCGACCGTCGACCTGACCAGCCATTTCGACGCCGACACCGAGACGGTCTCGATCACCCTGCGCCAGTCGACGGCGCCAACGCCCGGCCAATCGGACAAGACGCCCTTGCCGCTGCCGATCCGTCTGGGTCTGCTGCACGACGACGGCCGGCCGATGGGCGAGGAATGTCTGATCATTCTCGAAGAGGCTGAGCGGACCATCCGCCTGCCTGCCCCTAGCCGACCGGTGATCTCACCGTTGCGCGGCTTCTCGGCGCCGGTGAACCTCAAGACCGACGCGCCGGACAAGGACTACTACGTCCTTCTGGCCGCCGATCCGGACCTGTTCAACCGCTGGGAAGCCGGTCAGGGCCTGGCCCGGGACCTCATTCTCAAGCGCGCCGCGGGTTCGCCGGACGAGGTGGCCGAAGAGCGGTTCGCCGAAGCCATGGGCCGGGCGCTCGGCGACCAGGCGTCGGATCCAGCTTTCAAGGCCCTGCTGCTGTCGCTCCCGTCGGAAGGCGACCTGTCGCTGGCCATGTCACCGGCCGACCCGATGGCCATCCATGACGCCCGCGACTCCCTGCGCGCCCGGCTGGCCGTGCATCTGGGCGACGAACTGCGCCGCCTGCACGGCGGCCTGACCGACGCCGGCCCGTTCTCTCCCGGCGCCGAAGCCGCCGGCCGACGCGCCCTGCGCAACGCCGCGCTGGACCTCTTGTCGGTCGACCCCCACGCGGCCAACGCCGAGATCGCCGCCAACCACTTCGAGACCGCCGCCAACATGACCGACGCCATCGGCGGCCTGGCGGCCCTGATGGAACTGGGCGGCAAGGCCCGCGACAAGGCGCTGGCCGACTTCCATGCCCGCTGGAAGGACGAGCCGCTGGTGCTCGACAAGTGGTTCGCCATCCAGGCCCGTGAGTCTTCGGAGGAGGCGCTGGGCCGGGTGCTCGGGCTGACCGTCCATCCCGACTTCGACCGCCGCAACCCCAACCGCCTGCGGGCGCTGGTCGGGACATTCGCCAGCTACAATCCTGCCCGGTTCCATGATCCGTCGGGCGCCGGCTACCGGTTCCTCGCCGACCAGATCATCGCCACCGACGCGGTCAACCCGATGACCGCCGCCCGCTTCGTCGAGCCTCTCGGGAGCTGGCGCCGCTACAGGCCCGACCTCGGCGCCCTGATGCGCACGGAACTGGAGCGGATCGCCGCGGTGGAAGGCCTGTCGAAAAACGTGTTCGAACTGGTGACCAAGGCCCTGGCTTAGGGAACCTCTCTGTTGGCTCGATTGGGGGACACGTACCTGCGGTACATGTCCCCTAGCCGCGGCCAGAAGGTGTTCAGCGCCAGCCCGGCCATGACCAGGCCGGCGGCGGCCAGCTTCCAGCCGGGCAGCGCCTCGTGCAGGACCACGGCAGAGGCGGCCATGCCGAACACCGGGACCAGCAACGACATCGGCGCGACCGTCGCGGCGGGATAACGCGCGAGCAGCCAGCCCCAGACCGCGTAGCCGAACATGGTGTTGCCGACCGCCTGCCAGACGACCGCCGCCCAGGTCAGGGCGTCGGCGCGCATCAGGCCGGTCCGGATCGCGGGCCAGCCCTCGAAGATCAGCGAAAAGGCCAGCAGCGGCGGGAGCGAGAACAGGCTGGCCCAGACGACATAGGCCAGCATGTTCACACCCGGCGTTCGGCGCGCGACGAGGTTGCCCCCGGCCCAGCTCATCGCGGCGACCAGCACCAGGGCGATGCCCAGCGGCGTGGCGGACCCGTCCGTGCGCCAGATGATCACCCCGATGCCGGCGGCGGCCAGCGCCAGCGCCGCGTACTGAAAGGTCCGCACCCTTTCGCCGGTCAGCCGCATCGACAGGGCGATGGTGAAGAACACCTGGGTCTGCACCACCAGCGAGGCCAGTCCCGGGGAGATGTGCCCCTTCATGGCCAGGAACAGCATGCCGAACTGGCCGGCCCCGATCAGCACGCCGTAGGCCGCCAGATTGCGCCACGGCACGTCAGGCTTTTTCAGAAACAGTGCGGCCGGCAGAAAGGCGACGCTGAACCGCAGGGTCGCGAACAGCAGCGGCGGAAGATGGTCCAGTCCGACCCGGATGACCACGAAATTGGTCCCCCAGACCGCCATGACGGCCAGCGCCAGCAGCGCGTGTCGCAGGGACAGGGAGGTCGGGGTCATCGCGGGAAGATCTCCGGTCGTCGAGCGTCTGGTCTAGGCGCTTGAGCGCGGTTCGACACCGCATTTCTGCTGGCGTCACAATCAGCATTCCTGCCCGTTTCGCGGCGGAGTGTGAGTCCTCCGCACCACGGAGTGCGGCCATGTGACCGGGACAGGGGACAATTCGACCATTCGTCCGTGACGCGATGACTCCGCTTCCGTAAGATTCCCCTCACGGGGTACTGACTCGGGTTTGGGGAAACAGGTTGGCGGGCAAGCGTCGCAAGGCAGGAAAGGCCGGCGAGCCATCCTTTGCCGCGTCGCAGAGCCGTGCCCCGTCGGGCGCCTTCGTGCGCATCGCGATTCTCGCCGCCGTCGTCATGCTGGCGGTCTTCGCGGCCGTCGGCATTGTCCGCTATCAGCGTGGCTGGGTGCTGACGCCCGGATCGGGCGGTCCCGACGCCGCCGCGCAGATCCTCGCGGCCAGGCTTGAGGCCCGCGTCGCCCAGCGGGGCGGCGGTCTGGCGGCGGGCGTTGAATTGCTGGGCCGTTCGCCCGATGGCCCGATCGACGCCGCCGAGAGCATCCTGCGCGCCGCCGGTCCAGGGGTGTCCGCCGCGGCCGTGGTCAATGCCGAAGGCATCGCCGCCGTGGCCGGCCGCGCCGACGCCGCCGACTGGAAGGGCGCCGCGCGCCTTGCCCAGGCCTCCGGCAAGAGCCTTTGGGTCGGCGTCGCCGCCGGGGACCCCCGTCGCCTCTACATGGCGCGCGTCGTGCCGGGACGCGCCGTGGTCCTGACCGCGGAGGATCTGGCGAAGCTGCCGCTGTTCCCGTCGGCCCGGGGGGCGTCGGCCATCGCCACCGCGGACGGACGCCTGCTCATCGGCGCCGGCGACGGGGGCGTCAACCAGGCCAGCACCGTGTCGGAGGCCTTCGGGCTGCCGGCGACCGATCTCAGGACCGACACCCTTGTGCGCGGACGCCGTCCGGACGGCGCGCTGGTCGACATCGCCACCCAGCCGGCCGCCGGCGGCGGTCTCGTCGCCGTGGCCGGAGCCCCGCCGGTCGGTCCCCTCGAAGCCAACCAGGAGCGGATCAACGGCATCGTCTCCCTGCTGGTGCCGCTCGGCATCGGCATCGCCCTGGCCCTGTTGCTGTTCAGCCAGAGCCGCAAGGCCGAGGCCGCCCAGCGCGCCTTCATCGAGAGTGAGCAGCGCTTCCGGATGGCCGTCGAGGCCGCGCGCTGCGGCATCTGGGAATGGGACCTGGTCGGCGACCAGGTGTTCATGTCGGATGTGACGGGCGTGATCTTTGGCTGGGGCGGCGGCGGCGTCGTCAGCGGCCAGGAAGTCCTTGACCGCGTTGCCCCTGACCATCGCGAGCGCGTCCGGCAAGCCCTGGCCCACGCCGCGGCGTTCGGCGCCTTCGATGTCTCGTTCCGCGTGCCGGATCGCCAGGGCGGCAAGTCCATCTGGATCGACGCCCGCGGCCAGGGCTTCGGCCAGGCCGGCGTTGACGGCCATCACCGGATCATCGGCGTGGCCCTCGACGTCACCGAGGAGCGGCTGGCCCAGGCCCGGGCCCAGGCCGCCGAAAACCGCCTGCGCGACGCCATCGAAAGCGTCTCCGAAGCCTTCGTGCTGTGGGATCGTTCGGGCCGGCTGCTGATGTGCAACCGCAACTATCGCAGCATCTTCAATCTGGAGCCCAAGATCCTCAAGCCGGGCGCGGCGCGCGACCACGTGAACCGCTTCGTCCAGCTGGCCATCAAGCAGGAAATCGCCGGCCCCGACGGCGTGCGCGGCATTCGCGAGGCCGAACTGATGGACAAGCGCTGGGTCCAGATCTCGGAACGCCGCACGGCCGAAGGCGGTCTGGTCATGACGGCGACCGACATCTCGGCCGTGAAGGCCCAGGAAGAGGCCCGCCGCCTCAACGAGGAGCAGTTGCAGAACGCCGTGGTCAGCCTTGAGCGCAGCCAGGAGCAGCTGGCCGAGCTGGCCCGCAAGTACGAGAACGAGAAGGTCCGCGCCGAGGCCGCCAACAAGGCCAAGAGCGAGTTCCTCGCCAACATGTCCCACGAGCTGCGCACGCCGCTCAACGCGGTCAACGGCTTCAGCGAGATCATGATCGCCGAGATGTACGGTCCGCTCGGCGATCCCCGCTACAAGGAATACGCCGGCGACATCCACAACAGCGGCCAGCACCTGCTGGCGCTGATCAATGACATCCTCGACATGTCGAAGATCGAAGCCGGCAAGATGAACCTCAAGTTCGAGCCGCTGAATCTGGAAGAAGTCACCGAGG
>CAZISF010000041.1:0-1560 GCA_964541915.1 uncultured Caulobacter sp.
CCCTCGCTGCAGGCCCTGCTCGACGCGACCCTGCAGGACTTCGCGCCGATCTATGAGCGGCTGGACGGTGCGACGGATGTGGCGATCGATGCGGTGCTGGGCGACGACAAGGTGTTCACGCGGGGCACGCAGGCTTATGCGCGGGGACATGTACCGCAGGTACGTGTCCCCTAACCCCGTAGCTGCTTGATTGGGGGACACGTACCTTCGGTACATGTCCCCCGTTCTACCGCTGGAACGGATAGAAGCCGCCGCCCAGATCCAGAATGCCCGTCAGTTCGTCCAGCGCCCGGCGGCTCTCGACCAGCAGCTGCGGGTCGGCGAGGTCGGCAGGGCGCAGACGGTCGCGGTAGTGGCTGTTGGCCCAGACCGTGAGGTGATCATGCAGGGTCGCGTCAAACCGCTGGGCCGGATTGGTCGCCGCCAGTTCGGCGTCGGTGAGCGCCACGCGCAGGCGCAGGCAGGCCGGCCCGCCGCCGTTGCGCATGCTCTGGCGCACATCGACGTAACGCACCGCGCCGATCGGACCGTTGGAGGCCATGGCCCGATCGACCGCGTCCTTCGCGCGCGGCGTCTCGGCCGTTTCCATCGGCGCGATGAGGGTCAACCGGTCCTCGCCGGGCAGGCTCACGAGCATCGAATTGAACAGGTAGGACCGGATCGCGTCGCCAAGCGGCAGGTCCGCCTGCGCGATCTCGACAAACTGCGGCTCGAACTTCCCCGCAGCGGCGGCGCGGATGTCGGCCTGGACGGTCGCGACGTCCTCGAAGGCCGCCTCGTGATAGAACAGACAGGTCTTCGCACCGACACAGACGACGTCGTTGTGGAACACCCCGGCCTCGATAGCCGCCCTCGCCTGGCGGGCGAAGACCGCGCCGGACGCGCCGTGGCGGCGGGCGACGGCCTCGAACGCCTGCAGCGTCTGGCGCGCGGGGAAGCGGCCCTGCCAGCTCTCCCAGGCCTCGCGGCCCCAGACGAACAGGTTGATCCCGGCCTCGCCGTGGTCGGCGCACAGCCGCACATGGTTGGCCGCGCCTTCGTCGGCGAAGTGCGGCGCGGCGGGCAGCGGATCGTGCACGGCGAACCGGGCCTCGTCTGGAAACAGCCGGCGCAGGGCGCGCCTGGTCTGCTCGCCTTCAAGACTGCGGTGCAGATTCGTCAGCAGGTTGGCGGGGGTAAAGTGCACCCGGCCGTCGACCGCGTCGGCGCTTGGCGTCACCGTGGCGGCGTTGGCGGCCCACATCGGCGAGGCCGAGCAGGCGGTGTTGAGCAGTTCCGGCGCCTGTTTCGCCGCCGTCTCGATGACGGCCGCGTCCGTGCCGGAAAAGCCGATGCGGCGCAGGAAGCCGACGTCGGGCCGCTCATGCGGCGGCAGCACGAACTGCGGCAGGCCGAGCTCGGCCATCAGCCGCATCTTGGAGAGCCCCTCCAGCACCGCCGAACGCGGGTTGGACGGGTCGCCCTTGTTGATCTCGCTGGCCAGATTGCCGGGCGCGAGGCCGGCGAAGCTGTGGGTCGGGCCGACGAGGCCGTCGCAGTTGGCTTCGACGGCGTGGGTCA
>CAZISF010000041.1:1660-24386 GCA_964541915.1 uncultured Caulobacter sp.
AAGCTGTGGGTCGGGCCGACGAGGCCGTCGCAGTTGGCTTCGACGGCGTGGGTCACCCTCTCAACCCCTTGATCTCGCCCACGGTCTGGGCCACCGCATCCGCCTCGAAGCTGGCCACCGGATAGGCGCAGTAGTCGGCCGCGTAGTAGGCGCTGGGCCGGTGGTTGCCGGAGGCGCCGAGGCCGCCAAACGGCGCCGCGCCGGCCGCGCCCGTGGTCGGGCGGTTCCAGTTGACCACGCCGGCGCGGATACGCTGCTGGAAGCGGTCCCAACGGGCCTGATCGTCGCTGATCAGGCCGGCGCTGAGGCCGTAGCGGGTGGCGTTTGCGAGCGCGATGGCCCCGTCGAAGGTCGCCGCGCGGCGCACCTGCAGCACCGGCGCGAAGATCTCCTCGTCCGGCGTTTCATGATGGCTGACGTCGATGATCCCCGGCGTGATGAAGGCTTCGCTCAGGCTGTCGATGGCGCGCGCCTGGCGGATCACCTTGCCCTCGAACAGCGCCGCAGCTTCCCGCGCCAGACGGCCGGCGCGGGCCGAAATCAACGGACCCATGAAAGGCTCGGGCGTGCTGTCCCAGGCGCCGGCGATCAGCCGGTCGGACAGGGCGACGACCGCGTCGATGACCGCCTGCCCCTCATGCCCCTCTGGCACAATCAGGCGGCGCGCGCAGGAACAGCGCTGGCCGGTGGTGATGAAGGCCGACTGGATGACCAGGGCGGCGGCGGCTTCGGCGTCGGCCGTGTCCCACACGACCAGCGGATTGTTGCCGCCCAGCTCCAGCGCCAGGATCACGTCCGGCCGATCCGCGAACACCCGCCGGAAATGGCTGCCGGCCGCGGCCGAGCCGGTGAACAGCAGGCCGTCGATCTCCTGCTCGATCAGGGCCGCGCCGGTCTCGCGGCCGCCCTGGACCAGATTGACGACGCCCGGCGGCAGGCCGGCGGCCTCGAGCGCCTCGACCAGCAGCTCGCCGGCCATCGGGGTCTCCTCCGACGGCTTGAAGACGATGGTGTCGCCGGCCAGCAGCGCCGGGACGATGTGACCGTTGGGCAGGTGACCCGGGAAGTTGAACGGGCCGAGCACCGCCATCACGCCGTGGGCCCGGTGGCGCAGCACGGCCCGGCCGAACGGCATGGCCGACTCACGCACCCCGGTCCGCTCGTCATAGGCGGCGATCGAGACGTCGACCTTGGCCATCATCGAGCCGAGCTCGGCCTTCGTCTCCCAGAGCGCCTTGCCCGTCTCGCGGCTGAGCGCCTCGGCGAAGGCGTCCTTGCGGGCGTCGAGCGCGGCCTTGTAGCGGCGGAGCACGGCGATGCGTTCTTCCCGCGGCTGGTCGGCCCAGTCCTGGAAGGCGGCGCGGGCCGCGGCGACGGCTCTGGCGACATCGTCGGATGCGGCCGTGGCGGCCTGCCAGACCGGCTGTCCGGTGGCGGGGTCGATGGAGGTCAGGGCCGGACCGTGTCCAGGCGCCCATTGGCCATTGATATAGAGACCGCGGCTCATGCCTTCACCTTCACCAGATCGCCATCGCGTATCCGCAAGACCTCGGCCGCCTCACGCGACAGCACCGCCGCCTCGCCATCCACCAGCACCGGAGCCCGCACAGCCCGGAAATTCGCGATGTCATGGGTCGAAACGAGCGCTTCCTCACCGAAGGCGTCTTCGCCGATGCGCACCGTCAGGCGTTTCGCGTCCTTGACCGTGCGGATGTCGTCTCGCGGCGCGCCCATGGTCGGGCCGGCATCGAACAGATCGACCAGACCCTGATACCTGAAGCCTTCGCGCTCGAGCATGGCCCGCGCGGCTTCGCCATCACGGTGCACTCGCCCGACGGCCTTGCGCGCCTTCTCCGGCAGCAGGCCGGAATAGATCGGGTGACGGGGCGCGAGGTCGAGAATGAACTGGCCGTTGGTCGAGGCGCTCATCAGGTCGGCCTCGTCGAACGGCAGGTTGAAGAACTTGCTGGCCACGTCCTCCCAGAATGGACAGCTGCCGTCCTCGTCGAACCAGCCGCGCAATTCGGCCAGCACCATCTCGGCGAACCGCTGCGGCTCGATGCCGATCAGCATGTAGCGAGACTGAGCCAGCAGCCGCCCTGCGCCGCCCTTGCGCTTTTCGGGCCGCAGGAACAGCGAGCCGACCTCGGACCAGCCCGCGCATTCGTTGACCAGCACCAGCGCCTGGTGATCGAAGCGCATGTCCAGCGTTGGCGAAGACTGCGCCAAGGTCACCACGCGGAACGAGAAGAACGGCCGCTTGAGGCCGACGCTGGCTTTCACGCCCGCGACGCCGTCGATACCGCCGGTGTCGGTGTCTTCCAGCATCAGGGTGAACCAGGACTCCGGCGCGGCGACCTCGCCGGCAAAGCTGGCCGCGGATAGCTCCAGGCGCGAGCGCAGGGTCGGTTCGTCCTCCGGCAGGCTGGTGAAGCCGCGGCCGGACAGGACCGCCAGCTCCATCAACTGGTCGTAATCGGCGGGAACGGCGGGGCGGACGACGAGCATCAACGGGACTCCATCAGGGCATGGATGCCCCGTGCATCAATCTCGCCCGACGCCAGCTTCATGAGAATCAGGGTCGAGAGCTGGGCCCGTTCGGCGAAACTGTCCGGCCAGGCGAATTCAGCCTCGCTGTGGATGTCGCCGCCGCAGACGCCGAGGGTGTCGACATTTGGCAGGCCGACGGCGAACAGGTTGTTGCCCTCGCAGACGCCGCCGGACGGCTTCCAGCCGATGTCCTGGCCGAGCAGGGCGCCGACGGCCTTCACCTTGCCGAAGAGCTCGGTCTGGGCGGCGTTGAACGGCTTGGCCGGGCGCGTGAAGCCGCCGTGCAGGCTGACATCAAGGCCATCGCCCTGCCCGGCCTTCATGGCCTCGGCGATGCCGGCTTCGAGCCAGATTGCGGCATCCGCATCGGGAAAGCGGACATTGAACCGTAGCACGGCGATGTCCGGCACGACGTTCAGCGGCGAGCCGCCGTCGATCCTGGCGATGTTCAGGGTCACGCCGTCGCGGCGACCGTTGAGGACGTCCAGCGCCCCGGCGATACGGGCGGCGGCGGTAATGGCGTTGCGGCCTTCGTTGAAAGCCCTGCCGGCGTGGGCGCTGAGCCCGGTGACGCGGATGTGGAAGTTGCCCGAGCCTTTGCGCTCACTGGCCAGAGTGCCGTCGGGCAGCATCGAGGGCTCGTAGGTCAGGCCGACGTGGCCCAGCCGGCCGAACTCGGCGAGCACCGGGCCCGAAGCCAGGGAGCCGATCTCCTCGTCTGGCGACAACAGAACGCGATAGCCGACCCTGGCGGCGTCGGCGTGGGTCTCGAAGGCCTGAAGGGCGGCGAGGATCACGCTGATGCCGCCTTTCATGTCAGCGATGCCGGGGCCAATAAGGGCGCCGTCGGCGCGGGTCACGACCGTCTGGAAATGGCTCTCGGCGGGAAAGACCGTGTCGTAGTGGCCGGTCAGGACCACCTGCACGGGCGCCTCCGGCCGGACGGTGACGGCGATGGCGGGGGTATGGGCCTGTTCCTTTTCGCGACCATCGGCGGCGATCTCGATGGATGGCGCCAATGGCCGCTGGACCAGTTCGCCCGGCAATACGGCATAGGCGTCGCTGAGGATGCCGACGGTAGTTGAAAGACCAGGAACATTGCGGCTGCCGGAGTTGACCGCGCACCAGCCGACCGCGCGTTCAACCATGACAGACCCCTGTTCGCCGAGGGCGTTCAGAACAGAGGATTCTTCCGGTGACAGGCGCATCGGCGGGCTCAATCCAGCTTTACCGACGCCATTGCCGCGGACGAGTGTCGACGCGTGTTTCGTGAAGGCGACCCGCCGGAATGGCGCAAGACGGGGATCACCGATGTCCCTTGATAGCCGCGCGATGACGGAAGGTGAACCCCCTGCGGCGACGCTAGTAGTCCCGGCGCCAGCGCACCGACAGCTTGCCGCCCCCGGCGCCCTGCAGCCGCGAGATGACCGACAGATTGCGCTTCACCCGCCATTCCACCTGCGCCGCCGGCCCTTCGCGGCCGCCGCCGATGATCTCGAGATAGACGTCGTCGGTCAGGTACTTGCCGCCGGCGACGGTCATGGCCGAGCCCGCGCCCCCGCCGGCGAACACCAGGCGATCCAGTCCGGCGAAGTTCTTCAGGTTGCCGATCACATCGAAGCCGCCGCCGCCGGCCAGGGCCGCGAGCGCCGAGGCCAGCTGGGCGGCCTCGAGCGGCGACAGCTGAGCGGCCGACGAGCCGAACAGGATGCGGGACAGCACCTCGTCGTTCGGCAGAACCGGCGTGGACGTCAGGGTGATTTCCGGCTTGGCCGCTGTCCCCCGGACGCGAATGACCGCCGTCAGGGCCGGATCGTCGCGGGTGGCGGTCAGGTCGAGCCGGATCCGTTCGGGCGATGTGGCGAGATAGACCGCGCCACGCTGGTCGAACTCGAAGCGCTTGCCGGCGAAGTCGTATTCGCCGCGCACCACGCGAGCGACCCCATCCAGAACGGGCCGGGCCGTCGTGCCGCCGACATGGGCGTCCAGCGACAGTTCGGCGTCCAGCCCCCGGCCCTCGACAAAGATGCCGCGCGCCGCCTTGAGCGAAACGTCCAGAGCGACCACCAGTCCACGTGACGGCTCGGACAGCACCTCGGCCTCGCCGGTGTCGGGCCGGTTGATCTCGACCACCTCCATCGGCACGACACCGCTGGGGGTCGGCGGATTGGCCGCCACCGTGGCCCGATCGATGGTCAGGGCGCCGGAAACCTGCACCTTGCCGTCGGCCGCGCGGTTGATGGTCGTATCGCCCGAGGCGATCGCCGTGACCGCGTCGTTCTCGATCAGCTTGAAGTCCTTGAGATTGACCTTGAAGGTGCTGATCCCGCCGCGCTGAAGGCTGATGCGACCGCCGCCGGACAGCTGCCCCCGTTCGCCGCCGGAGATACGGCCGCCGCGGCCATCGGTGGCCGAGAAGCGGCTCACGTCGATCGCGTTGTCGGACAGCACCGCGACAATCGAGAGGTCTTCGAGCTTCAGGCCGATGACGCCGTCCTCGAAGGCGCCGCGCGCAAGCTCCGCCCGTCCGGCCAGCCGCGGATCAGCCAGACTGCCGGCGATCGTGCCGGCCATGGACACCTGGCCCGAGACGCTGCGCTCGCCACCGACCAGCAGGTCCCACAAGGGCTTGATCTCACCCTCGGCCATGAACTGGCCGCGCATGGGTTGCTGCCGCGCGATCGCCAGATGCAGCGGGGCTGCGGACGCTTCCACCGGCAGGACCAGGCTGACGGCCGACCGCAAGCCTCCCGCGTTGGTCGCCGTGCCGGTGATCGACAGGCTCGTGTCCGCCAGCACGGCCTTGACCTCTCCGTTGACCGAGACGGATTTGCCCGCGCCGCGGGCCCGCGCATCCCTCAGGGTGGCGTCGAGGTTGCCACTCAGCCGGCCACCCTGCCCCTGCAGGGTCAGATCCCCGTCGAACTGTCCGGCGAGGTCCTCGTTCAGAGCGCCGAGCGAAACACCCGTCAGGCTGGCCCTCAGGTTGGCCGCTCCGGCGTCGGAGCGGAATACGATCGCGGCCTTGCCTCCTTCGATATCGAGATTCAGGTTCGCGAACTTCTGGCCGCCGCCGAAGCCGATCCGGGCGGATTCGAGCGTCCTGAACTCGGCCGTGCCGAACTTTCCCTCGCCGTCGAGCGCCAGGCCCGTGTTTTCGCCGCGCTGGGCGTAGAAGCCGGAGCCCTTGAATCGCCAGCTGTTGGCGCCATAGGCGCCGCGGCCGTCGATCGCCACCGGCAGCCGCTCGAGCGGGCCGTCCGCGGTGAAGGTCGCCGATGAGAAGCGAAGCCCGCTGGCGCCCCGGATAGCCGCGTTGCGGGCGGCAAGATTGAGCGTCGCGCGAGGGCCGCCGACAGCGTCGACGATGCGCGCCGAGCCCGTCACCGTGCCCTCGGTGAGCACAGCGCCGGGGCTGATCGCCAGGACAAGATCCGCCGTGGACGGCCGTCCCCTGTGCAGCGCCAGGGACCCGGTCGCCTTCACGCCGCCGGCATCGGCGTCAAGGCCGCTGAGGTCCACGCCGCCGTCAGCGATGTTGAAGGCCGCGCGCGCGCGCGCTGGTCCGTACTCACTGTCCGCGGTGATCGCGACAGCGCCGTCGGTTCCGCCCGGACCGCGCAGGAAGCTGAGGATGACGTGCGCGCCCGAGAGGGTCATGCGCGGGACAGCCACCGTCGCGAAGTTCGCGGTCAGATCGGCTCTCGGCGCGGAGACCGTGCCGCTAATGGCCCCGGTCCCCTTCGCGTCTCCGGAGACCTCGACAGGCCCGGCCCGGAACGGCCCCTTGGCGTTCCAGTCCAGGCTGAGCTTGAGCGCGCCCGACGGACCGATCAGGCCGGCCGCGCGGGCGGAAGTCTGCGACCCGTTGAGCTCTGCCGACTGCACGGCGACGCGGCCGCCGCCGATCTCGGCCTTGCCCTTGAAGCGGGGCGTTGCGCCGAGCAGGCGATCCAGTTCGGCCAGTCCGGTCGCGAAGCCGGCGCCCTTGCCGTCAACGGTGATCGTCCAGGGCTTGCCGCCACCGCGCTGGGACGCGGACCAGGCCGCTGTTGCCGTTCCCCGGGATCCCACCCGGGCCGCGGCCAGGTTGGTCACCTGCGCGTCGCCTTTGAACGACAGGCCGCCGAGCAGGGTACGCTCACCCGTTGCGTCGAGCTTGAGGCCCGCCCCCGTGGCCTTGAGCCGGCGGATGAGCTGGCGGCCATCGGCCAGGCGCGCGTACTGCACATCCGCGACCGGCCGGCCGCCGAGAAGCGCCGCCAGATAGCCCTTGCCGGCGCCGCCCGCGCCGCTGAGGGTCCCCTGAACGGTCAGTTCACCCTTGCGACGGGCGACGGTGACGGGTCCCGCGACCTGCGCCAGGCCATAGCCGGCCGCCTTGAAATTCGAGGCGGCGATCGTGCCCGCATAGGTCCAGTCCGCGCCATTGAGGTTGAACCGGCCCTGCGATAGCGCCGAGCCGTTGATGACCTTGACCGCAATCCTGTCGAGCGCGGGCGTCGCCAGCGTGATCGCGAGACCGCCGGGGCCTGTCAGTCGTTTGCCGAGATCAGCCTCGCCACGCGCGGTCACCGAAAGCGTGGCGCTGTCGGCCCGCCCGTTGATCGCATAGAGACCGCTCCCGGCCTTGACGCCTTTGACGTCGAACCTGACCTCGTCGCCGAACCGGGGCGCGTAACGCGCAGTCAGCGACGAGGCGATCAGCGAGATGCGCCCAGAAGCCGAGCCACCCGCCTTGCCCCAGGCGCCCGACGCCTGGACAGGTATGGCCTGGCCGGTTTGCGCCAGCAGGCTGAAGCGTCCCGCGCCAACCGCGCCGCCAGCTCGAACTTTGAGGGTGAAGGGTTTGTTGGAAGCCAGACCGAGGGAGCCGGCGATCGCGCCGCCACCAGCCTCGGCTGCGTCGGCGATCACCACCAGGGGCTTGCCCTTGCCGGTATCGACAGCCAGGCCGAGGCGGTCGCCCGGGTGCAGCCGGCTGCCCACGCCTGCCCGAACGTGAGCCGGACCCTTGCGAATGATGTCCAGCGATCCGACCACGTCGAACAGGCCGCGGCTGTAGCTGAAGGCCGGCAGGGTCTCGACGACCAGCCGGGCCTTTTCGATGTTTACCGACACCGGCAGGCTGCGGGAGACCGTTTTGGGCGTCAGCGTCGGACGCCGCAGGATCCGCACCGATCCGGCGGTCAGGCTGTCGGCATGAAAGCGGCGAAGGAACAGTTCCCGGTAACGCCAGGCGACAACGACATTGTCTGCGTCCAGCCAGACGCCCTTTTCATCGCTTATGGTGAGGTGGCGGACGGTGAAATTGCGCCAGATGTCGCCATGCAGGCCCTCGATCTTCAGTTTGCCGTAGCGACCTAGCTTGAGCCCGCTGGCCCGCGCCTCGACAAACATCAGGCCGGGAGCCGAATTGATGCCGAAGCGCGTCAGAAGCCCGACTCCGCCCACCAGAAGCACCGCGAGCAGCGACACGAGCATGATCCAGCCCGGTCCGCTCGACGGGACGAACCGGCGACGCGGTGTTTCCTTCGTCGGGGGCGCGGTCTCGCTCAAAACGCCTGTCCGATGCTGATGTAGACCTGGAAGCCGGCGTCGCCCTTCCGCTTGTCCAGGGGCACGGCGACGTCGGCCCGAATGGGCCCAAAGCCGAGGTCATAGCGGACGCCGATGCCGGCGCCAGCGCCAAAATCATCCCCGTGAGGATAGGCGTCAGTGCCCACCGCGCCGGCGTCTACGAACGCAACGACGCCCCATCGCTGGGTCAGCTTGCGGCGCACCTCGAACGACGCCTCAAAGACGGACAGGCCGCCCTGCGGGGTGTTGTCCGCCAGACGCGGGCCAATGGCCTGCCAGGCGTAGCCGCGCACGGATCCGCCGCCGCCGGCGTAGAACCGGCGGGGCGCGGCGACATCGTCAAGAACGGCGCCGACGATGGAACCCACCTTGATCCTTCCGGCCAACACCGTTCGCGCGTCTTCATCAAGCGGCAGGTAGCCTGATCCCTGAACCTGGACCCGGAAATAGAGGGCCTGCAGGTCACCGATCGCCGCCGTGGGTTCGGCGCGCGCCTCCACCCGCCAGCCACGGGTCGGATCGAGCGGATCATCGGACCGGTCGAGCGCCACCGCGGCGAGGATCGACGATGTCAGGATATTGCGCTCGGCGCCCTTGATCAGCGTGTTGTTGATCTGGGTCTTTTCCGCGCTTCGGCTGGCGTCGAAGGAGATGCCGCCGGTGATGTAGGAGGTCTTTCCCCACCGACGGGTGATGTCGCCTGTCGCGAGCAAACCCATGGCGTCATAGGCGTCGGTCTGCTCATTGTAGACCCCCGCAACGACCGTCAGCGTCTGCTGCGGCCTGCGCCAGTGGGGTAGCGTCAACCGCCCCTCGAACCGCTGCTCCAGCTCCGCGAGCCTGAGCGTGTAGGTGGTCGTGTCCGCCCGGCCCAGCCGGTTGTACCGGGTGCGGCGCAGATCAAGGCCCGCGCCCTCGCTGGTCGAATAGCCGGCGCTGACTTCGAGGGTGCGCGGTGGGCGGTCGGTGAGGGCGACGAGCACGGGCCGATGCCCCTGGGCGTCCGCCTTGTCGCCCGGCTGAAGCGAGACCGAGACGGAATCATACACGCCCGTGTCGAGCAGCCGGCGTTCCAGCTCGGCCACCTGCTCCGGATTGAAGACGTCGCCGGGCTTCCAGGGCGCCAGCGACGCGACCCAGGCCGGATTGGTGCGGCCGGCCGGATCGACCGTTACCCCGTCCATCAGGACCAGCTCGCCGGCAATGATCCGGAATGTCGGGCGGACTGTGTGGTCGGCGTGGTCGACGACCACTTCGCGCGCGCCCGGCATGGCGTCCGCATAACCTCGCTTCTGGATGGCGGCGACGATGCGGCCCTCGGCGGCAAGCACGTCAGCGGCCTTGCCGGCAGCGCCGCGGCGAAGGGCCATGGCCTGTTCAGCGGCGATGACGACCCCCGGCAACGGCTCTTTGCCGATCCACTCAATGTCAGGAGCCGCGAACCGCGACCGCGGTCCAGGCTTGATGATCAGCACTGCCGTGGGCGGCTCACCCCGGTCATCCTCGTCGCGATCCACGACATCGGGCTGGACCTCGTAGTCGTAGTAACCCTGGGTGCGCAGGGCGGCGATCGCGTCCTCGGCCGCGTCGCGCGCACGCCGACGGGCCTCGAAGCGGGTCTGCGGCGTGGACTTGGCCTGACCGACCGCCCGTTCGATCTGTTCCCGCAGTTCAGCGTCCGTAACGCCCTGGACCGCCGCCTTGGGGGTCTCCGCCAGCACCGGCCCCGCAAGCGTCGTGAACGCCGCGAGGGTCGACAAGGCCAGGACGATGCGCGCAGGCGCCAAACTGTCTTCCTCCGTTTGCGCCCCGGGACCGTTTAGTCGGGCCCGATGCGGCTGTCACGCCATCCAGCCCTTTGCATAGGCTGAGAAAGTTGCACAATTGCCGGGCAGTCGAGGCTTCGGACAGCGACTCAGTCCGAAACGCCCCCGGCATCTCGCGAAGAGCGTTAGGAATGAAGCGTGAAGAGGCCGTTCAGGCCGATAAAGAAACGGACCTCGGCTTGACCCTCGCAACGACACTAAACGACGAACCGCCGCCGGGGTTGCCGATGACCGAAGCCGCCTACCTGCCCGGCGCTGCTTTTGATGAGATGTATGCGGCGGGCGGCGAAGTGCGGGATCACTACGCATCCGTCCACACGCGGCTGACGACCCTTTCGCCGGAAGCCCTGGCGGACCGGCAGAAGACGCTTGAGCGCTCATTCCTGCTGCAGGGCATCACCTTCACCGTCTATGGCGCCGAGACGACCACCGAACGGATTATCCCGACCGACCTGGTGCCGCGCATCATTCCGTCCGATGAGTGGAACAAGATCGAGGCCGGTCTGATCCAGCGCCTGCGCGCGCTGAACATGTTCCTCGACGACATCTACGGCGAACAGAAGATCCTGATGGACGGCATCGTGCCGCGGGAACTGGTGCTGGGCGCGCCGTCCTATCGCCGGGAAATGCAGCACCTCTATGTGCCCCACAAGGCCTACGCCAACGTCTGCGGGTCGGACCTGATCCGCGGCGAGGACGGCCAGTTCGCGGTGCTGGAAGACAACCTCAGGGTCCCGTCGGGCGTCTCCTACATGCTGGCCAACCGCGACGCGGCCAAGCGGACCTTCCCGGGCACCTTCCGCGCCGCCAACGTACGGCCGGTCGAGCGCTATCCCGACCTGCTGCTGGCGACCCTCAAGAGCATGGCGCCCGACTGGCGCCCCGATCCGCAGGTCGTGGTGCTGACGCCCGGGGTCTACAACAGCGCCTACTACGAGCACGCCTACCTCGCCCGCCTGATGGGCGCGCCGCTGGTCGAAGGGCGCGATCTCGTGGTGCACGAGAACATGGTCTACATGCGGACCACGACCGGCCTGCGCCGGGTGGACGTGATCTATCGCCGGGTCGACGACGACTTCATCGATCCCCTCACCTTCCGGCGGGACTCGGGCCTGGGCGTGGCGGGCCTTTTCAACGCCTACCGCGCCGGCAATGTGGTGATGTGCAACGCGCCGGGCACCGGCGTCGCCGACGACAAGGCGGTCTACGCCTATGTGCCCGAAATCATCCGCTACTATCTCGACGAAGACGCCATCCTGCCCAACATCGAGACCTTCCTCTGCCGCGAACCGGCGCAGCTGGCGCACGTCCTGGGCAACCTCGACAAGCTGGTGGTCAAGGCGGTCGGGGCTTCCGGCGGCTACGGCATGCTGGTTGGACCGCACGCCTCGCGGAAAGAGCGGGAGGTGTTTGCCGAGGCCCTGAAGGCCGATCCGGCCAACTACATCGCCCAGCCGACGATCCAGCTGTCCACGGCCCCGTGCCTGATCGACGGTCGGATCGAGCCACGGCACGTCGATCTGCGACCCTTCATCCTGTCCGGGGAAAAGATCGTGGTGACGCCCGGCGCCCTGACGCGCGTGGCCCTGCGGCGCGGCTCGCTGGTGGTCAATTCCAGCCAGGGCGGCGGGTCCAAGGACACCTGGATTCTGGCCGACGACGACTCCGTCGAGGAGACCCTGCCATGATGCTCGCCCGGGTCGCCGATAGTCTCTACTGGATCGGCCGCTATCTCGAACGGGCCGAGCACTTCTCGCGTCTGGCCGACGTGATGCTCAACGCCACCCTCGATCGGTCCGACGCCGCCGCCCAGACGGCCTACATCGCCCTGTCCGCCGTGGGCGATCCCGACATGGCCCGCGCTGCGCGGACCTATGAAGCGGCCAGATCGCTGGTGCTGGACCGGGAAGACCACAACTCGGTGGTGGTGTCCCTGTCGCTGGCCCGCGAAAACGCCCGCCAGGTGCGCGACCAGATCACGACCGAGACCTGGGAACGGCTCAATCTGCTCTATCTGAAAGTCACGGGCGACGGCGCCTCGGCGGCCTTCGAGAGCGGGTCGTCGGCCTTCCTGCACGACACCATCGCCGACCTTCACCTGTTCAAGGGCGCGGCTGACGCCACCATGAGCCATGGTGAGGGCTGGCGGTTCCTGATGCTCGGCGCCCACCTCGAGCGCGCGCAGCTGATCGCGAGGTTGCTTGAGGCCTGTTTCGGCGATGGCCGCCATGCCCGGGTCACCGACCGCATCGCGTTGATGAACCTGCTTCGCATGGGCTGCGCGCTGGAGCCTTATCTGCGGCGCTATACCGCCGAAATCGAACCCCGGCACATTCTCGAATTCCTTGTGTTCGACGAGGAGTTCCCGCGATCGATCCGGTTCGCGACCACAAGGATCGAGGAACACCTCGTCGGGGTTTCGCGGCACGTCGCGACCGGCGGACTCGCGGCGCCGGAGCGGCTGGCCGGCCGGCTCAAGGCGCGCCTGCAGTACGCCGACGTCGCCGAACTGGAATCGGTCGGGGCGAGCGCCCTGCTCGGTACCGTGATCAGCGAATGCGCCGGCATCCACGACGCGGTGTTCGACACCTTCGTCGCCTATTCCCTCGAAATGAAGTTGCCAGCGTAATGCTTCTCGAAATCCGGCACGTCACCCAGTACCACTACGAGCGCCCCGTCCGGGAGAGCGTCATGGAGCTGCGCATGCAGCCCCAGAAGAGCGCACGGCAGCGGCTGATCAGCTTCGACCTGGATCTCGATCCGCGCGCCCAGCTGTTTTCCTACGCCGACAGCTTCGGCAACGCCGTCTACCACTTCGACGTCCCCCAGTCGCACGACACCCTGCGCATCGAAGCGCGGTCGGCCGTCGAGACGCAGCCCGATCCGATCCTCCCGGACGCCCTCGACATGGGCGAATGGGACCGGCTGAGGAGCGACTTCGTGCGCGGCGAATGCTTCGACTTCCTGCGGCCGCACGGCTTCGCGACCCCGTCGACGGCGCTGGACACCTTCGTGCAGGAAAAGAACCTCGACATCCTGCGCCACAAGGACCCGCTGACGGCCCTCAGGGCGCTGAACGAAGCCCTCTACGCCGCCTTCGACTACGCGCCGGGTGTCACGACCGCCGACAGCCCGATCGATCTGGCGCTCGGCGTCGGGCGGGGCGTCTGTCAGGACTTCGCCCACATCATGATCGCCATCTGCCGGGGCTGGGGCATTCCGACCCGTTATGTCTCCGGCTATCTGTTCACCGACCGCCAGCACGGCGACCGGTCGGACCCGGAAGCGACCCACGCCTGGGTCGAGGCCTTCCTGCCGACGCTGCGCTGGACCGGCTTTGACCCGACCAACAACACACTGACGGGTGAGCGCCACATCGCCGTGGCCGTCGGTCGCGACTACGCCGACGTTCCGCCGTCGCTGGGGGTCTACAAGGGTGAGGCTGACAGCCACCTCTCGGTCGCCGTGGCGGTGTCGCGCGCCAAGGCTGCGCTGGCCGAACCGGAATTCCTGCGCATGGCCCGGCCGAGCTTCCCCGGCGGCCGCCGCCGGTCGTCCGATGACGCGCGGCGACAGCAGGAACAGCAGCAGCAGCAACAACAGCAGTAGGGCGCACGGCCTGTGCCCTGACGAAGACATGGGCCAACGACAGGCGACGAGCCCGAAGAGCGGTCGACAGATCGTCCGGGGATCTAGGCCTTGAAAACGTGCGCCACGCGGGCGTGGACCGGGACGGTCGCGCCGACCTGCAGCGTGCGACCCTGTTCGCGGGAAATCTGGGCCTCGAAGCGCAGGCCATCGGCCAGCACCAGGTCGATGTGGGCCACGGCGCCGTCGACGCCGATGCGGGTGATGTTGGCCGCGAAGCCCTGCTCGCCGCCCAGCGCAATGTCGTAGGGCCGGACATAGGCCACCGCGGGTCCCTCGGCCACGCTCGGCGCCGCGAGATCGACCGCGCCGGCCGTAAAGCGGCCATGGCTCACCGCGCCTTCAAAGCTGTTGGCCTCGCCAACGAAGCCGCAGACGAAGGCGTTGGCGGGGTTGTCGTGCACCTCGCCGGGCGTTCCGACCTGCTCGATCCGTCCGTGATTGAGGATCGCCACCCGGTCGGCGAGGTCCAGCGCCTCTTCCTGATCGTGGGTCACGAACACCGTGGTGACGCCGGTGGCGTCGTGGATACGGCGGAGTTCCTTGCGCAGCGACTTGCGCACCGTCGCGTCGAGCGCGCCGAACGGTTCGTCAAGCAGCAGCACGCGCGGAGAAACCGCCAGCGCCCGCGCCAGGGCCACACGTTGCCGCTGGCCGCCGGACAGCTGTGAAGGATACCGCTTTGACAGGCCGCCCAGCTCGACAAGCTTGAGCAGCTCGTCGACGCGCGACGCGATCTCGGCCTTCGGCGGCTTGTCCTTGCCCTTGCGCACGTCGAGACCGAACGCGACGTTGCGGGCGACCGTCATGTGCTTGAACAGCGCATACTGCTGGAACACGAAGCCGACGCGGCGGCTGGCGGCGCTGGCATAGGTTACGTCGGCCCCGTCGAACAGAACCTGCCCGGCTTCCGGAAACTCAAGACCGGCGATGGTGCGCAGCAGGGTGGTCTTGCCCGAACCCGACGGGCCGAGCAGCGCCAGCAACTCGCCGGGCGCGACGTCGAGGCTGATGTCGTTCAGCGCCGGAAAACGGCCGAACGACTTGTCCACCGAGCGGATCTGGATGGTCATGAGGCGGGAAGGCTCCGGTCAGTGCGCGGTTTTGTGGCCCGGCTGGGCCAGCTCGAGAAGGCTCTTCAGCACAAGGGTGACCACCGCCAGCAGGCAGAGCAGCGCCGCCACGGCGAAGGCGCCGACAAAATCATACTCGTTGTAAAGGATCTCGACATGCAGCGGCATGGTGTTGGTCAGGCCCCGGATGTGGCCGGAGACGACCGACACGGCGCCGAACTCGCCCATTGCCCGGGCGTTGCACAGCAGCACGCCGTACAGCAGGCCCCAGCGGACATTGGGCGTGGTCACGCTCCAGAACGTGCGCAGGCCCGACGCGCCGAGCGAGACGGCCGCCTCTTCCTCGTCGGTCCCCTGCTCCTGCATCAGCGGGATCAGTTCGCGGGCGACGAAGGGGAAGGTGACGAAGATGGTCGCCAGCACGATGCCTGGAATGGCGAAGATGATCTTGATGTCGTGGTCGATCAGGCTGTTGCCGAACCAGCCCTGGGCCCCGAAGACCAGCACATAGATCAGGCCCGCCACGACCGGCGAGACCGAGAACGGCAGGTCGATCAGGGTGATCAGGAAGGCCTTGCCTGGAAAGCTGTGCTTGGCGATGGCCCAGGAGGCGCACAGGCCGAACAGGGCGTTGAACGGCACGGTGATCGCCGCCGTGATCAGGGTCAGCCTGATCGCCGCCAGAGCGTCCGGCGTGCGGATCGCCTCCAGCGCTGTCGGCAGACCCTTGCGCAGGGCTTCGACGAACACCGAAACAAGCGGCAGGATCAGCACCAGCGCCAGGAACCCGAGCACGAGCGTCAGAATGGTCAGCCGGGCCCAGGCGGGGTCCTCGTTCGACATGCGTGCGCGCGCGCTCATTGACCGTACCGCCGCGCCCAGGCCTGGATGGCGTTGATGATGAAGAGCATCAGGAAGGACACGCCCAGCATGACCACCGCGATGCTGGCGGCCGCTGCGTATTCGTACTGCTCCAGCTGGATGACGATCAGCAGCGGCGCGATCTCCGACTTGTAGGGCATGTTGCCGGCGATGAAGATCACCGAG
Source organism: uncultured Caulobacter sp. (assembly GCA_964541915.1). Classification (GTDB taxonomy): domain Bacteria; phylum Pseudomonadota; class Alphaproteobacteria; order Caulobacterales; family Caulobacteraceae; genus Caulobacter. Next base: position 17,385 of record CAZISF010000041.1, read on the forward strand.
CCGTACTCGCCGACAGCCCGCGCGAAAGCCAGGGCGAACCCGGTCAGCCAGGCCGGGGCCAGGGCCGGAAGGACAACGCGCAGGATCGTCTGCAAGCGATTGGCGCCCAGTGATGCCGCCGCCTCCTCGACGTCGGCGGCCAGATCGCGCATCACCGGCTCAAGCGTTCGGACCACGAACGGCAGGCCGATGAAGGTCAGGGCGATGACCACACCGGTGGGATTGTAGGCGGCCTTGATGCCCAGCGGCGCGAGCTGGGCCCCGATCCAGCCGTTGGGTGCATAGAGGGTCGCCAGCGCGATGCCGGCCACCGCTGTCGGCAAGGCGAACGGCAGGTCGACGATCGCGTTGATCACCGCCTTGCCGGGGAAACGGTAGCGCACCAACGCCCAGGCGGTCAGGACGCCGAACACACCGTTGATCACCGCAGCGATGGCCGAGGCGCCGAACGTGAGCTGATAGGCCTTCATCGCCCGTTCCGAAAAGGCCGCGGCGATGAACTGGGCAGGAGTCTGGCCGGCTGATTTGATGACCACGGCCGTCAGCGGGATCAGAACCACCAGCGACAGGACCGTCAGGGTCACGCCCATGGTGATCGAAAAGCCCGGAATAGCGCTCCGCCGCCGTAAAAACGGCTTTCGCGCGCGCGGCGTGGCCAGCGGAAGGGCGGCGTCGGTGGCGGTCATCGTCGCTTCGCGGCTCGGCCTGTGCTGCAGCCATCAATGCGAACGCATGCGGCCCCGGATTGTTGCCGGGGCGGAGGCCCCAAACAAAGACGTTTAATCCCACCGGCTCAGTAGACAATGCAGAATTTCTGCGGCTCCTGTGATGGCTGCTGTGGTCGACGCTCTCAGGACCGGACGACGGCCTCGTGATCATCAAACGAAACGCGGGCGGTGCGGCTCAGGTGTTTCAGCAACGGGGAAAGCGACGGAACCGTCTCCATGATGAAGTCGAATCCCTGATCGCGGGACTCCATGATCCCCGCCGCGACCTCCTTGCCCGCCTTTGTTGAGGGCAAATCCTCGAGCCGCTTCGTGCCTTCCAGAATTCCGTCCAGCGACATGATCAACGTGACCATCAGCTTGTGCATGCCCACGCGCAGCTCTGGACCGCGCAGGTCCGGCAGCCGCTCACGATTCCGCTCATAGGCGTCCGCCTCGCGTCGGGCTCCGGCCAGCATCCGCAGGGTGATCGGACCGTAGGGATCTCCGATCCGGCGAGACTCGTCGGCCAGCTTCAGGATCATCACGAAGGTGAACACGATTTCGCCGAGCAGCAGGGCCGCGTCCTGCTCCCGCTCGCGTCGGCGCAGCCACGCCTCGAATCGCGCCGCGACGAATCCGCCGACGGTCGCGAGCAACGCCCCAAGGACAACCGCCACCAGGGTGTCGTCGGGCACGCCGAAATTGGGAACTTCTATCGCCATGCCCCACAGTCGTTCAGCGAACGCTGATTGTCACGACAGGAAGAATGGTAGGCCGGGTGGGGGTCGAACCCACGACCATTCGATTAAAAGTCGAATGCTCTACCACTGAGCTACCGGCCCGCTTGCGCGGCGGCGTTTTCTGCCCCCTGAAGCGGCGCGGACCATAGTGGCGGGTCCTCTGCGCCGCAAGCGCCGAACGCTTGGCGGGAACCGGACGGCGTGCTTAGCATCCCCGCATGCGCAAGACCGTGCTCGCTTCCCTAGTCCTGACAGGCTGCTGTTTCGGTGCGCCCCGCGCGATCGCCGAGCCGCAGGCCCCGCCGCCGCCGCAGGTCCGGACCACCGACCAGATCAACCGGGGAAGCGTGACCGGGGCGGTCAGCGCGCCGATGCGGGACCTGAATCTGCTGCGATCGAAGATCCCGACGGTCCTGCTGGAGGCGCTGGAGGATCCCTATCAGCGCCCCAAACCAACGACCTGCAGCGAGCTGATCGCCCTCCTGAGACCGTTGAACGAGGCGCTCGGCCCGGACATAGACGAACCTTCCTCCCCGGACAATCGCGCGCTGATCTCCAAGGGTCGCGACGTCGCGGGCGAGACGGCTCTGGGCATGATCGCCTCCGCGGCCCAGGACCTGATCCCGATGCGGGGCTGGGTGCGCAAGCTCAGCGGCGCCGAGCAGCATGACAAGCTGGTGAGGGCGGCGATCATCGCCGGCGGCATCCGGCGCGGCTACCTCAAGGGACTGGGCGAAGCCCGGGGCTGCAATCCGCCCGCGACGCCGTCGCACGTCCGCTCAGACATTCCGCGAGAGCCCGCGCGCAAGCCAGGACCGCGTTATCCTATTCATTAGAGGCAGGGACATGTACCGGCGGTACGTATCCCTCAGGACAGGCCAGCCTTGAAGTCGCGCCGAAACGCCTCGAACCGGCCCTCGGAGATGGCCGCCCGCATGGCCGCCGTCAGCGTCTGGAAGAAGGCGATGTTGTGCCAGCTGAGCAGCACCTGGCCGAGGATCTCCTCCGACCGGATCAGGTGGTGCAGATAAGCCTTCGAATAGCCGCTGCTGGCCGGACAGGCGCTGGTGTCGTCCAGCGGCGTGTCGTCCTCGGCGAAGCGGGCGTTCTTCATGTTCAGCGGGCCCGACCAGGTCCAGGCCTGGCCATGGCGGCCCGAGCGCGTCGGCAGGACGCAGTCGAACATGTCCACGCCACGATACACCGCCTCAACCAGATCGATCGGCTTGCCGACGCCCATCAGGTAGCGCGGCCGGTCGGCGGGCAGCATGGCGGGCGCGTAGTCGAGCACCTCGCACATCGCCTCATGCCCCTCCCCCACCGCAAGGCCGCCCAGGGCATAGCCGTCGAAGCCGGTCTCGATCAGCCGGTCGGAGGACTCTCGACGCAGATTTTCGAAGGTCGAGCCCTGCTGGATGCCGAACAGGGCCTGGCTCTCACGCTCGCCGAAGGCCGCCTTCGAGCGCGCGCCCCAACGGGCCGACAGCTCCATGCCCTGTCGCGCCCTCGCCTCCTCGGCCGGCCAGGCGACGCATTCGTCCAGTTGCATGACGATGTCGCTGCCCAGCAGATCGGCCTGGATCTCCATCGACCGTTCCGGCGTCAGCACATGCTTGCTGCCATCGAGATGGCTGGCGAACGTCACGGCCTCTTCGGTGACCTTGCTGATGCCGCTCAGGCTCATGACCTGGAAGCCACCACTATCGGTGAGGATCGGTTTGTCCCAGCGCATGAAGCGGTGCAGCCCACCCAGTCGCTGAACCCGCTCCGCCGTCGGCCGCAGCATCAGGTGATAGGTGTTGCCGAGGATGATATCGGCGCCCGTCTGGGCGACCTGATCAACGGTCAAGGCCTTGACCGTGGCGGCCGTGCCGACCGGCATGAAGGCGGGCGTGCGGATATCGCCGCGCGGGGTTCGCAGCACGCCGGTGCGTGCGGCGCCGTCGGTGGCGGAGATATCGAAGGGGAACGTGGCCATCAGGCGGCGCGCCATAGCAGGCTTGAATCCCCGTAGGAATAGAAGCGGTAGCCCGTGGCGATGGCATGGGCGTAGGCCTCGCGCATCAGAGCCTGCCCGGCGAAGGCGCTGACCAGCATGAACAGCGTCGATTTCGGCAGATGGAAATTGGTCATCAGGCCGTCGGCGGCGCGGAAGCGATAGCCGGGCGTGATGAAGATCGCCGTCTCGCCGGACCAGGGCTGGATCACGCCGTCCTCGCCCGCAGCGCTCTCCAGCAGGCGCAGGGAGGTGGTGCCGACGCAGATGATCCGCCCGCCGGCTGCATGAACCGCATTCAGCGCCGCCGCGACCTCGGCCGGAACCACGCCGAACTCGGCATGCATGCGGTGGTCGTCGGTGTCGTCGACCTTCATCGGCAGGAAAGTGCCCGCGCCGACATGCAGGGTGACGAAGTGCTGCGACACGCCCATCGCGGCCAGTCGGGCCAGCAGGTCGGGCGTGAAATGCAGGCCGGCCGTCGGCGCGGCGACCGAGCCGTCCTCTCGCGCGTAGACGGTCTGGTAGTCGGTCCGGTCCTGCTCGTCCTCGGGCCGCTTGGCGGCGATATAGGGCGGCAGCGGCATGTGGCCGCGGGTGTTGATGGCGATATCGAGGTCGGGGCCGGAAAGGTCAAAGGCCAGTTCGACCTCGCCGCCTTCGGCCTTGGCGACCAGCATCGCGTCGAGCGCCGCGCCCTCGCAGGCCCGGTCGCTCGTGGTCCCGAAGCGGACGCGATCGCCGACCTTGAGCCGCTTGCCCGGCCGCATGAAGGCGCTCCAGCGATTCGCCGACAGCCGCTTGTGCAGCGTCGCCTCGACCGCCACGGCATGTCCGTCGCCGCCGCCCTCGCTTCGCGCCTCGCGCAGGCCGTCGAGCCGCGCCGGGATCACCCGGGTGTCATTGAAGACCAGAGCATCGCCGGCGCGCAGTAGCAACGGCAGGTCGCCGACCGTCAGATCCCGGAGGTCCTTGCCCGGGGTCACGATCAGCAGCCGCGCCGCCTCACGCGGCGTGACCGGGCGCAGGGCGATCAGGCTCTCAGGCAGGTCAAAATCGAAATCGGCGACGCGCATGGTGGCGGAAGCGCCACGCCGGCGCGCCGACGTCAAGCGGGTGATGGACAAATCCGAAGGGCCGTGGCGTTGATGCGCCGACGATTGAAGGGGAATTGCATGCGCTTCCGGACTATCGCCATGGCAGCCACACTGTTGGCCCTCACGGGCGGCTGCAACCGCAAACCCGCCGAACAGGCCGCCGCCCCGCCTCCCGTTGTCGTGGCGCCGGCTCCCGCCGCGGCTGAGCCGACCATTCCAGTCGCGACGGGTTTCCATTCGCAGCAGGGACTGGACGCCTCCGGCTACTATCTGAGCCCGACCAACGTCAGGGTCGGCGACTACCAGTTTACGCATCTGGCGATCGGCGCGCCAAGCGACTTCCAGACCTGGGAGACGGGTGACCGCACCTCGACCTTCGGGCCCGTGCTGATCGCGTTCGACGACGTCACCAGCCCCATGGCTCCCAATGAGCTGGGCGGCGAAGGTCACAGTGTCAGCCTGCGGGTCCTGCCCGACGCCTACAGCTTCGACGCCGGCAAGCTGCAGTTCAGGGGCCATGACCCGAAGCTTGGCGAAGTCATCTTCAGCGGCGCCTTCGACCAGGCCGCCTTGACGAAAGCCCGCGGCGAGGGCTCAAGCGGGGGTACAGTGCTCACGGGCGATCTGAAGGTGGGCAATGCACCCGCGCGGAAGGTGTCGTTCACCTACTGGGTCGGCGACTGATCCATCCCGTGACGCGTGCTGCATGAAGCCTGCACCTCGCCCGTGCTAGAGCCTGAACATGCGGATGATTCTCAGAGCAGTGCGCGAACTGGCGCGGGCCTTCGCGATGGTGGCGGCCTGCTGCTTCACCCTGCTGGCGCTTGCCGCGCAGGGCGGTCGGTTCAGCGACCGGCTGGACGTCCTCACCCATTTCACGCCGATCTACCTCGCGGGCGTACTCGCGGCGACTCTCGTCTGGATCGTCACCGGCCGATACGGGCGCACGACGCCGGTGCTGGCTCTGATCGGCACGCTGTCCGCCCTGACCCTGATGTTGCCGGACCTGACCGCAGCGACAAAATGGACCCGCGGCAGGGTCGATGGCGAAACGCTGACCATCGTTCAGTTCAACACCTGGGTCCGGAATCGCGATCCGGGCGCAACGGCGCGGTGGATCCTGAAAACCGACCCCGACATCGTCGTCGTCGAGGAAGGCGCGGGTGAATCGGACGCCGTGCTTGAGGCTCTGTCCGACCGGTACCCCAGCCGAACGACCTGCGCTGACCCCTCCCCCTGCTCGACCTTGATCCTAGCCAAGCGAAAGCCGGTCTCCCGCGGCGGACTGTCAGGCGATCCCCTTGTCGGCGGCCTTCCGGGCGCCTGGGCGACGTTCCGCGATCAACACGGCGCATTCACGATTGTCGGCGCTCACTACACCTGGCCCATTCCGGCAGGCCCCCAGCAACAGCAGACGAAGCGGCTGGCCGCGGTGCTGAATCGCTTTCCGAAAGACCGGCTGATCGTGGCCGGCGATATGAACAGCACCCCCTGGTCGTTTTCCCTGCGCCGTCAGGACAGATTGTTCGGCCTGGAGCGCCGGACACGGGCGCTGGCGAGTTGGCCGGCCGGGCGATTCTCCGAACTCCCCCTGACGCTCCCCTTTCCGGTCCTGCCGATCGATCAGGTCTATGCGGGCAAGGGCTGGCGCACGGTCTCGGTCCGGCGCGGGCCAACGCTTGGGTCGGACCATTTCCCCATAGTGGTGACCCTCGCGCCGAACGCCGACTGGACGGCAGGGCAGAGGCGCCCCTAGGGTCGGTCAACGCGACAACCATTGGGGGTTATCATGAAGACGATCAGCTGCGCCGCCATCGCGAGCGCCTGCCTGCTGCTGCTGTCAACGGCCGCTTCGGCCGCGCCATCCTGGAACGGAGCCTATGACCCCATTCCCGGCGGCTCCTATCAGGCCAGCTGCCGTGAAATCACCGCCTTCAACGGCCAGCTGTATGCCCGTTGCGTCGGCCCGGCCGGCGGGCTGTTCGACACCAACATCACCTACAGAAACTGTTCGTCTGGCGGGATCGTCAACGTCAACGGCAACCTGCAATGCGGCAACGGCGGCGGTTCTGGCGGCGGCTGGAACAACGGCGGTGGATCGAGCGGTGGATCGAGCGGTGGCTACGGCGGCGGCTGGAACAGCGGGGGCGGATCGAGCGGCGGTTCCGGCGGCGGCTGGAGCGGCGGCGGGACAGGACCGGTTGGCCTCATCGTCTACGAAAACCCCGACTACCGCGGCATGCGGCTGGAAATCTCGTCGTCCGTGCCAGACCTCACCGGCTCGGGACTGGATGACCAGATCACCTCGGTTCGCGTGGTGAGCGGAACCTGGCAGCTGTGCGCGGGCACGGATTTCAACGGTCAGTGCTGGACCGTGAGCGCCGACAATCCGAACCTCAAGGCCATCGGCGGCAACGACAAGGTCAGCTCGATCCGTCGCCTGCCGCCGCCGCGGCGGTAAG
>CAZISF010000042.1:0-24327 GCA_964541915.1 uncultured Caulobacter sp.
AGTTCTGGCCGGCCGTGCCCGAGGACCACCTGTCCCCCGACTACGCCGGCCTGCGTCCCAAAATCCACGGCCCGGACGAACCCCAGCCGGACTTCCGGCTGGACACCGACGCCGTGCACGGCATCCCCGACCTGCTGGCGATGTTTGGCATCGAGAGCCCGGGCCTGACGAGCTCGCTGGCGATCGGGGAAGAGGTCTCTTCCCTTCTCCCATAGGGAGAAGGAGGGACCCACGTCGCAGACGTGGGAGGTTGAGGGGTTAAGCCCTCACCGCCGTAACCCCTCACCCTCCCGTCGCTACGCGTCGGGCCCCACCCACTCCCTGCGGGAGAGGGGCTACGTTTTCGGAACCAGCTTCAGCACCTTCCCGTCGCTGTCGTCCGTCGCCACGTACACGGCCCCGTCCGGACCCACGCGTACGTCGCGGATGCGCTGTTTCAGGTCCTGCAGCAGCCATTCCTCACCGATGACACGGTCCCCCTTCAGCGTCAGCCGGACCAGCTTCTTGCTGCTCAGGCCGCCGATGAACAGGCTGCCCTTCCAGGCCGGGAACAGGGACGCGGCATAGAAGGCCATGCCCGACGGTGCGATCACCGGGTCCCAGTAGTAGACCGGCTGCTCCATGCCGGCCTTCGCGGTGATGCCCTCGCCGATCGGCTGGCCGGAGTATTCCTCGCCGTAGGTGATGGTCGGCCAGCCGTAGTCCTTGCCGGCCTGCGGGATGTTGATCTCGTCGCCGCCGCGCGCGCCGTGCTCGACCGTCCAGAGCTTGCCGGTCCAGGGATTGATCGCCGCGGACAGCGGATTGCGATGGCCGATGGACCACAGCTCCGGCCGGGCGCCGGTGGTCTTCGCCCATGGATTGCCCCTGGGGATCGAGCCGTCTGCATTGATCCGCACCACCTTGCCGAGATCGCCGTCCAGTCGCTGGGCCTGAACCCGGCCGGGCAGGATCGAGCGCTCGCCGCTGGTGACGAACAGGGTCCCGTCCGGCGCGAAGGCCAGCCGGCCGCCGAAGTGCTGCACGGAGTCGAGCGTCGGGGTGACGCGCCAGATCACCGTGACGCCCTCAATCCGGGGCGCGGCGCCGTCGGCGACCAGCCTGCCGCGCGCCACGGCGGTTCCATTGCCACCCTCGCGAGGCTCCGAATAGCTCCAGTAGATCAGGCTGTCCTTGCCGAAGGTCGGCGACAGGGCGACGTCCAGCAGTCCACCCTGGCCGCGCGCATCGACCTTCGGCAGACCCTCGACGGGGGCCGACAGGGTTCCGTTCTTCGCCACGATGCGAAGTCGGCCGGGACGTTCTGTGACCAGCATCCTGCCATCGGGCAGCCAGGCCATGGCCCAGGGGTGGTCCAGGCCCGTGGCGACGGTCTGGACCTCGAAGGCGACGCTGGCGCTGACCAGCGGCGCGCGCGTCTGGCCGGGGAAAGCGGGGGTCTGGCCGTCGGCGTTCGGCGGCCGGGTTTCCAGCGGCTGTCCGGGCGTCTGGGCGCCCGAGGACTGGCCCCCGCAGGCGGCGAGCAGCAGGGCGGCGAGGGCGAGCGGGGCAGGGCGCATGGCTTTTGGCTCCTAGGGGCTGCCGAGCAAAGAGGCGAGGGCGGCTTCGGGTTCCGCGCCCTCCAGGTGAATCCGCGACCACAGGGCGAAGAACATCAGCGGCCAGCGGTTGTGCGCCTGGGCCGGGTCGGTGAACACGGCGCGGACGGCCTGGACGTCGCAGGTCTCGGCCACGGCCTTCACGTCGGCGATGCGCGGGCCGAGATCCCCGGCGCGTGGCGCGATCCAGCTGGCCACGGGAACGGTGAAACCCTTCTTCCTGGCCCAGGGCTCGGCCGCCGGGCAGTGCCGCTCCAGCCACTTGCGCAGGATGTACTTCCCGTACTTGCCCTCGATCTTCATCCGGTCCGGCAGGTTGAACGCGAATGCCGCGACTTCCCGATCGAGGAACGGCGTGCGGCCTTCAAGGCCATGGGCCATCAGCATCCGGTCGAGCTTCAGCAGCAGGTCATTGGGCAGCCAGGTGGCGATATCGCCGTACTGGGCCCGCTGGAGGGGTGTGAGGCCGGGGGGTGACTTGGCCCGTTGCCGCCAGCGAGCGAGGGCAAACCGCCCGCCACCCTTCAGGAACGGGGCGTCGATCTGCGGTTCCGCCGGACGCCCGCCGAGCCAGACCGGCCTCTGCGCGCGGCGATAGCGGCCGTAGCCGCCGAACAGCTCGTCGCCCCCCTCACCGGACAGAACCACCGTAAGCGTTCCCCGGGCCGCCTCCGCCAGCTTGTAGGTCGGCAGGGTGGCGTAGTCGGACGTCGGTTCGTCCAGCGCCCAGGCCGCCTGGGGGGCGATGCGCCAGAAATCCTCCTCGCCAAAGGTTGTCTCGCGCCAGTCGAGGTTCAGCGCGCGCGCGACCCTTTCGGCGGCGCCGCGCTCATCGCGAGCCCCGGGTGCGTCGAAACCGCAGGTGAAAGCGGTCACCGGCCTTTCATTCAGCCGGGCCATCAGGGTGGCGATGGTCGTGCTGTCGATGCCGCCGGACAGAAACAGCCCGTAAGGCACGTCGGACCGCTGGTGGACGGTGACGCTGTCCTCCAGCACGGCGTCGAGCCTGTCGAGGAGCGCGTCCTCGTCTGCGGGCAGGGGCTTGGCGGGACTTCGGCGCCAGCCGAGCATCGCCTCTTCGCGATCACCGTCCAGAACCTGGGCCCGCTCGCCCGGCTCAACCGTCTCGACGCCGCGATAGGCCGTCAGCGGCCGGATATTGCCTGGCAACACATACCCGAGGCTCAACAGCTCCTCGATCGCTTCCGGCTGGGGCAGGGGCTTCAGGCCGGGAAGCAGGGCGCGGGGCTCGGAGGCGAAGGCAATGGACTCACCGTCGCGTCGAATCGACAGCGGCTTGATCCCGAAACCGTCCCTGACCAGCCACGTCCGCCCGTCACAACCGATCAGGCAGAAGGCGTACATCCCCCGCAGCCGCTCGAAGGCCTTCTCGCCCTCCTGGGCATAGAGGTGCAGCAGCGGTTCGAAGTCCGAGCCCGTCGCCAGCTTGTCCTTCAGCTGGAATTCCTCGGCCAGCTCCAGATAGTTGTAGATCTCGCCGTTGCCGATGATCGTCGAGCCGGCGGCGTGCAGGGGCTGCCAGCCGCCCTCCAGATCGATGATCGACAGCCGCGCGTGGGCCACGCACCATCCGGGGCCGCTCTCGACGCGGATGCCGTTCGGACCGCGATGGGCGATCCGCTCGATCATCGCCCGCACGTCCTTCTCGGCCTGGACCGGGTCGGTGACGCCGAGAATCCCCACGATGCCGCACATCAGCCTTCGCCCAGCCGCGCGAACAGATGCCGCCACTCGTCGACCACCGCGGCCTCGGCGAACTCGGCCTCGACCCGGGCGTGACCGTTCTGGATCAGCTTGATGCGCAGCATCGGGTCGGTCAGCACGGCCCGCGTGCGGTCGGCGAGCGCCTCGGCATCGTCGATCGGGATCAGCAGTCCGTCGTGCCCGTCGCGGATCAGCGCGCCGGGACCCTGGCTGTTGGCGGCGACCACCGGCAGACCGTGGGCCCAGGCCTGGATGACCACATTGCCCAGCGGCTCGAACCGCGACGGAAACACGCAGACGTCGGCGGCCCGGTAGAGCGCCGCCGCGTCCTGCCGCCAGCCCAGGAACCGAACCCGGTCGGCGACGCCCAGGGCGATCGCCATGGCCTTCAACTTGTCCTCCAGCCCGCCGGCCCCGGCGATCCAGAGGTATGCGTCGGGGATACGGGTCAGCGCCTTCAGGCTGACGTCGTGCGCCTTGGCGTCATGCAGCCGGCCCATGCCGAGCAGCAGCGGAACGCCCTCGGGCGTGTCCAGCGAGGCGCGGGTGACCGGCGCGACATCCTCGGGTCCGCCGGCGAAATTGGGAATGTAACTGACCTGCGTCGCGGGCCAGCCCTGGGCGATGACCCAGTCGACGATGTCGCGCGTGTTGCCGACCAGATGGTCGAAGCCGCGATAGTATTTCAGGCTGTAGTAGCCACCGAGCCGGCCGATCCGCTTCCACGGCCCAGCCGGCGTGTGGCGGGCGGCGCGGTTCATCCAGGCGACCATGACCCTGGAGTCCATGCGGCGGCCGAAAGCGGCGACACCCGGACGGGTCAGGAAATCGAGCGGGCCGCCGAACCCGAAGCTGTTGGTGATCACGCCGGCGGCGGACAGTGCGTCTGTGCGGGCAGCGTGACGACGGATCGCGCAGGCCTCCGCGACCCCCGCGCGATGCAGGGCCGTGACGAGGTCGACGAAATAGGTCTCGGCGCCGCCGTCGCCGCCGGACCCGAGCAGATGGAGCACGCTCATGTGGGCGCGACCCTATCCGGACAGAGGCGGTTTCCCAAGCCGCATGACGCGCTCTTGAAGCGGAACCGATGCGCCCGTATAAGGCCGCCTCTCGCGCTCGCGGATTGATTTGCCGTCGCGTGTGGCTGGGTAGCTCAGATGGTTAGAGCGGTGGATTCATAACCCACAGGTCGGCGGTTCGATCCCGCCCCCAGCTACCATTTTTCTCTGGTAATTTATGGACTTAGGCAGCAGCCGACTGGGCGTCCGCCGCATCGAGCGCGCCTTGCAGCGCCGCCAGCATGCGCTCGGCCTTGATCGGCTTTTCGACCACATCGTTCATGCCGGCCTCGAGATAGCCGCGGACGTCCTCGGGATCGGCGTTGGCGGTCAGGGCGATGATCGGCGTGCGGGCCACCGGACCTGGCAGGGCGCGAATGGCCCTGGTGGCGGCGACACCGTCCATGCGCGGCATCTTGATGTCCATCAGGATCAGGTCGAACCGCCGGGCCTGCACCGCGTCGAGCGCCTCGAGGCCGTCGACGGCCTGCTCGGAGGTGCAGTCGAACATCTCGCACAGCGCCTCGGCCACCATCCGGTTGGTGGCGTTGTCATCGACAATCAGGATGTGGGCGGCATGGGTCGGCGCGTCTGCGTCGGCCGTCGTCGCCGGATCGGCCGCCTTGGCGGTGCGAACGATGAGCTCGAACATCACCGTCACGCCGGCGCCGGGGTTCGATTCAGCGTGGATCAGGCCGCCGGCGCTGGTGGTGATGCGGCTGGCCAGCGCCATGCCGAGGCTGACGGACAGGCCTTCAGCCGGATTGGCGCCAGCCGGGACCGGGTCAAAGATGTGCGCCAGACGCTGCGGCGAAACCTCGCTGCCGCCATCGCGGACCCGCCCCTCGAGGATCAGGCCGTCGGCGGTCGGACGAACCTTGAGGCTCGCCTCGATGGCGCCCCGGCGGGTTTCGTTCAGCGCACGGTAGATGAGGGCGTCGAACACCTGGAGCAGGCGCGTCTCATCGATCTGTGCGGCGTCCTCGGGATCACCGTCATAGGCGGTCAGCAGGGTCACGCCGCTGGCGGCGGCGCGAGCCTTCCACCGGGCGTCCACGGTGTCCATGAACGGCTGAAGCTGACAGGGGTGGGGATTGAACGACAGCACGCCCAGATCGGCCTCGTGGAGGTCGGCGGCGCGATGCATCAGGGCGGTCAGTTCCTCGCCGGTTTCGCCGATGGCCCGCACGCAGGCCTGGGCGTCCGGCGACAGGTTCTGGCGCGCGAGCCGGGCGGTGAAGTCGGCGACTCCATCGAGGTGACGCAGGATTTCGCCGCTCAGGCGCTGGACGAGCGTGGCCGCGGTGCTGCCGGGTGTCGTGTCGCGCGCTCTGGGCGCGGCCAGCAGCGTCGCCGGGGTTCCTGTCCCGACAAACTGACCATCACGGACAACGATGAAGCCGCGAACGATGGAGTCGGGGCGGGTCGCCAACAGCTGCTCACGGAAGGCCCTGGCGGTCATGCCGGCTTCGGCGATGACCGGGGCGGCGTCCATGACGCCGTCGATCAGCCGGGCGGCGTCGGGCTGGGACAGAACGACATCACGTGAAATCAGGCCGACCGGCTGTGCGCCGTCGACGACCCCAAGGACCATGGCGTCCGGCTCGGCCGCGAACCGGGCCGCGGCGGCGGCGCAGGTCGACCCGGCCGGCATCGGCGCGCGTTGGTCGGAAATGTCGAAAAGGGTGTCCATGAGCCGCACGCGAAGATCAAAGCGACCTTCACCCTGACAGAATGCGCTTGAAGAGAGGTTAAGCGCCGTGCGGACAAAGAAAAACGGCGGGGATTTGCATCCCCGCCGTTTCCAGTCTTCAGAGGCCTTGCGGCTTAGAAGTTCTTGGTGACCGCCACACCGTAGGTGCGGGGCTCAAGGAAGAAGCCGTTCCGGAACAGACCCGACGAGTCGTCGGTCAGGTAGGTGTCCGTGAGGGGCGAGTCGTCCAGCAGGTTCTTGCCGTAGACTTCAACCGACCAGCCGGCTTCGTAGTTGGCGACGGTGAACGTGGCGTTCACGTTCTGCCAGCTGTCGAGACGGTCCGGCACGGAGTTGTAGATCCGCGAGAAGGACGAGGTCTGCTTGTAGTAGTCGCCACGGATGGTCGCTTCCCAGCCGCCGCCGACTTCCCAGTTGTACTGGGCGCCGAGGGACAGGGTGTAGTGCGGCGCGTTGGGCAGTTCCTTGCCCTTCAGGTCGACTTCGACACCGTCGCTGATCAGACCGCCGAAGGCGTTCGTGCCGACCGCGACCGGGCCGCCCGCGAAGAGCGGGGTGCCGGCGGTAGCCGTCGTGACCGGCGAACAGGCGCCGAGCAGGTTGAACACCGAGGCGGGTGTGTTCGAGTTGGCCAGGATGAAGGCGGCGTTGGCGGTGGTGACGACGCAGTTGGCGGCGCTGCTGGCCTTGATCAGGGTCAGGAGCGGGTTGCCCTGGGTCCGGTTGAACGTGTCGATCGACGTGCCGCCCGTGATTTCGGTCTGCAGGTAGCCGATGTTTGCGTTCAGGCGGAGGCCGTCAAGCGGCGACCAGACCGTTTCCAGTTCCAGGCCCTTGATCTTGGCGTCGATGTTTTCGTTCACCGACGTGCGGTTCACGATCTTCGACACCTGGTAGCCCTGGTAGTCGTACTTGAAGCCCGTGAAGTTCAGCACCATGGCGCCGCCCAGCAGGGTGTTCTTCGTACCCAGTTCCAGCGAGTTGACGAATTCCGGCTCGAAGGTCGGGGCCGGGCAACCCACGGTGGCAGTACAGGCGGGGTTCATGCCGCCCGCCTTGTAGCCGCGCGAGTAGAACAGGTAGATCAGGGTTTCGTCGGTGAAGCTGACGTCCGGCTTCCAGTCGGCGCCGATACGGCCCGTCAGTTCCTTGAAGTCGGCCGTCAGGGAAGGCGTCGTGGCGCTGAGCGGGATGCCCGGGCCGCCGGCGACGAACAGGGCCACCGGACGGTTTTCCTGAACCTTCATGTCATGGGTGTAGCGCAGGCCGCCCGTGATCTTGAAGTTGTCGAACAGCTGCCAGTAGACCTCACCGAAGGCCGCGCGGGACTTCAGGTGATAGGCGCCGGTGTTGTCGTAGTAGTTGCGGCCGGTGCGGGTCGGATTCGCGTTCGGATCGATATAGCAAGGCGTCGCGCTCGAGCAGGGCAGAAGCGTGGCGAAGGCCGGATAGGCATTCTCGACCTGGGTCGCGGCGGTGAGGGTGTTCCCCATCACGTAGTAGTCACCGTCCGACTTGAAGTCGATGTAGATGACGCCGACGTTGAAGTTGAATGCACCGTCGAAGTTCGACTGAACGCGCAGTTCCTGCGACCAGTTTTCGCTTTCACCGCCCGAGATGTCGAAGGTGGTGAAGCGGGTCTGGGTGCCGAGCTGCGGATCGACGACGCTGCCGGTGGCGGCGGCGGTCGGGTTGAACAGCGCGGCGTAGGTCGCGGCGTAACCCGGCAGGGCGCCGTAGGCGTTGATCGGGTTCGGCGTCGCGTTGAACTGCGAGGTCGGAACGATCCGGTTGTAGTCCTGGCGGGTGAACAGGCTGTTCTTGCTGTAGCCCGTCAGCGCCGTCAGTTGCAGGTCGTCGGTCATGTCCCAGGCGATCTGGAACTGAACGATGTCGGTCTTGGCCTGGTAGATCGGGTCAGCGGCCGACTGGATGTTGCGGATATCCGGATCCTGCATCTGGCCGGCGAAGGCGTCGCCGGTCGTGAAGCCGTACAGGGTGCCGAACAGGCCGCCCAGGGTGGCCTGGCTGTTCGGGGTGCCGAGGATGCCCGGATCAGTGACCGAGCGGGCCAGACAGCCCTGACTGAAGAAGCCGCGCTGGATCTGGGCGACAGGGCCGGCGCCGCCGGCGTTCAGCGACTGGCCGCCGACGGCCGTGGCCGGACCGGGGTCCTTCACGCAGAGCTGCTTGCCGATACGCGAGCGGGCGTCGTCTTCCTCGAAGTGGTCCCACATCAGGAAGGTGCGGAACGAGTCGGTCGGGTTGAACGCCAGGGTCGCGCGGACGTCCCACAGATCGCGGTCGTCGACGTCGTTGCCGGTGGTCAGGTTGGTGCCGTAGCCGTCCCGCTTCAGCAGGTTGCCGGCCACGCGAAGGGCGAGCGTGTCGCCGATCGGCACGTTGATCATGCCGCGGATCTTCTTGGAGCCGAAGTTGCCGGCTTCAACGCGAACCAGGGCGTCGAAATCGTCGGTCGGCTTGGCGGAGATCAGGTTGACCACGCCGCCGGTGGCGTTGCGGCCGTACAGCGTGCCCTGCGGGCCGCGCAGCACTTCCACGCGCTCGACGTCGAAGAATTCCGACTCGAACAGGTTGTTGGCGGTGAGCGGGGCGTTGTTCAGGTGGATGCCGGTGCCGGCGTCGCCGGAGCCGGCGACCAGCTTGGAGCCGACGCCGCGGATCTGGAAGTTGTAGCCGGTGAAGTTCCCCTTGGAGAAGTTCACGTTCGGCACGGCCAGAACCAGGTTCGGACCGCCGTCGATCTTCGCCTTCTCGAGGCTTTCAGCGGAGAAGGCCGAGACGGCGATCGGCACGTCCTGGATCGCTTCTTCCTTCTTCTGAGCGGTCACGACGACCTCGCCGACCGTCGTGTCCTGGGCGAAAGCCGGAGCCGCCACGCCAATCATGGCGGCGGCGGAGACCCCGGCGATAAGAAGACTGCGCAGGCGCAGAGATTCGGACATTCGTAACCCTCCCCGGACGGCGCGACCTCTTCTAGGAGGTTCGGCGGCGTCGTGTTTCCTCATGTATCGCGCGATCAGTTACCGCCGGGGTCGCGCGACGCATTCCCCCGCAGCTTCCCCGAATTGCATACGGGCCAAGGGCTTGTGTCAACGGGCGCCGTCACGTAACCGCCGTCAAGTTGCCGCTTTTCACCTTGGTGTTGCAGGGCCGCCGCGCCTTGTAACACTTGGGAAACGACTTCTTCTCGTCATGCGGGAGCCCGGAGGGCGGAAACCGGCCGGTATGCGGCGGGCGACCGTTTCGGCGACCGCCCCTCTCGTGTAGGGAAGGCGCTCGTCTCCCCTCTGTTTTCGACACCGTCCGCGAAGCGCCGTCCATGACCTCCTCACCCTCGTCCTCCGGCGGCGCGCTGATCCTGTTCTCGGGCGGACAGGACTCGGCGGTCTGCCTCGCATGGGCCCTGTCACGCTATGACCGGGTCGAGACGGTCGGCTTCGACTACGGCCAGCGCCACATCGTTGAAATGCAAGCGCGACAACGGGTCCGGGCCGGTCTGATCGCCCGCTTTCCGGACTGGGCGAGCCGCCTGGGCGAGGATCACGTGCTGGATCTGCGCGGCTTCGGCGCGGTCGCGGAGTCGGCCCTGACGGCCGATCGGGCGATCGAGATGACGGCCCGGGGCTTGCCGTCGACCTTCGTCCCCGGCCGCAATCTGGTGTTTCTCGTCTACGCGGCGGCGCTCGCGGACCGCCGCGGCCTCACCGCCCTGGTCGGCGGCATGTGCGAGACGGACTACTCCGGCTACCCCGACTGCCGCCGCGACACGATCGACGCGATGGAGACCGCGCTTAATCTGGGGATGGAACGGCAATTCCGCGTCGAAACGCCGCTGATGCGGCTGACCAAGGCGGAAACCTGGCGTCTGGGCGCCGCGCTCGGCGGCGAATCGCTGGTCGAGCTGATCCTCGAGGACAGCCACACCTGCTATCGCGGCGAGCGCGGCGAGCGGCATGACTGGGGCTACGGCTGCGGCCAGTGCCCCGCCTGCGAGCTGCGCGCGGCGGGCTGGGACGGGTGGGTCGCGGACGGCCGGCCGGCGACAGCGCCATGACCTACAGCGTCAAGGAGATATTCCTCACGCTCCAGGGCGAGGGCGGCCAGGCCGGCCGCGCGGCGGTGTTCTGCCGCTTCGCCGGCTGCAACCTGTGGACCGGCCGCGAGCAGGACCGGGCGAAGGCCGTCTGCACCTTCTGCGACACCGATTTCGTCGGAACCGACGGGGAGGGCGGCGGCAAGTTCGTCACGCCGGACGCGCTGGCTGACGCCGTGGAGGCCGCCTGGACCGGGCCGGCCGACAACCGGCTGGTTGTCTGCACGGGCGGCGAGCCGCTGTTGCAGCTCGACGCGCCGCTGATCGACGCCCTGCACGCGCGGGGCTTCATGATCGCGGTGGAGACCAACGGCACGCTGGCCGCGCCGGCCGGAATCGACTGGATCTGCGTCAGCCCGAAAGCCGACGCCCCGGTGGTGCAGACCTCCGGCCAGGAACTGAAGCTGGTCTATCCCCAGCCCGGCGTGGATCCGGCGCGTTTCGCCGACCTCGATTTCGAGCGGTTTTTCCTCCAGCCGATGGACTCGGCGGACCAGGCGGCCAACACCGCGGCGGCGGTCGCCTATTGCCTTTCCCACCCCCGTTGGCGTTTAAGCGTCCAGACACACAAGTATCTCGGCCTGCCCTGACGGATAGGGACCGCATCCTGCGGACCTGAAGCCTCCCAGGCCACCTCAAGAAGACATGACCGACGCCATCTTCGAAATCACGAAGGCCGCCACCTTCGATGCCGCCCATTTCATTGAAGAGGGCGCGCCCGATCACCGCTACCGCCGACTTCATGGCCATTCGTTCCGCGTGGAGGCCAGTGTGCGGGGCGCTGCCGCGCCCGCCGGCTGGGTCGTCGATCTCGACGGCCTGGACAAGGCGCTGAAGGCCGTTGCGATCGAGCTCGATCACGGGCTGCTGAACGACAAGCCGGGTCTGGAAGCGCCGACGCTCGAGCGGCTGTGCCTCTATTTCGCCGAGCGGCTGCGTCCGGACTTCCCGGGGCTGTCGCGGGTCGTGGTCTCGCGTCCGACGATCAACGAGAGCTGCGCCCTGGCGCTCTGATCCGGTCAGCGATTGCCCGTCTTCTTCCCGCCCTTCTTGTCGCCGCCGGGGATAGCTGCGCCGACGACCGCCCCGCCGACCTTGGCCGTAGTGACCACGGCGGCGGCGCCCACGCCCACGACAGCGCCCGCGGTCGCGCCGACAACGGTCGCCACGCACCCCTGAAGGCCGAAGGCGAGCAGAACGATCAGGACAGGGCAGGCCTTGCGCGGGGACATGGTCGGGTTCCGGTGAGACACCCTGCCTAGCGGCCAATCGTTGCGGAAACGTGGCGGGTCAGTCGACCGGCGCGGCGTCCTGCTGCGGATCGGACGCCCGTCGCCACGGGCCCTGGTAGTGGGGATCGGACTTGCGGCGGCGTTCGGGGCCGAAATAGTCGGCGACCCGGACGAAAGGCCGCGCATGTTCGACGATTTCGCCGATCCGCTCGATGACGCCCCGGGCCGTCACCGGCTTGGCGAGGAATTCGTTGACCCCCGCGTCCCTGGCCTCTCCAACGCGACGGGCGGTCGAGTGCCCGGTGATCATGATGACCGGACACATCTGGTTGGGGCTGTCGGGCGAATTGCGCAGCAGCTTGACGAAGTCGATGCCGTCCAGCGGCTGCATCGCCAGATCGGTCATGACGATATCGACCTGATGGGTGCGCATTAGCTGCAGCGCCTCGGCCCCGTCGGCCGCCTCGTAGACGTGCTTGACGCCGATGGCGCGCAGGATCTCCGTCAACAGCACCCGCATGTGGTGGTTGTCGTCGACCAGCAGGATCTTGATCAGTTCAAAGCGCACGGCGAGGAAGTGTTTCCAGCGAGTGGAGGGAGGCCGGCGACGCATGTGTCACCGACCTCAAGGTCCAGACCGCCACTCGTAAGCGGCCCATTCTCGGCCGGTCAAACAAAAAAAGTGAACCGGATCACCGACTTGCCCGTTTCAGGCGCCTTCATGCCGAGTCGACGAGCACCAGTTCGGCATCGGCGACCGCCGTTATGGTCAGTCGCGCCTCGTCCTTGATCGCCGCGCCGTCGCGGGCATTCAGCGTCACGCCGTTGACCGAAACCTCGCCGGCCGCGGCCACCAGATAGGCGTGACGGCCCTCACCGAGGTCATAGGTGGTCGACTCGCCGGCCTTCAGTGTCGCGCCCAGCACCCGCGCATCCGTACGGATGGGCAGGGCGCCGTCCTCGTCGAAACCGCTGGCCAGGGCGACGAACCGGCCGGACCGGTCGGCCTTGGGAAACGGCTTCTGGCCCCAGGACGGCGGCGCGCCGCGCTCGCGCGGCTCGATCCACAGCTGGAACAGCGTCGTGGTCTCGTCCTCGAGATTGTACTCGGCGTGACGGATGCCGGTGCCGGCGCTCATCACCTGCACGTCGCCCGCGCCGGTGCGGCCCTTGTTGCCCAGGCTGTCCTGGTGGGTGATCGCCCCGGTGCGGACATAGGTGATGATTTCCATGTCGTTGTGCGGATGCGGCGGAAACCCGGACTTCGGCGCGATCTCGTCGTCGTTCCAGACCCGCAGCGCGCCCCAGCCCATGCGGTTCGGGTCGTACCAGCTGGAAAAGCTGAAGTGGTGTCGGGCATTGAGCCAGCCGTGGTCGGCGTGGCCGAGCTGCTCGAAAGGCCTGCGATCAATCATGGGGTATCTCCCTTTCGGATGAAGAGATAGGGAGGCGCCGTGTTAATTGCAACTGTAGTGGTGCCAGAAATATCGCAGGCGTCGTCTCGCGCCAGCATGCTGACAGGCCCTGACAGCGGCAAGGCCTATGAGGCCCCGAAAAGGGGACCCGCATCGTGACTCCGGATACAAACATCGACGACGGCCGCAACGATTTCGACTTCCTCGTCGGTCGCTGGACCATCCGCCATCGGCGGCTGAACACCCGGCTCGCCGGCTGCGACGCCTGGACGGAGTTCGAAGGCTCCTGCGTGATGCACAAGATTCTCGGCGGCCTCGGCAACATGGACGACAACTGGCTGGAGCTGCCCGAGGGCAGCTATGCGGCCGTGACCTTCCGCCGCTTCGACCCGGCCCTGCGCCGCTGGTCGATCTGGTGGCTGGACGCCCGCTGCCCGGACATCGACCCGCCTGTGCATGGCCGGTTCGGGAACGGCGTCGGCGAATTCCTCGGCGACGACCTGTTCGAGGGCCGCCCGATCAAGGTCCGCTTCCTCTGGTCCGCCATCACCCCCACCACCTGCGAATGGCGCCAGGCCTTCTCCGAGGACGGCGGGGAGACCTGGGAGACCAACTGGGAAATGGCGTTCACGCGGGCGGGGTAGGGGGCGGGCTTGAACGGGGACAGGACAAGCTGTCCCTCGGGACTGCTTGTCCTGTCCCAGCGCGGGATCACCGCCCCGCGGGCTGGAACAGTTCGACAACGTTGCCGGACGGGTCCTCGGCCAGGATCTGCGACCCGCCGGGGCCGGACAGGATGTCATTGCGGAACGCCACCCCCCGGCCGCGCAGGCGTTCGACCTCGGCGGCGATGTCCTCGACAATGATCTGGAAGCGGTTCCACCCGCCGGGTTCGGGCTGGCGTCCGTCGGGCATCGGCCGGCCCGCGGAGCTCTTCTCCCCGCTCAGCAGCAGCCGCATCGAGCCCAGCGCCACCGAGGCGAAGGCCGGCGCGGCGTTCATCTGCTCGGTGAAGCCGAAGTGGCCGACGTACCAGTCGACCGCCGCCTGCACGTCGGCGACCATGTAGCGGACGTTCACGGTGGTCTCTGGCATGTGGATCTCCTTGATGGCGGCGGGGTTCAGGGCGCCAGGGTGCGCCGCAGCAGGCTGGTCAGCGCCGCGACGATGACCGCCCGGTCCGCGCCGCCGGCGACGGCGTCGGCGGCCTCGTGGATCACGGCGAACAGCAGCCGCGCGGTGGGCTCGGGATCGACCGGCCCGAACGCCTGCGCCTCCTGGCCCGCGCGGATGACGGCGCTCAGCCGCAGGATGGCGTTGTCGGCCAGCGGCCGGCGTTCGGCGAAATCGGAATGGAAGATCGCCTCGCCGAACCCCTGACGGGACAGGGTCCAGTCGATGAAGGCGGCGGCCTGCGACTCGACCAGCCCCGGCCAGTCGACCGGCCCCTCGGCCTCGGTCGGCAGGGGATGGGTGCGGTCGAACTCGGTCACCAGCCGCCGGCGCACGGCCTCGAGCAGGTCGTCGAAGGTCGGGAAATAGAGGAAGAAGGTGCCCTTCGCGACGCCGGCCTCGCGGACCACGTCCTCGACCCGCACCCGCGAGCCCTCCACGGCCAGCAGCCGCTCGGCCGCCTCGATGATCTCCAGCTTCCGCGCCTCGGGCTGGAGGCGGCGTCGGGCGGGCTTGGGCATGGATTGATCTCTAATGACTGTCAGTCATTAGTTACTGACCGGCGGTCAGTGTCAAGGGGACTCGAGGTCTGGTCCGATCAACCGGCGAAAGCTCCGGGGGTGTCGATCAGCCGCCGCGCTCGCGGAAGTTGGCCTCTGTCCCGCCACGAGCAAATCAGATTGACTCTCTGAAATGTTATATCATAACACTAGCCACTTCCGGTTCTCGAAGAGGCTTCAATCATGGCTTGCCGTACTCTGCTTTTCGCCACCGCTGCCGCTGCAGCGTTCATTTCATCGGCGGCGCTGGCTGACGATTCAGGCGCTGGGCCAACGGTCTCCGAGGTGGTTGTTACGGCCTCTCCCATCGCCGGCGATCCCGACCGGTTCGCCACGATTGTCGATCTGGTCAAACGCGACGAGGTCCTTAGCAACGGCGGAGCCAACCTCGCCGACGCCCTGCGCGATACACCCGGCGTCGCCGGCACGGGGTTCGCGGCCGGAGCCAGCCGGCCTGTCATTCGCGGGATGGACGCCCAACGGGTGAAACTGGTCGAGAATGGCCAGTCCAGCTCCGACGTTTCGGACGTGGGACCTGATCACGGCGTGCCGATCGACCCGCTCGCCGCCCAGTCGGTGGAAGTCGTCCGGGGCGCGGCCACCCTTCGATACGGAAGCCAGGCCATCGGCGGGGTCGTTAACGCGATCAACAACCGCATTCCCATGCGTCCGGTGTCAGGCGTGGAGGGTGACATGTCGGCCGCCTACAATTCCGTGGCGTCGACCGGCGAAGGCGCTGTCAGCCTAGACGCCGGCCAGGGTCCGTTCGCCTTCCACGTCGACGGCTTCGCGCGGCGGGCGAGCAGCTACGACACGCCGATCGGCCTCCAGGCCAACTCCTGGTTCCACGGCGATGGCTACTCGGTTGGCGGGTCCTATTTCTTCGGCGCGGACCAGGACAGCCGCGTCGGCCTTTCCGGCACGCGCTATGAAGCGCGCTATGGCATCCCCGGCGACGACACCTTCATCGACATGCGCCAGAACAAGGGCGCGTTCGGCTCGTCCTTCGCCCTTGGATACGGACCGCTGAAGACGCTCAACGTCGACGTCAGCTATGCTGACTACAGCCACAGTGAAATCGACCCAGCGGGCATGGTCACACTGTCCACCTTCAACAACAAGGAATGGGACGGGCGCGCCGAGGCGGTCTTTGGACAACTGGGCGTTCTATCGGCGGCGGCCGTCGGCCTTCAGGTGCAGGACCGCAAGTTCGAAGGCCTGGGTGAAGCGGCTGACTATCTGCTGCCGACCCATACCCAGAGCACGGCGGGCTTCGTCTTTGTCGAGGCGCCGGTTGGAGGGCTTCAGGTTCAGGGGGCTCTGCGGATCGAAGGTTCGCGGATCAGCGGCACGCCGGCCTCGGGCGTTTCGACCCGGCTGGATTTCACGCCCGTGAGTGTATCGGTGGGCGCCACCTATGATCTCACCGACAGCATCCGCCTGGGCCTAACGGCTTCCAGCGCAGCGCGCGCGCCCGGCCAGACCGAGCTCTTCGCCATTGGTCCGCATGACGGCCCGCAGACTTTCGAGACCGGCAATCCGACGCTCGGGATCGAGCGGGCCAACTCGCTGGAAGCGACCGCCCGCTATCATCCCGACAGCGGCATGAAGGTCGAGGCCTCGGTCTGGGCCAGCCAGTTTGACGGCTACATCTATGGCGCGCTCACCGGTCGCACCTGCGATGAACTCGGCGTCTGCGCCTTCGGCAGCCCCGAGACCCTCAAGGAGCTGAACTATACCCAGCGCAACGCCGACTTCTGGGGCGTCGAGCTGAAGGGGGCCTTCCCCCTCGCCAAGACTGACGGGGGTCAACTCTCGCTGAATGTGCTCGGCGACTATGTCCGGGCGCGCTTCAGCGACGGCGGCGGCGATGTCCCGCGCATCCAGCCGGGCCGACTTGGGGGTGGATTGAGCTGGGACAGCAAGGCCTTCGACGCGAGCTTCCTGGTGCTGGCGGTCAGCGACCAGACCCGCGTCGGCGTCGCCGATTCGCCGACCGAGGGCTACACCTCGGTCGACGCGCAGCTGGCCTGGCGCCCGTTCGACGGATCGCGCCGGTTCGAGGTGCTGCTCGTTGGCCACAACCTCGCCGACGCGACGATTCGCAACGCGACCGCCCTCAACAAGGATGATGTCGTCATGCCCGGCCGGGATATCCGCCTGGTCCTTCTGTCGCGCTTCTGAGCCCCTCAGGTCCAGCCTGCGGGGTGTTCCTGAGACTGCGAGCAAGAAGCCTGACGGGCCCGCAGGCCGTCCGAACGATCCATTCGGAGAGACGCGTGAAACCTGCCTATCTCGGCAAGCGCCGGCAGGCTGAGGTGATCGACGAGGCACAGCGGGCCGTCTGGCTGCTCGTCACGGGCCGGTTTGGACAGCTGCACGATATGGCCGGCCTTACGCAGGCCGACCTGGCGCGAAGGCTTGGGACCTCAAGGCCACAAATTCATGAGTGGCTGTCGGATCATCGCAAGATGAGTCTCAAGGCGGCGGCACGGCTGCTGTCGGCCATGGACGCCAGCCTCGCCTGTCGCCTTGTGGTGGAATCCCGTCCGGGAGACAGCGACCAGTCAACACCCTCGCAACCCTGATCCATGAGTTCGTGATGCCCGAGGGGTGCCTAGCCGCGCTCGCTCGACCCCGGTGAGAACGCCCCGCCGCCTGTCTGCCCGCGATGTCTCAGGAACGCGTCCGCCAGCACGCAGGCCATCATCGCCTCCACCACCGGCACGGCGCGGATGCCCACGCACGGGTCATGTCGACCCTTGGTGCGCAGCTCGATCTCCGCGCCCGCCTCGTTGACCGTCTCGCGCGGCGTCAGGATCGACGACGTCGGCTTGAACGCCACCCGGACCACCACCGGCTGGCCGGAGGAGATGCCGCCCAGCACGCCGCCGGCCTTGTTCGACAGGAGGCTGATGCCGTCATTGCCCATGCGCATCTCGTCGGCGTTCTCCTCGCCCGTCAGCGCGGCGGACGCGAACCCAGCGCCGATTTCCACGCCCTTGGCGGCGTTGATCGACATCATCGCGGCGGCCAGTTCGGCGTCGAGCTTGCCATAGAGCGGCGCGCCCCAGC
This sequence comes from uncultured Caulobacter sp., assembly GCA_964541915.1. Classification (GTDB taxonomy): domain Bacteria; phylum Pseudomonadota; class Alphaproteobacteria; order Caulobacterales; family Caulobacteraceae; genus Caulobacter. The sequence continues at coordinate 17,668 of CAZISF010000042.1, forward strand.
CGGCCGGTACGCCCGTGGCCTCGACCTCGACGATCGCGCCGGTCGAGGAGCCTGCCTTGCGGATCTTTTCCAGGTGCTCTTCCCAGACGGGAACCATCGCCGCGTCAGGACACCAGAAGCCGTTCTCGCGCGTCTGGTCCCAGTCCCAGCGGTCGCGATTGACCGCGTGCGGGCCGATCTGAACCAGGGCGCCGCGGATCGTGACGCCCTCCAGCACCTTGCGGGCCACGGCGCCGGCGGCGACCCGGGCGGCGGTCTCGCGGGCCGAGGACCGGCCCCCGCCGCGATAGTCGCGCACGCCGTACTTGGCGAAATAGGGCCAGTCGGCATGACCCGGCCGGAAGGCCTGGGCGATCTCGGAATAGTCCTTAGAGCGCTGGTCGGTGTTCTCGATCATCAGGCTGATCGGCGTCCCGGTCGTGACGGGACCGCCCGTCCGGTCGTCCTCGAACACGCCCGACAGGATGCGCACAGCGTCCGGCTCCTGGCGCTGGGTGACGAACTTGCCCTGGCCCGGCCGCCGCTGGTCCAGCCAGACCTGGATGTCCTCGGCCGTCAGCGAAATCCCCGGCGGGCACCCGTCGACCACGCAGCCCAGCGCCGGCCCGTGGCTCTCGCCCCAGGTCGTCACGCGGAAAAGATGGCCGAAGGTGTTGTGCGACATGCGGTGGCTTCTAGACGAAAGTCGGAAGGGTCACAAAGTCACGCCGCCCAGGCGGCCGCGAACTGGCGCAGCATCCGGCGGGCGGGACCCTCGGCGCGCGCCGATCCGGCGGCCAGCCGCACGAACAGGTCGCCCTGCCGATAGTGCTCGCGTTCGGGCAGTCCCTCGCCCGGCAGCCGCACCAGCGCCCGGGCGCCGGCCTTGCGATTGACCCAGACGGTGCGCTCGCCGCGCGGCGTCATGATCGACACCCGCCCGCCGTCGGTCAGGATGGCAGGATCCACAGGCGCGGTGATCCACAGGTCATCGCCGCGCACGATGGCGCCGTCGCCGCGCACCACCACCTCGAAGGACTCGCCCCCGGCGCGCACCTGGTCTCCCGGACGCATGCCGGGCGGAAGCGCCACGCGCAGCCGACGGCCATCGGCGGTCTCGACCATGGCGAGGCCGCCCTGCACGGCGACCTCCGGCGGAATTTCGAGTTCGGCCCGGCGCAGGACCGGCGTGACCGGGACCGGCGGCAGGCCGATCGGCTCCAGGTCCTCGCCGCGCAGGAAGCGGTAGGCGTCCATGATTTCGCGGAAGGCGGCCGGATCGCCGCCGGGCCGGTCGGGGTGGTTTCGCTTGGCGGCTTCGCGGAACGCGGCCCGCAGCGCGCGCTCGTCCGCGCCCGGTTCGACCCCGAGTCGTGCGCGCGCCAGCCGCGCCGTCATGTTTCGCCCGTCCCCGGTCATGGCGGGCAAGGTGCGGGAACAGGGTCAATGGTCAGTTAAGCTGAACAATCGCGCCGGCCGCGCTATATCGTGGCGCATGACCGACAAGACCGACCTGATCCCGCCGTCCCCCGCCGAGGCCGACTACGTCAAACAGGTGACCGAGGCCGAGCCTCTGCCCCTGCTGCCGGAGGGCGATCCGATCGCCCTGTTCGAGACCTGGCTGAAGGCCGCACACCAGTCCGAGCCCAATGACGGGAACGCCATGGCCCTCGCCACGGTCGACGCCGACGGCGTGCCGGATGTGCGCATGGTCCTGCTGAAGGGCGTCGATGCCGAGGGGTTCGTCTTCTACACCAACCTCGAAAGCGCCAAGGGCCGCGAGCTGGCGGCCAACCCGGTCGCGGCGCTGCTGTTCCACTGGAAATCCCTGCGCCGTCAGGTCCGCGTCCGGGGGGCGGTTACGCCGGTCAGCGCAGCGGAGGCCGATGAGTACTTCGCCTCCCGCGCCCGCCACAGCCAGATCGGCGCCTGGGCCTCGGACCAGTCCCGGCCGATGACCGAGCCGATGCAGCTGGGCAGGAAGGTCGCCGAGGCGGGCCTTCGCTTTGGCCTCGGCAAGGTGCCGCGCCCCCCGCACTGGTCCGGATTCCGGGTCCGCCCCGAGTCGATCGAGTTCTGGCGCGACCGGCCGTTCCGCCTGCACGAACGGCTTGTGTTCAATCGCGCCGGGACGGGCTGGACAACCCAGCGGTTGTTTCCCTGACGCCGTAGCGGGCCAGGAAGGTCTCGACGGCCTCATGGACGATGCTGTCGAGCGGGCGGGCGGGCATCGCGTCGTCTCCACCCAGCAGTCCCAGCAGCAGCGTGGGATGTTCGATCATCCCCTGCAGCTGGCCCGCGGCCCAGGCCGGGCTCTCGACCCGGATCGCGCCATCCGCCTCAAGCGACTGGAGGATATCCACCAGCGTGCCGGCCAGCTGCGTGCGGGCGTGCGCCCGGACCTCGTCGGCGAGGTGCGGGAAGCGGCGGCGCTCTGACACGACCATCCGGAATGTCGCCCGGGCGGGGGCGGTGCAGTAGAAGTCCGCGTACGCCCGGCTGAAGGCCGCCAGTCGCGTCCGCGCGTCGCCCTCGGTCTTTGCGGAGCGTTGTACGTGGGTCGCGATTTCGGCGAGGGCGTCCTTGACCACGACGGTGAACAGGTCGGCCTTGCCGGGAAAATGGGCGTAGAGGGTCGCGGTCGAGACGCCGGCGTCCCGCGCGACCTGCTCCATGCCGGCATGGGAATAGCCTTCACGGGCGAAGAGGGCGCGCGCTGATGCAAGGATGCTGTTCCGTTTTCGCGCGGACCTTGTTTCTCCCGGTGTCGACTTCGCCATGCATCCTCGAAAATGCTGCCTCCGTTCAGCCTATAGGCGAAAAAGGCGCAGTCGCAAGGCGTGGTGACTCAAATCGGATCAGGTCGCCCAGGCGTTGAGCAGGGGGTGAGCCAGCACCGGCGCCAGAAGACGGTCGAATTCGGCGGGGTCGTCGGGGATCACCGCGCCGCGGTCGTCGACCAGCACGATATCGGCGCGGTCCCGAGACGGTTCGATCAGGCGTTCGTGGGCCGGTCGCACCGTGGCGAGGTATTGCTGGATCACGGAGTCCGCCGTGCGGCCCCGCTGGGCCTGGTCGCGGATCAGCCGACGGATGAAGCGCACGTCCGGCGGCGTGTCGACATAGATCCGCAGGTCGAACAGCGCCGCCAGGTCCGGCGAACACAGCAGATGCGCGCCCTCGACGACGATCAGCGGCGCCGGCGCGATGCTGGCCACCGATGGCAGCCTGCGGTGGGTTTCGAAGCAGTAGAGCGGCGCCTCCACCGTGCGTCCGGCCCGCAGGGCGACCAGGTGCTCGCCGAGCAGGGCGTGATCCTTGGCCGCGACGTCGTCGAAGTCGAAGGTGGCGGCGTCGAAGCCGGGCCGCCCGCCATAGTCGCCATAGTAGGCGTCCTCGATGACCAGTCTGACCGTCCCCGCCGGCAGTCGCGCCTCCAGCGCGCTGGCCAGGGTGCTCTTCCCCGACCCGGACCCGCCGGCGACGGCGATCAGCAGGGGAGGGGACGCGGAGTCTGCGCGGATATCGCTCATGTCGGCCTATCGGCCACAATCAGAAGCGCTTGCCAACGGTCAGTATGGTGAATTTTCCCGCTCCGCGCGCCCCGCGTTGCCCGGAAGGCCTTGCGCCGCTAGGGTCTCGCCCGCAGGGAAATCAAGGGGAGTCCGGGCATGCAGGGCCTGATGCAGCAGTCGGCGTTGACCGTCGACACGATCCTGGATCACGCCAAACGCTGGCATGGCGACCGCGAGGTCGTCACCCGGTCGGTCGAGGGGCCGATCGTGCGCACGACCTACGCCCGCATGCACGACCGCGCCAAGCGCGTCTCCAACGCCTTGCTGGGGTTGGGCATCCGGCCGGGCGACCGCGTCGCGACCCTGGCCTGGAACAGCGGCCGCCACATGGAAGCCTGGTACGGCATCATGGGCATCGGGGCGGTCTGCCACACCCTGAATCCGCGTCTGCACCCTGACCAGATCGCCTGGATCATCCGGCACGCCGAAGACCGCATCATCTTCGTCGACCTGACCTTCGTGCCGATTCTCGAGGAAATCCTCGGCAACTGTCCGTCCGTGGAACATGTGATCGTCTTCACCGACAGCCATCACATGACACCGTTCCAGATCCGCGGCGTGCCGACCCTGGCCTGGAAGGGCGCTCACACCTACGAGACCCTGGTGGAGGGCAGCAGCCCCGACGTCGCCTGGGGCGGCTTCGACGAGAACACCGCCGCCGGCCTCTGCTACACCTCGGGCACGACGGGCGATCCCAAGGGCGTCCTCTATTCGCACCGGTCCAACTACATCCACACCCTGGTCGGCCTGCAGCGTGACGTGCTCGGTGTCTCGGCGCTCGACACCGTCCTGCCGGTTGTGCCGATGTTCCACGCCAACGCCTGGGGCATCGCCTTCGCGGGCCCCGCGGTCGGCGCCAAGCTTGTCATGCCGGGCGCGAAGATGGACGGCGAGTCGATCCACGAACTGCTGGAGACGGAAGGCGTGACCTTCTCTGCCGCCGTTCCGACCGTCTGGCAGATGCTGCTGCAGCACCTCGACAAGACGAACGGCAAGCTGAGCACGCTCAAGCGCGTGGTCATCGGCGGCTCGGCCTGTCCTGAGGCAATCATTCGCGGCTTCCATGACCGCTACGGCGTGGATGTGCTGCACGCCTGGGGCATGACCGAGACCTCGCCGCTCGGCACCCTCGGCACCGCCAACGCCCGCATCGCCTCGCTGCCTTACGACGAACAGATGGTCTACAAGCTCAAGCAGGGCCGGCCGCCGCTCGGCATCGACCTGAAGCTGACCGACGACGCCGGCAACGAACTGCCGCACGACGCGCGCACCTTCGGCAACCTCAAGGTCAAGGGCCCCTTCGTGGTCCGCGAGTACTTCAAGGGCGCCGGCGGCAAGATCCTCGACGACGACGGCTATTTCGACACCGGCGACGTGGCGACGATCGACCCCGAAGGCTTCATGCAGATCACCGACCGCGCCAAGGACGTGATCAAGTCCGGCGGCGAGTGGATCAGCACCATCGATATCGAGAACATCGCCATGGGCCACCCCAAGGTGGCGCTGGCGGCGGTGATCGGCATGCCCCATCCCAAGTGGGACGAGCGGCCGCTGCTGCTGATCAAGCTCAAGGACGGCGAGACGGCGACCAAGGAAGAGATGCTGCGCTTCCTGGAAGGCAAGATCGCCAAGTGGTGGATGCCGGACGATGTCGCCTTCGTCGACGACATCCCGCTGGGCGCCACGGGCAAGATCGACAAGAAGCTGATCCGCGAGCGGATGAAGGACTATGTCCTGCCGGCCACGCCTGTGCTGGCCGCGGCGACCGTCGCGATGAAGGCCGAGCCGGACCCGGTCCTGCACGCACCCGACAACCCGGATCCGGCGCCCGCCGCGCCGGAGACCGCCGTGGGAAAATCTGAGGCCCCGGCCAGCGTGGCAGCTGCCGTCGGGGCCGAAGAACCCGTGACCGCCGAAGTTGAGCACACGGCCGCGCCTGTGGTCGAACCCCCGGCCGAGGAACATCTCGCCTGGTCTTCCTCGGATCCCCTGGAGGACGGCGACGTTCCCGCGGCGCTCCCGAGCATGCCGGACATGACACCCATGTCGGGCGGTACGCCGGCCGCCGAGGCTCCGCTCTCGCTCAGGCCGACACCCGTCAAGGGACCCTTGCCGAAGAGCGGAGAGTCGACGATCGACGCGCCGCTGGCCTTCGCGCCCCTGCCCGGCATGGGTGATCGCAAGCGCGCGAAGGACAGGCGCAAGCCCAAAGGCAAGGCGGGCGCGAAGTCGACCCGCGGCTGGGCCGACCGCTACCTCGACTTCGCCCTGCTGGTGGCGCTCGCGCCGGCCGCCATGGCGCTGGTCGGCGCCTTCGCCACCAAGTTCGGCGTCATCACCGAGGCGCAGGGCTTTGACGCCATGTTGATCCAGGGGCCGACCGACTCGCTCGGCTGGGCCCCGGCGATCGCTCTTGTCGGCGTGCTGACCGGGATTATCGGCGTTTTGGCCGCCGTCTTCGGCGGCTTCGCGCGGCTGTGGGGCAAGGCGTTTCTGGCCCTCGTCGTCACGGCGCTGACCTGGGGCGCGTTTATCGGCGTCGGCCTCTGGGACACCCGGATCCCGTCGATCCATGACGTGGCGACGGACTGGAAGGACCCGCTGATGTTCTCGCCCACGGCGCTGAAGGCGCGGGGGCCGGACGCCAATCCCGTCGACCCCTCGCCGATCCTGCCGATGGGGTCGCGCGCCTACGCCGGCCGGCCGGTGGCCGAGGTCAACGCCGAAACCTGCCCGGCCGCCCGGCCCGTGACGCTCGCGGCCAACGCGGCCCAGGCCTTCGCCGTGGCCAAGGCTGCGGTCGAGAACGCCGGCATGTCGATCATCACCGCCGATCCGGCGTCAGGCCGGATCGAGGCGACCGCCGTCAGCATGCTCTACGGCTTCAAGGATGATGTCGTGGTGCGCATTCGTCCGGACGGAACCGGCGCCCGCATCGACCTCCGCGCGATCCGCCGCACAGGCGATCGCGATATGGGCGCCAACTGCCACCGCATCGAAAGCCTGGTCAGCGCGCTGGTCGGATAGCGGCTCTTCCGCTAGCCCGCCAGCCGGTAGTCACTGTCCAGTCCGGGCTCGCCGTCGCAGACGGCGCGGCCCTCCTTCA
>CAZISF010000043.1:0-18261 GCA_964541915.1 uncultured Caulobacter sp.
CCCCGGCGGGCCCCGCGGGGGCCCCCCCCCCCGCCGGGGGGCGGGGGGGGGGGGGCCCCCCCCCCCCCCCCGGCCCCCCCCCCCGCCGCCGCCGCCGCCGCCAAGGCCGCCGATCTCGTTCTGATCCCGACGCGGGCTTCAGCCTTCGACCTTCACGCTATCAAGACGACGGCCGAGCTGGTCAGGGTGGCGCAGAAGCCCGCCTATGTGGTGCTCAACGCGGTTCCACCACGCGCGACCGCCCTGATCGAGGAGGTCGCGACGGTGATCACAAGCTTGCAGCTCGCCATCGCGCCGGTGTGCCTGGTTGATCGGGCCGCTTTCCGCCACGCGGTGATCAACGGCCAGGCGGCGGCGGAGTATGAGCCGGCCGGCAAGGCGGCCGAGGAGGTCGAGCGCCTCTACACGTGGGCATGTGGACGCCTGGACATGTCCACACGTCCTCACCCTGAAAGGGCAGTGGCATGAGCGCGCGTCCCAGCCTTTCCGCACGCCTTGCCCAGGCGGCCGGCCCCGCGCCGGCGCCGGCTTCAGCTCCAGTGGCCAGCCCTGCTTCGCCACGCCCGGCCCGGGCTCGCAAGGTGGCCGAGTCGCCCGTGGCCGCGCCGGCGAAGGCCCGCATCGGCAAGACCATGGTCGCCGGCTATTTCTCGCCGGAGATGGCGCGCGCGGTGAAGCTCCTCGCCGTCGAGCGTGGCGTGACCGTCCAGGCGCTTATCGGCGAGGCGCTGGATCACGTCCTGCGCCAGGCCGGCAAGCACCCGATGGGGGAGCGATGACCTCCGGGCGCCCAAACGTGGGTAGGCCAAACGTGGGCAGGGAAGGGGAGGGCACATGAGCGCCCGCACCGATCCACACCCGATTCGGGACTTCTTCATCGCCGACTTGATCGACTACGCGCCCAAGGACAGCGCGGAGATGATGGAGCGACCGTTTTTCTCCATCGCCAAGCGCAAGCGCAACAAGCCGATCCACTACGAAACCCCGGACGGCAAGCTGTGGATTAAGGTCAACGGCAATCCGACCCACGGCATGGCGACGATTTGGGATGCCGATATCCTGATCTGGTGCATTTCCCGGATCGTGGCGCAGCGCGACGCCGGCAAGAACGACTTGCGGCCGACCATTCACACGACCCCATACGAGCTGCTCAAGGGGATCGCGCGCGGCACCAGCGGCCAGGACTACATCGAGCTGCTACGAGCCATCAAGCGTCTGCGGACCACGGAAGTTGAGACCAATATCCGGGCCGGCAAGCGCCGCTACACCGCTTTCCACTACCTTGGCGACATCGAGGGGGAAGGGGAGGGGATCGACGACCCCGAACAGCTCAAGAGCCTGACGTTGCGCGTCCCGGACTGGCTGCTGGATGGCATCATGAGCGGGAACATTCTGACGCTCGACAGGGAGTATTTCCTGCTTACCGGCGGCATCGAGCGGGCGATCTACCGTGTCGCGCGCAAGCACGCTGGATCTCAGCCGCATGGCTGGACGGTCAAGATGACCACGCTCTACGACAAGACCGGCAGTGAATCGCCGTTGAAGAAATTCACCTTCCGAATTCGGGAGATGTGCCGCGCCGACGAACTCCCACGCTACGCCATGCGGGAGACCGCGACGCAGGACGGCAGCCCTGCGGTCCACTTCGTGGATCGCATGTATGCCCAGGAAGTCGTGAAGGAGCGCCGAGGAGCCGATAAGTCCCAGCGGGGCCGGGAAGACGCGCGCGCCGCCTGGCTGGACGCCCAGCGCGATCCACGGAGCTTTGACGGGGCGTGGTCGGCCTGGATCGAAGGCGGCCACCCGCCGGATGGCTTCGTGACGGCGTGCGCCGATCGTCGCGCGATCATGCCCAGCTAGGCTCGTGGTTTTAGGAACCCGACTCAATCCGTTGAGCGCGCACGGGATTGTGGCACGTGGTTTCAGGAACCGAGGAGGGGGTCTGAGTCGCAGATCAAGGCCCGATTCGGCCCCGGAAAGCGAGTCCGAGGCAAAAAGGGAGGGCCGGAGGCCGGCCATTGCCCGGTTTTACCGGGCAATCCAGGCTCGTGGTATTAGGAACCGGCATTCCTGGGCTAAGCACGTGGTTTTAGGAACCAGCGACGGCCCAGCCGGGGGCGGGGAAGGCCCGTGGTTTTAGGAACCTTTGGTGACGTGGTTTCGGGAACCCATCCCGCGTGGTTTCGGGAACCAGGCCCCGTGGTAACGGGAACCGGACCCGAAATTTTTTCTAAGGAAAACAAAGAGATAGTAAGTCTTTGATTCGGCTTAACTCTTTAACTTTCCTATATCTAACAGAATCTCTTCTAACGGCCGGATCGAGAAAAAGAGAAGGATAGTCTCCGCCTCTTGGGGGCTACGCCCCCGCCGGCTCGCTACGCGGCTTCGCCGCTTCGCCCCGGATCGCCAAGGCGATCCTCCCACCCGGCATCCCCCAAAAGGAATCGGCCTTAGGCCGATAAGTTATTCCCTTCGGAGAGCCTGACAGACCGCACGGCACCAAAACTTGACCCAACAAGGGGCTGTATCGACCTCCAAAAGTGTCCTCCGAGGGAGGCCAGGCATTTTTGGCGAGGAAACCCAGGAACCCAAGTGGGCCGCATCAACGACGGTAAGCAGGTTCGCGTGCCAGGACCGGGTTCCCGGGAATTTAAGGGGGAGGGGCATCGTCGCTGGCCGATCCGGCGATCAATTCGCCAGATTCCGAAACACAGGGTCGTCGAAATATCGGATTTTCGCGGCGATCACCGGCGCCTCGCCCTGGCGCAGGAGAATTTCCAGGCTCGAATCCAGCCGCATGATCTCGTCGGGCGTCATCAGCTCGCGCCGCGAGAGGTGGGTGGAGGTCGAGGCGCTCTTGGTCTCGAAAAGCTGCATTCCGCCTCGCGAGGTGCTGGTTCCCGTCGTTTGATAGCTCATGGTCGTCGCGCCGATCGACTTGGACACCCAGCTCGCGGTCTCCACGTCGGCGACGTTGAAGATCTGCACCAGGCCCGCGTTGGAGACGAAGGTTCCGGCGTTTTTCCCGTAAGTGCTCCAAAGCTGGTGCATGTCCTGGAGGATCGGCCAGAGCTGGAGGCCGTAGCCGGCCATCAGGCCGAAGGCCCGTTCGACGGGTTCGAGGCGGCCGAGGGCCGCGAACTCATCGAGCAGGAAGAGGACCGGCGCGGCCGGCCGGGCAGGGGAGCGGGCCAGGTCGTGGATCGCTTGCGCCACCATCAGCCGTAGCCAGCGGGAATAGGCGTCCAGGCGCTCCGGCGGCAGGACCAGGAAGACCGTCGCCTTGGTCTCTTTCAAATCCGCGAACCGGAAATCCGAGCTGGCCATCGTCTGATTGATGCGGGCGCTGTCGAGGAAATGAGTGTGTCGCTGGGCCGAGGATAGGACGCCGGAGGCCTCGCGCTCGCTCTTGCCCAGGTGACGGTTGGCGGCGCGGCGGATCAGGCCGCCGGCGCCCGTGGTCTCCTGCATGATCTTGAGCGTGGCGGCGAAGTCGCCAGGACTGAGGGTCAGCAATTCCCGCACAGTGGCCAGCGTCCGGGTCGCGGCGGGTTCCTCGCAAACGACGTAGAGGATCAAGCCGGCGATCAGCGCCTTGGCCTCCTCATTCCAGTGTGCTTCGCCGACCTGGCCTGGCGGATCGTGGACCAGGGCGTCGGCGAGGAGGGCGGCGTCTTCAGCCAGGTCTAGGCTGTCGGGATCGAGACCGGCCAGGGGGTTGAAGGCGGCCGAGGGCTGGCCGGAGATCTCGAACGGATCGAGCACATAGACCTGGCCGAACCGCGAGCGGGCGCGCGCCGTGATGCGGGCGTTCTCACCCTTGGGGTCGATGCAGAGCACCGAGCGATCGGCCGTCAGCAGGTTGGGAATGATGGCGCCCACACCCTTGCCCGAGCGGGTCGGCGCGATGGTCAGGAGATGGGCTTGGCCAGCGTAGCGGAGGAGCTGGCCACCCTTGCGGTTCTCGCGTCCCACGATCAGGCCGGCAGCGCCGCCGAGGGAGTTCTTCACCTGGCTCGCGTTGGCGAAATGCGCTGAGCCGTGGACGCCGCCGCCGATCTGAAACTCGCCGAATTTGGTGCGCCAATAGCCGACGGCGCTGAATATGCCCAGGAGGCCGGCGGCGACGCTCAGCCCCGTTTGAATGCCTTGGCTGACGTGGGCGACGGCCGCGACGGGGATCATGACCAGGCGGCCGACCATGGAGCCGATCAGATAGCCGGCCCCGACATAGATCAGCAGGGCGACGAGCCGCAGGATTGCCCTCATGCTTCGGACTCGAACACCCGCCGGCCGCGATGCCGCCAGGCCTCGACGAGCCCGGCGCCACCCTCGCCCCGGAGCCTATCGGCCAGCTCCAGAAACGCGCCCAACAGAGCAGCGCGATCATCGGCGGTGAGATCGACCAGGCCGGCCTTTTGGACGAGGCCGCCCAGCTCGATCAGTTGCCGGGTGCGGGCGCGGCGTTCGATGGCCCAGGTGCGATTGTCCGAGCGGGCGCGAACGGCCTCAGCTCGCGCCATGGCCGCCGCCGTCCGCCGCAGAGCCCGCGTCGTCGCCAGAAGATCCGCCGGGACTTTTCGGTGACCGCGCGCGCCGCTGAAAGAAGGCGGCCCCTCGCCGGCGCCAACCCTCCCGTGTCTCGGATTTTTGCTGCTCGACGGCTTCGAGCAGCAGGCCGGCCAGGGTCTCGGCATCAAGGGCGTCGGCGCCGGTCGCAGTCACCAGCTCGCCCAACTGCAAGACTTTGCGCGCCTTCAGGGACTTGGCCTTGTCCTGGAGCGTTCGCAGCTCAGCGTCGATATCTCGGGGTTTACGCACGGGGGCTCACTCCACTGGTAGCCCCCTGATGGACACCGTAGCAGCCGACTCTCCGGTGTCCAGCTTGGCCGGAGCGAATTGGTGGGGATAGTCACGAACGACGAAAGGAGATGAGTGCGCGCTTATACGTCGTGCCGACATGTGCTTGAAACGAGGCGGCTTCCGAGCGATGGTGCGGCGTGGCCATCTACCATTTCAGCGCCAAGGTGATCTCCCGCGCCAACGGCTCCAGCGCCGTGGCGTCGGCCGCCTACCGTTCGGCCTCCGAACTGCACGACGAGCGGCTTGGCCGGTCGCACAACTTCACGGACAAGACCGGCGTCGTTCACTCCGAGGTCATGGCCCCGGAGGGCTCGCCCGAACGCTGGCAGGACCGCGAGGCGCTGTGGAACGAGGTCGAGGCCGGCGAGGTCCGCAAGGACGCGCAGCTCGCCCGCGAGATCGAGTTCTCGATACCACGAGAGATGAGCCAGGCGCAGGGCGTCGAGCTAGCGCGGGACTTCGTGCAGCAGGAGTTCGTCGATCGCGGGATGGTCGCCGATCTCAATGTGCATTGGGACATCGGGCCGGACGGCCTGGCGAAGCCGCACGCCCACGTCATGCTTTCGATGCGTGAGATGAAACCGGACGGGGAGGGGGCGTTCGGCAAGAAGGTCCGCGAGTGGAATTCGACCGACCTCCTGACCGACTGGCGGGAGGCATGGGCCGAGCATGTGAACACCCGCCTGGCCGAACTCGACATCGATGCGAGGGTCGATCACCGGACGCTGGAGGCGCAGGGGATCAACCTGGAGCCGCAGCACAAGATCGGCCCGGCCGGCGCGCGGCGTCTGGATCGGGGCGAGGACGCCGAGCGGGCGGCCGATCACCGGGAGATCGCCCGGCGCAACGGCGAGAAGATCATCGCCGAGCCGAACGTGGCGCTCGACGCGATCACCCGGCAGCAGAGCACGTTCACCGATCACGACCTGGCGCGCTTCGTTCACCGTCACACCGACGACGCGGACCAGTTCAGCCAGGCCATGAGCGCGGTCAAAACCTCTCCCGAGCTGGTCGCGCTCGGCAACGACGGCGCCGGCCGCGAGCGGTTCAGCACCCGCGACATGCTTAGCGTCGAACAGCGGCTGGAGCGGTCGGCCGAGCAGATCGCGGGGAGGGGACAACACCGCGTCTCGCCGGCCTCGCGTGACATGGCCTTGGCCGCCGGCGAGGGACGCGGGCTGGCGCTGGCGGGATCGCAGCGCGACGCCCTGGACCACATCACCGGGCGCGAGGATCTCGCCCTCGTTGTGGGCTACGCCGGCACCGGCAAGAGCGCGATGCTGGGCGTCGCCCGCGAGGCGTGGGAGGCGCAGGGCTACCAGGTCCGCGGCGCCGCCTTGTCGGGGATCGCCGCGGAAAGCCTGGAGGTCGGTTCGGGCATCAGCTCGCGGACGATCGCCAGTCTCGAGCACGGCTGGGCGCAGGGCAGGGACGTGCTCACCGCGCGCGACGTGCTGGTGATCGACGAGGCCGGGATGATCGGGTCTCGCCAGATGGAGCGGGTGCTATCGGCGGCCGACGCCGCCGGCGCCAAGGTGGTCCTGGTCGGGGACGCCGAGCAGCTCCAGGCGATCGAGGCCGGCGCCGCGTTCCGGGCGCTCACCGAGCGGCATGGCGCGGCCGAGATCACCGAGATTCGCCGCCAGCGCGCAGCCTGGCAGCGGGAGGCGACGCGCGAGCTGGCCACGGGCCGCACAGGCGCCGCGCTGGACCGCTACGAGGCCGCCGGCATGGTGCGGGGCCACGAGAGCCGGGAAGCCGCTCGCAGCGCCCTCGTGGACGGCTGGGATTCGGTGCGCCAGGCCCGGCCGGAGGCCAGCCAGCTCATGCTCGCCCACACCCGCGCCGACGTTGCCGAGCTGAACCAGCTCGCGCGCGGCCGAATGCGCGACGCCGGCGCGCTGGGCGCCGACCAGGTGATGCAGACCGAGCGCGGCGCGCGGTCCTTCGCGGCTGGCGATCGGGTGATGTTCCTGCGAAACGAGCGGTCGATGGGCGTGAAGAACGGGTCACTCGGGACCGTGGAGCGGATCGAGGGTTCCGGCCTCGCCGTGCACCTCGATGGCGTCGATCGGCGGGAAGTCCGGTTTGACCTGAAGGACTATGCCCAGATCGATCACGGCTATGCGTCCACCATCCACAAGAGCCAGGGCGTCACCGTGGACCACGGCCATTTGCTGGCCAGCGACGGCCTGGACCGTCACGCCGCCTATGTTGGGATGAGCCGGCACCGGGAGACATTGGCGGTTCACTACGGCGCCGACGACTTCAAGGACCGCGACCAGCTCACCCGCACCCTTGGCCGCGAGCGGGCGAAGGACACCACGCTCGACTATGGCGACGCCTTCGCGGAACGGCGGGGCCTTGTTCGGTCGGAGATCCGGGTCGCCCCAGAAATGGCGAAGCCGGCCGAGCGGGCGCCGTCGCGGTTCGCGAGGTTCAAGCCGAAGCCGGCGGCCGACCTACAGGTCGCGGCGCGCCTTGCCGGTCGGGAGCCCTCCCCCGCCCCTGGAGCGGCCCTGCAGCGTCAGGAGCTGACCGAGGGTGTGCGTGGCTACGCACGGGCCTTTGCCGACGTGGAGCGGATGCGGCGGGACGGCCTTCCGGTGTTGCCGCACCAGGACGTGGCTTTGAAGCGCGCCGAAAAGGCACTTTCCGCCGCCAGTCCGGAGGCCGCCGTGGATCTCCGTTCCGCCCTGTCGCGCCAACGCGGGCTCGCCGGCCGCGTCGATCAGCCGGGCGGGATGGAGGCGATCGGCGGCGCCTTGGCGCGTGAGAGCCAGGTGCGGCGAGATCCTCAGCTCCGAGCGGAGCGTTTCGTGGAGAGCTGGACGCGGTTGAAGACGCAGCACGCCGAGTTGTCGGGATGGCAGAACGCCGACGCCCGCCGGAAGGTCGAAGCCCGGATGAAGGGTCTCGCCGGAGGCCTCGCCCGCGATCCGCAGGTGGAATCGGTCTTGGCCGGCCGCCGGCGCGAGCTGGGTCTGTCGCCGGGCGCGATGCCGGGCCGCAACCTGGTGCAGGATCTCACGCGTTCCCTTAGCTTGGGCCGGGGTCTTGGCCGTTAGGAGGAACGATGGCGGAGGACGAGGCCCACGGGGCCGAGCCCCAGGATGCGGCGGCCGAGGCGTTCGAGGCGCTTAGGGCCGAGGTCGCTCAACTCCGCACGGCGCTGGAGGGGCTGCCGACCACGGCGCCAGATTACTCCCCTACCCTCGCGGCTATCGCTCAGAGCCTCGCTGCCATGGAGGCGCACCCTGCCCTGCGATTGACGCCCGACGCCTTGGCTTCCCAGGTCCGCCAAGCGTCGGAGGCCGCCCAGCAGCAGGGCCGGCGGGAGCTGGCGAATGCCGTGCAGCGCGTGGACGCGGCGGGCGCGGACCTGGAGCGCCTGGCCGAGCGGCAGCGCACCGGGCGAGAGCAGGTCCGCCAGGTCGCGATCATGACAGCCGTGGGCGTCGTCGTCGGCGTCATCCTGTGGGTGTGCTTCTCGGGGCCGATCGCGCGCGCCCTGCCGGCGAGCTGGAGCGTGCCGGAACGGATGGCCGCCGCGACGCTCAGGCTGGGTCGCTGGGAGGCCGGTGCGCGGCTTATGGCCAGCGCCAACCCGCAAGGGTGGGCGGACTTGGCGCAGGCCGCTGAATTGGACCGGACGAACAGAGCGGCGCTGGATGATTGTCGAAGGGTCGCTGCTCGAACAGCAAGGACGCAGCGGTGCGCGGTTGTCGTGGCGGCGGGTTCGACAGAGGGGCCTCGCTAAGCCATTCTATGTTGCTCGATGATCGGAGGACATGGCCGCAACCAGGATCGGTTGCTAAGTCTGCCACGCCGGTTGAGCAGGCTAGAGAAGTAATTGAGCGGGGGCGCACGTGCTTAGAATCGCATTCTTATGTTCTGGTGCGCTATGGCTGGTTGGAGGCTTTCTGACGAGGGATTACAACGTCAGCAATCGCCTGAATTATCTGCGGCAACTGCAAAATCCAGACCCTTTCATGATCAATCTGAATGGGTTCTTTGTGAACATTTGCGGCAGCATCACTGTCATTCTAGGGATCGCACTTCTCATCAGGTGGATCGCGAGGCGTGGCCGCGTCGGCGCTACCCCGAAGGAGGAGGGAGGCAAGCCCCTGCCGTCTGCTCCAGAACCGACCGTTCAGGTGCGCCCAACGGCAGTTGAGGCGCCCCCGACTGGCCAGCTTTCTGCCCATTGGGTCGGCTGGTTTCGGCGGGAAAACGAGCTTGTGATCGAGTTCACCTTCCAAGGTTCTCAGCTCGCAGGAGGCGAAACAAAGGTTCAGATAAACGCCAGCATCGAAAAAGGCACATTTCAGTTATTTAGAATGTTCAACATATTCGTTGTGCCTAGAATTCTCGATGAAGAGGGGCATCTGGCCATTATCCTCACATCTACTTCTAGTGATGAAAGTACGGGATTTATTCCGGTCAGGACGACCCCCGTTCCTGGTGATGCGACACTGTTAAATGTTGAAGGCCGTGAAGAGTCCGACAAGGTGTTCAAATTTCTCTGTCTTGGGAAGGAAATGGAGTTCCAGATTTGGGGGAAAACTGAGCCTTTGGTGAAGTTGCCCCTCCACAATGACGCGGGATTTTCAAACCTTTACCGTGAGATCGAGCAGGACTTGCGTTCTATGGCCGGTCCCGCCACAGGCTAAACCTTCTATCCACCACGTATTACGGTCATATTTTGGGGACTGATTGGCGATGACATTCGTCTGCCTTGGGTGGGGTTCCCTGATCTGGGACCAAACACGCGCGGTTGAACTGCCAACGCGCGGTGGTTGGGAGCCTGATGGGCCGAGCCTACCAATCGAGTTCGCCAGGAAGTCCGCTGACGGTCGCCTGACCCTTGTGATCACTCCAGGCGCCAAGCGCGTCCCAGCACTCTGGGCGGTGCTTGACGTCGAATCTATGGAGGATGCTGTTTCCCTCCTCGCCCGCCGTGAAGGGCCGAAGGGCGGCAAGCCGACAGCGGAAAAGAATATTGGCCGGTATCCGAGCGGAGATGAGTCGCCAGAGGCGCTAGAGATTGCCGCCTGGCAATCCGGCCGAGACTTCGCTGGCGTCGTCTGGACGGCACTCAGGCCGAACTTTACAAACCGGCCCGGCGACGTGCCGCTGCTTTCAGATGCGCAGGGGCATTTGGCGAGCTTGTCGGGGCCGGCTGCGGCGTGCGCCCAGAACTACATCCGAAACGCTCCGGCGCAGATCGCGACCGAGTTTCGCGCCGCCATCACGATTGCAGAAGGCCGGCGGAAATGACCTTCCATATGACGCCGGACAACGTCGACTTTGAGAAGTCGCGCTGGTCGGGATGGCGGCGCGTCGAAGACAAGGTAAATAGCCTCCACACGTTCGCGTTGACCGACGGCCGCGTCCTGAACCTTGCGATCAACATGATAATCAAACGCCGGCTGTTCAGGGGGATCGTCAAAACTCCGGTGTTTGGATTTTTGCCCGGCATCCCCTCCGCTCGCGAAGGGATGAGCCTCGTTTGCGAATTTCAAGGCAACACAAACCTCAATTTCACTGCGACCGCGAGCATAGAGCCTAGTGGAACCGGCCTATACAACATAGAGCCTCAATTCGCCGAAATCCTACACAGCTTCTTTTCGACAGGCGAAGGGTTTTTGTTCAAGGTTCATGGGCTGGAGGGACATTTGATCACAGTGCCGGTCAAATCTGACGCCAGTTATAGCAGTGTGGCGATGAGTATCCTCAGTAACCTATAAAGCTCCCGATGGCCTCAAATCCGCACCCGTTCGATCTCATCGAGGCTGACCTCGTCGGAGCGCCGATCATAGAGCTGCGTCGTGCGGGTTGAGGCGTGGTTTGCCATGGCCGCCGCGTTCTCCAGGGTGCCGCCGTTCTTGAGGTAGGCGGTGATGCCGGTCGCCCGGAAGGTGTGATTTCCGATCTTGGTGGCGATGCCGGCGCCAGCGGCGCGGCGGCCGATCATGGCATGGGCGTTGGCCTGGGGCAGCGGCGTGGTGGTCAGCACCGCCCTCCCCCGCTCGATTGTGCGGAACAGCGGCCCCTTCGGATCGCTACGCAAGCCGCAGCCGTCGAGATAGGCGTCCAGATAGGTCTCCAGAGTGTGGTGGCAGGGCATTTCGTGGCGCTTGCCCCCTTTCTCGTGAAGCCGGAGCCAGAGCCGCCGATTCTGGACGTAAACGTCCTCAACCTTCATCGCCAGGGCGGCGCCGACGCGCGCGAAACTGAACACCATCAGCCCGATCAGCGCCCGGTCGCGCAGGCCGGCCGGCGTCGATGTGTCGATCGCATCGAGGAGCTGGCGGGCCTCTGTCGGATCGAGCACCGGCGTCTTGCCCCGGCGAACGCTATGGGATGGCCCGCGCACTGAGGCGGCCGGATTCAGCGGTACGACCTGGCCCATCACCAGCCAGTCGAACAGGTGGCGGATCGCGGCCAGGTGCTGCTTCGCCGTCGGCGCCGATCGGGCGAGGCTTAGAGCCTCTATGTAGGCGCCGACGTGGAGCGGCTGAACCCCGGTGACCGAGGCCACCCCCCTGCCCTCGCACCAAGCCAGGAAATCGACCACGGCGCGGGCGTAGGCCCGCCGCGTATTGGCGTTGCGGATGTTGGCCGCGAAGAATTCCAGGAAGCGTATCTGCGCCCGCTCGCCGGCGACGGCGACCAGAGCGGGAACCGCGTCGCGCGGGCGGCGGACAACGACGGGCGCCAGGTCAGACATCGACCGACCAGACCTGGATGCCATCGCGCTCCAGCGATGGTTGGCGCTGGGCGCCGGGGTGACGGGGCGACATGAAGAAGACGTAGCGGTGCGTCTCCGGTCGATCTGCCAGCTTGGCCAGATCCGCCGCGAGCTTGCCGTTGTTTCGCGGGTGGACGGCGGCGAAGGTTTCCGCGCCGACCAGGCCGGGTTCCTCACTCATAATGTCGAGCGGCAGCGCCATGTGGGCGCCCGGCGCGACCTTGAAGCCGCCCGCTTCCGGGTGCAGCTCCAGCAGGACCCGCGCGGCCGAGAGCGCGACGGCGTAGGTCCAGGTCTGATTGATCTGCTCGATGACGTTGAGGGGCCGGTCCTCGATCGGGTGGAAGCCGACCGGCTCAAATTTCATCCGGCGCAGAAGATCGAGCGGGTCGCCGCTCTGGGCGGCGATCCAGCTTTGCGCCCGCGCGGCCGAGGCGCGGATCGCCGCGAGGTGCTGCTCCACATCGCCGATCGTCCGGACTTCCAGATAGCGCCCCACGCCCACCCCTCGTATATGTGATAATGTCCTTTATCACATATACAGTGAACGGGAATCTTCTCTCTGCTTCAGCCATGGCCCAGCGGCCGAGTTGCCTGTGAAACGGAAGCATAGTGCCGCCGTTTGTGCTCCATTGGCACAGCTCCACCTAGCGGTCATACAGAGAGCGGCAAGGCGGCGCGCGCGTCGAAAATTGGGGTGGGATTGAGCGTGGCGACATCACTGACGGCGCACGAGCGGCGCATATCGCAGATCTTCAGCAACGAATACTCCTTCTCGATCCCCGGCTATCAGCGGCCCTACGCCTGGGGCCGCGAGCAAGCGCAAGACCTGCTTGATGATCTCATCGGGTTCATGCGGGGTCGGACGGAGCCCGTTTTGGACATGCCGCCCTACTTTCTCGGTAGCATCGTCCTCATTAAGCCCGATGCGTCCCCCGACGCGGACGTAGTTGATGGCCAGCAGCGGCTGACGACCCTCACGCTGCTTCTATCGGCCATTCGCGCCAGCGTTAGCGCGAAGGATGCGGCGGATCTGACCCACCTTATTTACCAGGAAGGGGCGCCGATCCTCGGCACCCAGGATCACTTCAGGCTCCTGCTGCGACCGCAGGATCGCGAGTTTTTTCAGAACTACGTTCAGCGCGCAGGCGGCTTTGCAAAGCTCTTGACCCTTGAGCACCAGCTCTCTGACAGCCAGAGGCGGCTGCGAGATAACGGGCGGCTATTCACCGATCGCATCGTGACGATGTCGGAGGAGGATCGCGCTCGCTTGGCGCAGTTCATCGTGACCAGGTGCTTTTTGGTGGTCGTCTCCACGCCTGACCTCGATTCCGCCTACAGAATCTTCTCCGTGATGAACAGTCGCGGCCTCGACCTCTCTGCTACGGACATTCTGAAGGCCGAGATCATTGGCGCGATACCGAGCGAATACCGCGACACCTACACCGGCAAGTGGGAGACGGCGGAGGAGGATCTTGGCCGAGAGGCATTCGTCGATCTCTTCAGCCACGTTCGGATGATTTACCGAAAGACCAAGCCGCAGGGGACGCTCCTCAAGGAATTTCAAGCCCACGTCAGCGCCGACCGCGATCCGCGTAAACTTATAGACGAGATCATCCTTCCAGCCGCCCGGGCCTATGAGGAATTGGTGGACGAAAGCTATGTCAGCAGTCAATTTGCCGAAGAGGTGAACCGCCACCTTAAATGGCTGAATCGCCTTGAATACTCTGACTGGATGCCCCCCGCCCTCGCCTATTCCGTCGCCCATCGCGGCGAGCCAGAAGCGATGCGTGACTTCTTTGCCGACCTGGAACGGCTGGCTTACGCCGTCACGATCACCCGTATGGGGGTCAATGACCGCATCGAGCGCTTCTCGCTGTTGACGGGCGAGATCGAAGCAGGCGCCGACCTCACCGCTCAAACCTCCGCTCTCCAGTTAACGCCAGCGGAGAAGGTCGAGTTTTATGATCGGCTGGGCGGTCCAGTTTACGACACCCTCCCCGCTCGTGTGCGCTCGACGCTCCTGCTTCGCTTGGACGACCTGATGTCCGGGGGCGGCGCAACCTACGACTACCCGACCGTCACTGTGGAGCACGTCCTTCCCCAAAACCCCGGAGCAGAGAGCGCCTGGACTGTATGGTTCCCGGAGCCGGAGGCCCGCGCGAATTGGGTGCATCGACTGGGCAACCTTGCCCTTCTCACCCGCAAGAAGAACAGCGGCGCGTCGAATTATGAGTTCGATCGCAAGAAGGACGCCTATTTCGCAAACGGCGGCGTGTCGCCATTTTCGCTGACGACGCAGGTGCTTGGTCACGAAACCTGGACGCCTTCGATCGTAGCAGCTCGCCAACTCGCTCTGGTGGGGCGTCTCGCCGATCACTGGCGGCTACAATAGGAAAACGTCCGGCCACGAGCTGCGGGCCGCATGTCCACACGTGGACATGTCTGCGTGTGGCTGAGGCCCCCCCGCCCTCCCGCAAGGGCATGCGTTACCTCGGGCCTTAGTCGTCAGTTAGTATGGCCGTATATGGACAATTATATTGAAATGGCGGGCCGTATTGTCCATATAAGGACAATGTTAAAAACGTCCTCCGAACTCGTCCGGGACCTCGCCGACCGCATTCGGGTGCGTCGCCTCGCCATGGATCTCCCGCAACAGGAGGCCGCCCAACGATCCGGGATCGCCTATCGAACGTGGCGGCGCCTGGAGACCGAAGGCAAGGCCTCCATCGAAGATCTGATCAAAGCCGCGATCGCGCTTCGGTGCGAGGAAGCTCTGGAGGCGCTGTTTCCCGCGCCGGCGGCGAACAGCCTCAATGAACTCCTCAAGCGGCAGACGACAGGACCAGGCGGTGCAATGCCGCGCCGTTCCCGCGCCACGAGACGCGCTGGCGAATCCTCATGAACCTCGCACCGGGCACACCCTTGACCGTGGCGCTGGCGTTCGACGCGAGCCAGGCGCGCCTACCGGTCGCTCGCGTGGCCTTCGCGGACCGCACGGCGCAGTTGGAATGGGCGCCGGAGACGATCGCGGCGCGCCTGGCGGTCTCGCCGATCCTCTATCCTCCTGAACGCGGCCTGCAGGGCGCCCGCAGCCGAGAGTTCGACGGGTTGCACGGATTTCTAGCGGACAGCCTGCCCGAAGGTTGGGGCCATTTGCTGATGCGCCGTAAGCTCAGCAAGCTCGGCGTGAATATCGATGCCCTGACGCCGCTGGATCGCCTGGCCTTGGTCGGTGACCAGGGGCGCGGCGCCCTGATCTTCGAGCCCGCCACGACGCCGACGGAAGACGTTCAAACGCTGGATCTCGATGAACTGGCCCTGGCGTCGGCTGAAATCCTGAAGGGCGAAGAGGATGCGCTGGCGGATACCCTTGCCGATCTCGCGGGTGCGTCCGGCGGCGCCCGGCCGAAAATCCATGTAGGCTTCAGCGCCGATGGCGCGATCTCGGTGTCCGAAGGCGAAACCGCACCGGGACATGAAGCTTGGATCGTCAAGTTTCGAGCCAACGAAGATCCCCTCGACATTGGTCCAATCGAGGCCGCCTACGCCGCCATGGCGCTTGCCGCAGGCCTCGACCTCAGCGCCTTTCGCCTGTTAGCCGCCAAATCCGGTCCAGGATATTTTGCGACCCAGCGTTTTGACCGCCCTGCCCCCGGCCTTCGCTTGCACATGGTCTCGCTGAGCGGCGCGATCGAGGCGCGCCCCTCCCTGCCCTCAAGCTATGATGTTTTCCTGCGCGCGACACAGGCGATCACCCGGCACGCCGGTGATGTCTCATCCGCCTTTCGGCGGATGGTCTTCAATGTCCTGGCCTGCAACCGCGACGACCACACACGACAGCACAGCTTCTTGATGTCGCCGGCGGGCGATTGGCGGCTTGCGCCAGCCTATGATCTCACCTTCTCTCCAGGCCCAGGCGGCGAGCACTATCTCGATATCGAGGGCGAGGGCCGACGCCCGACCGGCGATCACGTGCGCGCCCTTGGCCGACGCCATGGTCTGAGTGACCGGTTGATGGCGGAGGTCATCGAGTCTGTTAGGGCCGCTATTGCTGATTGGCCGGCCTTTGCCGAGGCGGCCGGAGTAACAGCGGCGTCCCGCAACATGATCGCCGCCTCCCATGAGGACGTGCGGGGCTATTTCTGAACCCCTGGCACGAGGCGTCCCGTGCGAAGATTGGCAGACCAAATACTGGAACACAGCCAGCGCCTTCCGGAAGGCGCCCTGCTGATAGCGGTGAAGCTTCTGCATTTTGGCGAGCGTGGAGCCGTCAACAAGGCGCTGGCGCACCTCGCGCGGCGCGGTGATCTATTGCGCGTCTGGCGAGGCCTCTATGTGAGACCCATTCCGACCGTATTTGGCCCTCGAAACCCGACGATGGAATCTGTCGTCGCCAGCCTGGCGGAACTATGGGGCGAAAGCATCGCTACCCACGGGGCGATGTCCGCCAACAGACTTGGCCTTACCACCCAGGTCCCGGTTCGCGCTGTCTACCTGACCTCCGGGCCAGGCCGGGTGCTCTGGCTGAGTGGTTCGTCGCTGACCTTATACCACGCTCCGCTTTGGCAATTTGTCCAGGCAGGCCGACTGACGGGCGAAGTCATCCGCGCGTTGGCATGGCTTGGGCCTTCGGAGGCGGCGCGGCTCCTCCCGAGACTGAGCGCCAGGCTGTCGCCGGCCGACCGCGAGGTATTGATCGATGTCGCCCCCCTCCTCCCGACGTGGCTGGCCGAGCAGATCAGCCGATCACTGGCGCAACCCTGACCGTCAGCGTCCATGTGAAGGCAGACCCAAGGGGTCGTAAGGCTTCCGCCCAATGACACACCCGCAAACACCCGAAACTGTCGGCGCGGTGTCTACGTGTCCACACGAGGACATGTCCTCGTGTGGGCGGGTTCCCTCCCCTCCCCGTCAGTCCTACGGCAGGCTGTACCAAGTGCCCCGGCCGACACCGTGCTGCACGAGATGGCGCCGCTCGACGAGCATCCGCAGATGCTCCTTCAAGGTGTTGCGGTTGGCGCCGGTCAGTGTGACCGCATCGCCTATGGTGACGCGCCCATGGTCGCGGACGTGATCGACGATCCGCAGGGCCAGCTCCGGTATGGCCGAGAGCAAGAGCTTCTCACGCTCGACCTTGTTGGCTAGCCGCCGCATCTGCTGCTGCATCGCCCGCAGGAAGAACCGCAGCCAGGGCTGCCAGTCGGGCGCGTCAGAGCGGATCGTGCCCTGGGTCTGCCGAAGGGCGAGATAGTAGCCCTCCTTGCTTTGCTCGATGACGCTTTCGAGCGAACTGTAAGGGACATAGGCATAGCCGGCCTGCAACAGGAGCAGCGTGGTCAGCACCCGGCTCAGACGGCCATTGCCGTCCTGGAAGGGGTGGATCTCCAGGAAAACGACCACGAAGACCGCGACGACCAGAAGGGGGTGCAGCACCCGCTCCGCCCTGGCCTCGTTCAGCCAGGCGGTCAGCTCCTCCATCCGACGAGGCGTATCGAAGGGCGAGGCGGTCTCGAAGACGATGCCGACTTGTTTGCCGTCCGCATCAAAGGCCGCGACGCTATTGGGCGTGGTTTTGTAGGAGCCGCGATGCCAGGCGTCCTTCTCACTGTAGACCAGCAAGTCGCGATGCAGTTGGCGAACATGGTTTTCCGTGAAGGCGAGATCCTGCCAGGCGGCGAAGACCGTCTCCATCACCTCGGCATAGCCGGCGACCTCCTGTTCGTCGCGGGTGTCGAAGGCCTTGATTTCAAGGTTCGCGAGCAGACGCTCGACGTCGCGATCGGACAGGCGGCTACCTTCAATCCGGGTCGATGAGCCAATGCTCTCGATCGTGGCGACGCGCCGCAATGCCGACAATCGTTCGGGCGCCAGTGTGCCCAGCGCGCGCCACGCGCCCTTGAACTCATCGACTTCGGCGATGAGCACCAGCAGATCGGAGGTGATGGTGATCGAGGCGGTATTGATCATGCACCCAATAAGTCACCCATAAACACCCAAAAAGCTACCCCCTGGTTGGCCCGCGTCTGGAGGGGCCGCAGCCGCCCGAGCCCCCTCCCCTCGCGCGGTCCTGGGAATCGATCCATCTAGGGTGTCCACACGAGGACGTGTGGAGCGCCGCCGTTCCCGGTTATTGAACCGTTAACCGTTCCCGGCGAGAGTTGGCTTGTGGACGTGTCCACACGTCGGGTTGCGGACAAGTTGGTCTGCGGAGGCGTGGACACGAGGACGCGCCCACATGTCGAACCATCCTCGTGTCCGCGTGTGGACGTGAGGACACCGATAGGGGTCAGCGCGCCATGAAGACCATTTCCATCGTCAGTCAGAAAGGCGGAGTCGGGAAGACGACCCTGGCCGTCCATTTGGCCGTCGCCGCCGCGAACGCTGGCTATACGGTCGCCTTGATCGACCTGGACCCCCAGGCGACCGCAGCGCAGTGGGCCGACTGGCGAGGATCTGACAATCCCGCGGTGGTCGCCGCACCGCACGCCAGGCTTGGCCCAACGCTGGCCGAAGCCCAGAAGGCCGGCGTTGACCTGGTGGTGATCGACAGCCCGCCGGCGGCCGACAGCGCCGCCGTGGCCCCCCCCCCGGCCGCCCCACGCGGTGGGGTGCCCCCCCCGGCGTGAGGCGAAGCCCCTCAC
>CAZISF010000043.1:18271-23628 GCA_964541915.1 uncultured Caulobacter sp.
CCCCGGCGGGCCCCGCGGGGGCCCCCCCCCCCGCCGGGGGGCGGGGGGGGGGGGGCCCCCCCCCCCCCCCCGGCCCCCCCCCCCGCCGCCGCCGCCGCCGCCAAGGCCGCCGATCTCGTTCTGATCCCGACGCGGGCTTCAGCCTTCGACCTTCACGCTATCAAGACGACGGCCGAGCTGGTCAGGGTGGCGCAGAAGCCCGCCTATGTGGTGCTCAACGCGGTTCCACCACGCGCGACCGCCCTGATCGAGGAGGTCGCGACGGTGATCACAAGCTTGCAGCTCGCCATCGCGCCGGTGTGCCTGGTTGATCGGGCCGCTTTCCGCCACGCGGTGATCAACGGCCAGGCGGCGGCGGAGTATGAGCCGGCCGGCAAGGCGGCCGAGGAGGTCGAGCGCCTCTACACGTGGGCATGTGGACGCCTGGACATGTCCACACGTCCTCACCCTGAAAGGGCAGTGGCATGAGCGCGCGTCCCAGCCTTTCCGCACGCCTTGCCCAGGCGGCCGGCCCCGCGCCGGCGCCGGCTTCAGCTCCAGTGGCCAGCCCTGCTTCGCCACGCCCGGCCCGGGCTCGCAAGGTGGCCGAGTCGCCCGTGGCCGCGCCGGCGAAGGCCCGCATCGGCAAGACCATGGTCGCCGGCTATTTCTCGCCGGAGATGGCGCGCGCGGTGAAGCTCCTCGCCGTCGAGCGTGGCGTGACCGTCCAGGCGCTTATCGGCGAGGCGCTGGATCACGTCCTGCGCCAGGCCGGCAAGCACCCGATGGGGGAGCGATGACCTCCGGGCGCCCAAACGTGGGTAGGCCAAACGTGGGCAGGGAAGGGGAGGGCACATGAGCGCCCGCACCGATCCACACCCGATTCGGGACTTCTTCATCGCCGACTTGATCGACTACGCGCCCAAGGACAGCGCGGAGATGATGGAGCGACCGTTTTTCTCCATCGCCAAGCGCAAGCGCAACAAGCCGATCCACTACGAAACCCCGGACGGCAAGCTGTGGATTAAGGTCAACGGCAATCCGACCCACGGCATGGCGACGATTTGGGATGCCGATATCCTGATCTGGTGCATTTCCCGGATCGTGGCGCAGCGCGACGCCGGCAAGAACGACTTGCGGCCGACCATTCACACGACCCCATACGAGCTGCTCAAGGGGATCGCGCGCGGCACCAGCGGCCAGGACTACATCGAGCTGCTACGAGCCATCAAGCGTCTGCGGACCACGGAAGTTGAGACCAATATCCGGGCCGGCAAGCGCCGCTACACCGCTTTCCACTACCTTGGCGACATCGAGGGGGAAGGGGAGGGGATCGACGACCCCGAACAGCTCAAGAGCCTGACGTTGCGCGTCCCGGACTGGCTGCTGGATGGCATCATGAGCGGGAACATTCTGACGCTCGACAGGGAGTATTTCCTGCTTACCGGCGGCATCGAGCGGGCGATCTACCGTGTCGCGCGCAAGCACGCTGGATCTCAGCCGCATGGCTGGACGGTCAAGATGACCACGCTCTACGACAAGACCGGCAGTGAATCGCCGTTGAAGAAATTCACCTTCCGAATTCGGGAGATGTGCCGCGCCGACGAACTCCCACGCTACGCCATGCGGGAGACCGCGACGCAGGACGGCAGCCCTGCGGTCCACTTCGTGGATCGCATGTATGCCCAGGAAGTCGTGAAGGAGCGCCGAGGAGCCGATAAGTCCCAGCGGGGCCGGGAAGACGCGCGCGCCGCCTGGCTGGACGCCCAGCGCGATCCACGGAGCTTTGACGGGGCGTGGTCGGCCTGGATCGAAGGCGGCCACCCGCCGGATGGCTTCGTGACGGCGTGCGCCGATCGTCGCGCGATCATGCCCAGCTAGGCTCGTGGTTTTAGGAACCCGACTCAATCCGTTGAGCGCGCACGGGATTGTGGCACGTGGTTTCAGGAACCGAGGAGGGGGTCTGAGTCGCAGATCAAGGCCCGATTCGGCCCCGGAAAGCGAGTCCGAGGCAAAAAGGGAGGGCCGGAGGCCGGCCATTGCCCGGTTTTACCGGGCAATCCAGGCTCGTGGTATTAGGAACCGGCATTCCTGGGCTAAGCACGTGGTTTTAGGAACCAGCGACGGCCCAGCCGGGGGCGGGGAAGGCCCGTGGTTTTAGGAACCTTTGGTGACGTGGTTTCGGGAACCCATCCCGCGTGGTTTCGGGAACCAGGCCCCGTGGTAACGGGAACCGGACCCGAAATTTTTTCTAAGGAAAACAAAGAGATAGTAAGTCTTTGATTCGGCTTAACTCTTTAACTTTCCTATATCTAACAGAATCTCTTCTAACGGCCGGATCGAGAAAAAGAGAAGGATAGTCTCCGCCTCTTGGGGGCTACGCCCCCGCCGGCTCGCTACGCGGCTTCGCCGCTTCGCCCCGGATCGCCAAGGCGATCCTCCCACCCGGCATCCCCCAAAAGGAATCGGCCTTAGGCCGATAAGTTATTCCCTTCGGAGAGCCTGACAGACCGCACGGCACCAAAACTTGACCCAACAAGGGGCTGTATCGACCTCCAAAAGTGTCCTCCGAGGGAGGCCAGGCATTTTTGGCGAGGAAACCCAGGAACCCAAGTGGGCCGCATCAACGACGGTAAGCAGGTTCGCGTGCCAGGACCGGGTTCCCGGGAATTTAAGGGGGAGGGGCATCGTCGCTGGCCGATCCGGCGATCAATTCGCCAGATTCCGAAACACAGGGTCGTCGAAATATCGGATTTTCGCGGCGATCACCGGCGCCTCGCCCTGGCGCAGGAGAATTTCCAGGCTCGAATCCAGCCGCATGATCTCGTCGGGCGTCATCAGCTCGCGCCGCGAGAGGTGGGTGGAGGTCGAGGCGCTCTTGGTCTCGAAAAGCTGCATTCCGCCTCGCGAGGTGCTGGTTCCCGTCGTT
This sequence comes from uncultured Caulobacter sp., assembly GCA_964541915.1. Taxonomy (GTDB): domain Bacteria; phylum Pseudomonadota; class Alphaproteobacteria; order Caulobacterales; family Caulobacteraceae; genus Caulobacter. The sequence goes on from CAZISF010000043.1 coordinate 21,180, forward strand.
TGATAGCTCATGGTCGTCGCGCCGATCGACTTGGACACCCAGCTCGCGGTCTCCACGTCGGCGACGTTGAAGATCTGCACCAGGCCCGCGTTGGAGACGAAGGTTCCGGCGTTTTTCCCGTAAGTGCTCCAAAGCTGGTGCATGTCCTGGAGGATCGGCCAGAGCTGGAGGCCGTAGCCGGCCATCAGGCCGAAGGCCCGTTCGACGGGTTCGAGGCGGCCGAGGGCCGCGAACTCATCGAGCAGGAAGAGGACCGGCGCGGCCGGCCGGGCAGGGGAGCGGGCCAGGTCGTGGATCGCTTGCGCCACCATCAGCCGTAGCCAGCGGGAATAGGCGTCCAGGCGCTCCGGCGGCAGGACCAGGAAGACCGTCGCCTTGGTCTCTTTCAAATCCGCGAACCGGAAATCCGAGCTGGCCATCGTCTGATTGATGCGGGCGCTGTCGAGGAAATGAGTGTGTCGCTGGGCCGAGGATAGGACGCCGGAGGCCTCGCGCTCGCTCTTGCCCAGGTGACGGTTGGCGGCGCGGCGGATCAGGCCGCCGGCGCCCGTGGTCTCCTGCATGATCTTGAGCGTGGCGGCGAAGTCGCCAGGACTGAGGGTCAGCAATTCCCGCACAGTGGCCAGCGTCCGGGTCGCGGCGGGTTCCTCGCAAACGACGTAGAGGATCAAGCCGGCGATCAGCGCCTTGGCCTCCTCATTCCAGTGTGCTTCGCCGACCTGGCCTGGCGGATCGTGGACCAGGGCGTCGGCGAGGAGGGCGGCGTCTTCAGCCAGGTCTAGGCTGTCGGGATCGAGACCGGCCAGGGGGTTGAAGGCGGCCGAGGGCTGGCCGGAGATCTCGAACGGATCGAGCACATAGACCTGGCCGAACCGCGAGCGGGCGCGCGCCGTGATGCGGGCGTTCTCACCCTTGGGGTCGATGCAGAGCGCCGAGCGATCGGCCGTTAGCAGGTTGGGGATGATGGCGCCCACGCCCTTGCCTGAGCGGGTGGGGGCGATCGTCAGTAGATGCGCCTCGCCCGCGTAACGCAGGAGCTGGCCACCACGACGGTTCTCGCGGCCGACGATCAGGCCGGCGCCCGAGCCCAGGCTGCGGCGGACTTCCTCCGCGCCGGCGAACCGGGCCGATCCGTGGACGCCGCCGCTGGCCTGGAAATCCCCGAACTTGGCGCGCCACCAGCCCACGGCGCTGAATGTCCCGAGGAGGCCGGTGGCGACGCTCAGGCCGGTCTGGAGAGTGTGGCTGACGTGCGCCACGGCGGCGATGGGGATCAGCAGCAGGCGGCCGATCATGGAGCCGATCAGATAGCCGGCGGCGACGTAGATGACGAGGGCGACGAGCCGTAGGACGCCCCTCATTCGGCCGCCACCGCGTCGGCCTCAAACGCGCGCAGGCCACGCCGCCGCCAGGCTTCCAGCAGGCCCGCGCGACCCTCGCTCTGAAGCAGATCGGCGAGGCCGAGCAGCCCGCCGAGGATCGTGGCGCGATCGTCGTCCGTGAGATCGACCAGGCCGGCCTTTTGAACGAGGCCGCCGAGTTCGATCAGGTGGCGGGTGCGGTCGCGGCGTTGCATGACCCAGGTTCTCGTATCGGTGCGTGCGCGGGTGGTTTCAGCGCGCCGGTTCGCCGTCGCCGCCCGACGCAGCGCCGCCCCGGTCGCCTGAACCCGGAGCTTCAACGCCCGAGCGCCCCTTGCGTCCCCGGCGTTGAAAGAAGGCCGCGCCCTCGGAGCGCCACGCCTCCTTTTGCTCGGCTGACTTGGCGCCGTTCACCGCCCCCAGGAGCGCCCCGGCCAACGTCTCCAGATCGAGCGTGTCGGCCCCGGTGACAGTGACCAGCTCCCCGAGCTGCAACACCCGTTTCGCTTTGAGCCCCTTGGCCTTGTCGGCGAGGGCCTTCAACTCACTGTCGATATCGCGGGGTTTGCGCATGGTTGGTTCCTTGGCGACTGACTGACCCCGCGACAGAGTGAATCATTTCAGACGCGCTGAGTCCATCATGAAAAGCCGTAAGGTTTTGAGTGCGCGCTTATACGTCGTTGCACGACGTGGACTTTTCGATCAAGGTCGGGCGGCCATTACCGGGAGAATTCCATGACGCCAGACACGTTCCGCCTGACGGCCCTAAGCCTGCCGAATGTTCAGGCTGGCTCCAGCCTGGGTAACGAGGAGTTTCGGGTCGGCGGCAAGGTGTTCGCATCGCTCGGGTCGCCGATGGTCGGGCAGGCGGTGATCAAACTTACGCCCCAGGACCAAGCGTTGTTCATCCAGGAGGCCCCGAGCGTTTTCGCGCCAAAGCCGGGCGGGCCGGGCGCGCGAGGCGAAACGATCGTGAAGCTGGCGATGGCGGATGCCGAAGGCCTGCGGCGGGCTCTGGCGGCGGCCTGCCGGAAGGCGACGCGCGGAAAGGGCTAGGCGGTCGTGGCCATCTACCATTTCAGCGCCAA
>CAZISF010000044.1:0-22745 GCA_964541915.1 uncultured Caulobacter sp.
ATGGCGCGGCCTTCGGCCTGTCGCCCTATTTCCGCATCAGCTACGCGACCAGCGAGGATATCCTCGAGGACGCCTGCGGCCGGATCCAGCGCTTCTGCGGAAATTTGAAGTAGGGCCATGGCGGACAGCCCGTTTCAGGACGACATGTGGACGGTCGGCGAAGCCGAGGCCGATGACGGCGTGTCGATGATCGTTCGGTTCCGCTCGCACCTGCCATCCCCGGCCGCGCGGGAAGAATGGCGTCACCTGATCCAGGTCGGCTGGTCCTGCGAGTCGGCGGACGAAGACGGCATGCCCGATGACATTGAAAGCGGTCTGCAGGACGCTTTCGAGGACGCCGTGCGAACGCAGGTCGAAGCGCGCGGCGACGCCGCCCAGGTCGCCAGCCTGACCGGCGGCGGTGTTCGCGAATGGCGCTACTACACCCGCGATCCCGAGGCCTTTTTCCGCTCGCTGAACGAAGCCCTCGGCAGCCATCCCGAATATCCACTGGAATTCGGGGCCTTCGAAGATCCGGAGTGGGAAGGCCTCTCCGAGCTGCTGCCGCCCCCGAACTGACTTACCAGGCCGGGCCCGCCAGGGCTTTCGCTTCGGCGTCACAGCCTTCCGCCAGCGGTCGCGCCTTGATCGCCTCCTCCAGCTCGGCCTTCGCCGCCGCGAAATCCGCCTGGAAGTCCGGGTTGCGCTGTTCCGCCGCCACGAGCGCGGCGCCGATGGTCTGGCCGGCCATGACTGAACTGGAGTTGTGCACGCCGCACACGATCCGGCCGTCGCCGACAGCCCGGCCGCGAACGAGGATCGCGGTGGAACGCTCAGGCAGCATCTCGGCCAGCACCAGCCCCAGCGCCCAGCCAAGGGCCGCATGGCCGGACGGATAGTCGAAGTTGTCCTCGGTGGCCGGCAGAACCCCGCAAGTCTCGCCGGGGTCGACCTTGTAGGGCCGGGACCGGCCATAGAGCCGCTTTGGCCCGTAGGTGGCCTGACGGACATCAAGGCCCAGCCGGGTGATCAGGGACATGGTCTTCGGCATGGTCGCCGGGTCGATCTGGACGCCGATGGAGCAACTGAAGTTGACCGCGACCCGCCGCGGCTCGAAGTCAGCCACCGCCAGGTCCCAGCGGGGCGTGCCCTTCATCGCTCGGGTCGCGCGGAAGATCGCCCGGTCAGCCTCGGCGCGAGGCGAGCCGACCGCCGGCGGCGGACCGATCAGCGCGGCGGCGTCGAACGGCATCTCGCCGAGGTACCCGGAGGGGGTGACCGTCTGGGCGACAGCCAGACCGCCCAGGCAAACCGCCGCGAGCAGCCCCGTGACCGCCAGAATCAAGCCGCCCTTCGAATGATGTTGGCTCATGGTTCGCTCTCCCCGACTCCCGCTGATTCAAGGATCACATGATCAGGCAAGACGCGCATAGCCAAAATCCCCCTTGCGCCTCTCCCCACGGAACGGGGCAGGCTTCGTCCCTGACGATGGCGGAGCCGCACCATGACTGACCTGTTTGATCCCTTCGAGGCCAATGGCCTGCGGCTGCAGAACCGTATCGCCCTGTCGCCCCTGACACGCACCCGGGCCGATATGGCGGGCAAGGTCGGACCGCTGCAGGCGGAGTATTATGCCCAGCGCGCCTCGGCAGGGTTGCTGATCACCGAGGCGACCGCCGTGACGCCCGGCGGTCGCGGCGGCGCCTACTGCCCCGGCCTGTGGGACGACGGCCAGGTCGCCGGCTGGAAGCAGGTGACCGATGCGGTCCATGCGAAGGGCGGACTGATCTTCAGCCAGCTGTGGCATGCCGGGCGGCTGAGCCACTCGTCGCTGTCGAACGGCGCCGGCGCGCCGGTCGCGCCCAGCGTGATGAAGCAGCCGGGCCAGATGTTCGTCGAAAGCGGCTTCGCCGATTATGAGGAGGCCCGCGCCCTCGACATCGCCGAGCTGCCCGGGCTGGTGGACAGCTACCGCCAGGCCGCGATGCGCGCCAGGGCCGCCGGCTTCGACGGGGTGGAGCTGCATGCCGCCCACAGCTATCTGATCGACGCCTTCCTGCGCGACATGACCAACAAGCGGACTGACGCCTATGGCGGTTCAATCGAGAACCGCGCACGGCTGCTGGTCGAGGTGCTGCAGGCGCTGGTCGACGTCTGGGGCCCTGAGCGGACAGCCATCCGCCTGGCCCCCATCGGCCACGCCTACAATGCCTGGGACAGCGACCCCGAGCCGCTGTTCACCTATGTGGTCGAGCAGCTGAACGCGCTTAAGATCGGCTGGCTGGATCTGGTCGAGGGCGACACGGGCATTTCCCGCGACTGCGAACCCTCGTTCGACCTGCAGAAGATCCGCCGGTTGTTCAACGGCGTGACCATCGCCAACAATCTCTACGATCGCGATCTGGCGCTGAAGGCGCGGGCGGAGAATACGGCGGACATGATCGCCTTCGGCCGGGCGTTCATCGGCAATCCGGATCTTGTCGAGCGCCTGCGCCTCGACGCGCCGCTGATCGATGCGCCGCGCCAGAGCTACTACGGCGGCGGCGCGCGCGGCTACACCGACTTTCCGACCCTGGCCGAGGCGGGCTAGGGCCGGGCCCGGCGGATCAGGGTCGAGGGATCGCCACAGCGACGGATCAGCGGGGCCATGGCCCAGCGGATGCCGAGCGAACTGACGCTGAACCGGAAGGTCCCGCTCGAAATAACGATCGGGCCTTTCGCCTGATAGAGGGTCTCGATCGCCCGAAGGGTCGCCAGATCCGTGCCCCGGCCGGTCAACTGCACGACGCCGCGCCAGGGCAATAGAATGGCGTCCAGGCGTACGGCGACGGGATGACGGCCCTCGATGACCGTCAGCACGCCACGTCCGGGCCTCAGGTTGGCCTTGGGTCCATCGATGATGAGCACATAGCCGGCCTTGGGGCCGGACTGGCAGGTGATGCTGATGCTGGAGCCGTGATCGTCGCCGATGGCGGCCACGGGGTCGTGGCCCGCGCTCTGGCTGATCCACATCCAGCCCCGCGCCCGGGCGGTTGGGGCGCAGACAAGGGCTGACAGAAGCACCAGACCCGCCACGCTGCCTGCCCGGAAGGGCTTCACGAGGCGGCCGTCGGCGGCGGCTGCGGGTGGCGGGATATGACCGCGCGGGCGACCGCGCGCATCAGTTCCTGCCGGGTCTCGAACGAGGCCCGCGACTGGCCGATCATCACGGCGACCGCATAGACCCGGCCGTCGGGCGAGGTCAGCAGGCCGACGTCGTTCTGCCCGGTCGCGAGTGATCCCATCACCTGGCCCGTGCCTGTCTTGTGCTGCAGCGTCCAGCCCGGCGCCAGACCGGCCTTGAGCCGCCCGACGCCCGTCTCGGTGCCGGCCATCAGGTGCAACAGGAACGCCGTCGACTCCGGTGACAGCAGCTCGCCCCGTTGCAGCCGTCCGAGAGTGTCGACGATGTCCAGCGGGCTGGCGGCGTCCGGCGGATTGGCCAGATAGGCCTCCAGCGCCGCCCTGCGTTGCGCCGGGGGCAGCTTGTCGCGATCTTCCCAGAAGGCCCGGCCGAAGCTGTATTCCGGCTTCCAGGTCAGGCCGGCGGCGCGGGTCTGCATCTCCTTCTCGCCGGGGCCGAAGCGGATTTCGCCGAGCGACTTGCTGACGATGGCGACCTGCACGGCCCACGGCCCGCCGACCTTGCGGATCAGGGCGTCGTTGGCGGCATTGTCGCTCTGCTGGATCTCCGCGGCCAGCAGCTGGGCGATGCTGGCGCGATAGCCGCCCGGACCGACGCGATCCCGCAGGGGCTGGTGAAAGAGGCTAAGGTCCTCCTTGTGGATCACCACGGTGTCGTCGAGCTTGAAGTCGCCGCGGTCGATGGCGTTCAGCACCGTGATCGCGACCCACAGCTTGCTGACGCTCTGCTGCGGCAGATGGGCCTGGCCGTTGTAGTCGACCGACCAGCCGTTCGCGACATCGAGCACGGCGATGCCGGCCTGGCCGTCAAACGTCTCGCCGAGGCGATCGATGTCCGCTGCCAGCAGCTGTTCCTGGGTCGGCGGCGGCTGGGGCAGAGGCGCGGACAGCAGATCCGCGTGCTGACTCCATGGCGGTGTCGGCGTGGCCGACAGCGCGGTCAGCACGACGCCGCCGATCAATAGTCCGCCCAGAAGTGATCTGCCCCGCGCCATGGCCGCATTTGACCATCGTCCGGGCCGCAGGGCCACCGCTCTAAAGCGTCAGGCGATATCGCGGAAATAGGGCTCGACGGTTCCCTGCAGCTTCACAGTCATCGGATTGCCGTGACGATCGAGGGTCTTGCCCACCGTGAGGCGCACCCAGCCCTCGCTGACGCAGTATTCGTCGACGTTGGTCTTTTCCTCGCCCTTGAAGCGGATGCCCACGCCCCGCTCCAGAATCGCCGGATCGTAGAACGGGCTCTTCGGGTTGGTGGCGAGGCGGTCGGGAGGGGTGTCGCTCATGTCGGTCGGCTTTCAACGCGTGAAGGCGCGGTTGATAGCCATCCCCGGCGAGAATTCCAATGAAAACCCCTCGCCGGACCGACCCTCGCCCCGCCCACCCCGGCTTTCACCGGGATGAGCGGTTTGTGAACGGGCTAGTGCTTCTCGCGCCAGGCGGCCTTGGCCGCGTCGGCGGTGACGTTCAGGTGGACCTTGTCGTCATCGACGAAATCGACCCACGAGGTCGGGATCAGGTGATGCTTGAAGCCGGCGCCGAGGTCGAACTTGGCCAGCTCGATGTCGGAGCCCAGCACCTTGTCCACCTTGCCGACATGTTTGTCGTCCGAGCCGACCACTTCGAGATGTTCGCGAATTCGAGAGGCGTCGATCATAGTCTTGTCTCCGGTCATGAAATGGGCGCCCCGCCTCGGTCATCTAACGGGCGCGCCCCTCAACCGGTTGCGCATCGACCACTGTTCTTGTTCAGTCCCGTCCCACGCCAATTGAAGGTTTCGGCATGAAGGCTCTCCTCGTCGCCGCGCTGCTCGCCCTGGTTCCTGCCGCCGCCCTCGCCCGCCCGGGCCTCGACGCCAGCATCGGCCCCGACGGCGTGACCATCACCGACAGCGACCAGCCGGTGCTGTTCTACCGCACCAAGCCCACGGACCCGGCGGTCGAACCTGGACGGCTGAACTATATCCACCCGCTCTACGCCCCGGACGGCACGATCCTGACCGAGGATCGGCCGGCGGTGCTGCCGGAACAGCGCGGCGTGTTCTGGGCCTGGCGGCAGGTGCGGCTCGGCGGCGAACAGGCCGCGGATGGCTGGGGCATGAAGGGCCTCACCGGGTTCGTGAAACAGACCAACTTCGGCGGCGAGATCGGCGGCGTCGGCATTCTGACCCTGCAGGTCGACTGGATCGTCAACAGTCGGCCCGAGCTCGTGTTCGTCGCCCGCGAGGTGACGAAGCTCCGTATCCAGCCGCTGAAGGACGGCACGCGCCGCATCGACTTCGACACCACCATCACCCCGCTCGTAGACGGTCTGGCGCTCGGCGGCAGCGATGACGCCAAGGGTTACGGCGGATTCGCCGTGCGGCTCGTCGCACCGGACAAGCTCGTGTTCGCCTCGGCCGGCAAGGCGGTGACGCCGCAGCCGACGCCGGTCACGGCCGGCAGTTCGATGGGCTTCACCTGGCCCGGACAACCCGGTCTGTCAAAATGGGCCGTCGGCATGGCCTGCAAGGTCAACGGCCGGCCGGTCAGCCTGTGGATCCTGCGACGCGAGCCGTCGATGCAGAACTGCGTCTGGCCGGGCCGCGCGCCGGTCGTCCTGACAAAGGACAAACCCCTGCGCCTGCAATCGACACTGATCATTCGCCCGACCGGCCAATGACCGAACCCGTCAACCTGAACCGCTTCCGCAAGGCCAAGGCGAAGACCGAGGCCAAGGCCACGGCGGCGGAGAACCGCGTCCGTTTCGGCCGCTCCAAGGCCGAGCAAACCCGCGTCGAAGCCGAACGCGAGAAGGCCGAGCGCGACCTCGACGGTTCGAAGCGCGACACGTGAAGGGCCTGCTGCAGAAGCGGTCCGTGAACCTGCACGGCCACGCCACATCACTGGCGCTGGAGCCCGAGTTCTGGGCGGTGCTGGACGCGGCGGCGGCGGCCGACGGCGTCAGCCTGGCCGGGCTGATCGCCCGGATCGACGACGCGCGCGGCGATCGGCCGCTGGCGAGCGCTTGTCGGGTGTTCGGGCTGCAAAACCCGCGCTCCCCGCGACGCGGAGAGGAAAAGGACTAGGCGTCCAGTTTGCGGCTCAGCGGCCGGTCGCGCTGGTCAGCGGGAATGCTCAGGTAAGTCGACGGCGGGTTGATTCCCAGCCGCGCGCGGGCGGCCTCAAGGTTCTCGCCGAACAGTTTCACATAGTCGACTTCCGGCAGCCAGGCGGCTTTCCTGCCGTTCCGGAACGCCTCCATGACCGCCTTGCGGTAGGGATGGCCGTTGCCGATCTTCTGGTACTGGTGCGCGCCGGCGTGGGCGATCAGGGCGAAGCCGAGGCTTTTGGTCTGGCTGTAGGAGAAGGCCACCACACAGGCCTCGCCGAGGCCGTCAGTGCCGTAGCCGGTCAGCACATGCCAGACGTCGTGCACATCGCGCATCCGGCGGCCGTACCAGGCGAGCGGATGCGGCGCGTCGATCTCGCCGTCGGCGGTCTTGCGGCTTTCCTCGGCAAGGCCCTCGGCGGTCAGTCCGCGCGGGGCGATGAAGTTGCGATAGGCCTCGCCGACCGTGCCCGGCCCGAAGGTGTTCAGCCAGGCCGTATTCGACAGCCGCTCGCAGAACTCTTCCCGCTCATAGGCCAGACGGCCGCCCTGCGGCGTCGAGATCAGGCGCCGGTAGCCATTGACCACCGTGTTGCCGGACAGCGCCCGCATGATCTCGAACACCTGGGCGGTGTCTTCCTTGTCCTTGATCAGCTTGCCGAGCGCCCGCGCCGCGCGCAGCGGCTGCAGGCGGAAGGCATTGCGGTCACGAGCGGTCGTCGCGGCGCGCGGGGCGTCGGTAGCGGGCGCGGAATCAAAGGCCATGGGAGCGTTCCTGAGAAGTGCAGGACCGAAGATGACGACCCCGTCATCTTTTTGCAAGGGCCTCGCATTCACAGACCCGCCACCGTGACTTTTTCGCCGCGACTATTGCGGGTTGGGCAACGGCGCGTCCGGCAGCTTCGGCGCGTCAGGCAGCTGCGGCGCCTCGATCTTCACGTCGATCGACTTGTCCGGAACCGGCGACCGGCCGGAATAGATCATGAAGGCGACGATCGCGACGACGACGACCAGGCCGCCGACGATGAAGGCCAGGACGGGCGAGCCGCCGCCAGAAGATTGTTCAGCCATGGAGTGTTTCCTTCCCGGAAGCATGTGATGCGCATAACGGCGCGCGATCATCGCCGGTTCCGCTTAAGCGCGGCGCGGCGTGTGCTACATATGTTCCGATGTCCGACTCTCCCCTGCCCCAACCCCGCATCAGCGACCTTGCCCGTGTCGACGGCGCACCCGGCTATCTCGACGGCCTGAACCCCGAGCAGCGCGCGGCGGTCGAGGCTGTCGACGGGCCCGTGCTCGTGCTGGCCGGCGCCGGCACCGGCAAGACCCGCGTGCTGACCACTCGCCTGGCGCACATCCTCGCCAGCGGCCGGGCCCGGCCCTGGGAGCTGCTGGCGGTCACCTTCACCAACAAGGCCGCGCGCGAGATGCGCGAGCGGATCACCCACATCATCGGCCCGCAGGCCGAGGGGCTGCGCTGGCTGGGCACCTTCCACTCGGTGGCGGCCCAGATCCTGCGCCGCCATGCCGAGCTGGTCGGCCTGAAGTCGAGCTACACCATCCTCGACGACGACGACCAGGAACGGCTGATCAAGCAGATCCTCCAGGCCGAGAACATCGACGCCAAGCGCTGGACGCCCAAGACCCTGTCCGGCCTGATCGACCACTGGAAGAACCGCGGCTGGACGCCGGACCGCCTGCCGCCCTCGGAAGGCGCGGTGTTCGCCAACAACCGTGGCCAGCAGCTGTACCGGATGTACCAGGAGCGCCTGCGGGTGCTGAACGCCTGCGACTTCGGCGACCTGTTGCTGCATAACCTGACGATATTCCAGCAACATCCTGATGTGCTTGCAGAATATCATGACCGCTTCCGCTACATCCTCGTCGACGAATACCAGGACACCAACGTCGCCCAGTACCTCTGGCTGCGGCTGCTGGCGCAGAAGCGTCAGAACGTCTGCTGCGTCGGCGACGACGACCAGTCGATCTACGGCTGGCGCGGGGCGGAGGTGGACAACATCCTGCGCTTCGAGCGCGACTTCCCCGGCGCGGCCGTCATCCGGCTGGAGCGCAACTACCGTTCCACCAGCCACATCCTCGCCGCCGCCAGCGGCCTGATCGCGGTCAACAAGGGCCGCCTCGGCAAGACCCTGTGGACCGAACAGGACGGCGGCGAAAAAGTCCGCGTGCGCGGCGTCTGGGACGGCGAGGCCGAAAGCCGCCTCGTCGCCGAGGAGATCGAGCGCTGGAAGAAGGACGGCCGCAAGTATCGCGACGCCGCCATCCTCGTGCGGGCCAGCTTCCAGATGCGGGCGTTCGAAGAGCGCTTCGTCATGCTGCAGATCCCCTACACGGTCGTCGGCGGACCGCGCTTCTTCGAACGGGCCGAGATCCGCGACGCCCACGCCTATCTGCGGCTGGTCCAGTCGCCGGACGACGATCTGGCCTTCGAGCGGATCATCAACGTGCCCAAGCGCGGCATCGGCGACACCACGGTGCAGAAGATCCTGCAGATCGCCCGGGGCGGCGGCGTGTCGGCGGTGACCGCGGCGCGCGGGATCGTCCAGACCGACGAGCTGGCGGCCCGCACCCGAACGGCCCTGGCCAACTTCATCCGCGACCTCGACCGCTGGAGCCACCAGTCGGCGACCGGCACGCATCACGACCGCCTGACCGAGATGATCCTCGAGGAGAGCGGCTACACGGACGCCCTGCGCCTCGACAAGGGACCGACCAGCCAGACCCGGCTGGAGAACCTCAAGGAGCTGGTCCAGGCGATGGCCGCCTTCGAAACGCTCGGCGACTACCTTGAACATGTCTCGCTGGTCATGGACCTCGACCGGGGCCGGGGCGACGACGCGGTGCAGATCATGACGCTGCACGCGGCCAAGGGTCTGGAGTTCCCGCTGGTCTTCCTGCCGGGCTGGGAGGAAGGCGTCTTCCCCAGCCAGCGCAGCATGGACGAGTCCGGCGAGAAGGGCCTCGAGGAAGAACGCCGCCTGGCCTACGTCGGCGTGACCCGCGCCCGTGAGGAGGCGCGCATCAGCTTCGTCGCCAACCGCATGGTCTACGGCCGCTGGACCAGCCAGCTGCCCAGCCGCTTCGTCGACGAACTGCCGCTGGCCAATGTCGAGGCCAGCAGCGAGACCGGCTACTACGGCGGCGGCCCGGGCATGGCCCAGCCGACCTCCAGCCGCTGGGACGACGACCGCACCTTCGGCGCCGGCTACTCCTCCCCCGGCTGGAAGCGCGCCCAGGAGCGCGGCTACCACGGCGGCCCGGCCGGCCGCACCCAGGTGCTGGAAGGCGAAGGCAAGCTGGTGGCCGTCTCCGAAAGCTCCGCCGCCAGCGACTACAAGCGCGGCGACCGCGTGTTCCACATCAAGTTCGGCTACGGGAAAGTCACTGCCGTCGAAGGCAACAAGCTGAGCGTCAGCTTCGACAAGGCCGGCGACAAGAAGGTGCTCGACGGGTTCGTGGAGAAGGGGTGAGCCTCAGCCGTTCTCTTCCCCGCTGTAGAGAACGGTCTCCCACACCGCGACCACCAGCAGGACCCCCGTCGCCAGCCAACTGAGCGTCAATGGCGACACCTGCCCCACGACCGCCGCCAGCACGCCCAGCAGCCCCAGGCCGACCATCCGCGACAGCGCCCAGCGCTTCCAGATGCTCAGCTTGAACAGCAGGCTGCCAAGCAGGAAAAGCGCGGGCCCGCCGAGCAGGGCCAGGGCCGTCGGCAGGTCCGTGTGGCCCGCCGGATGCGCCAGCACCCACTCGTCGGCCACTGCCGAGACGATGATCCCGGCGACCAGCAGGATGTGGACATAGGTGTAGGCCAGCCGGGCGATGCGCCCGGGGTCGTCGGACCTGAAGATTTCCTCGCTGGCGGCCTCCGCGTTGGCGGCGAAATAGATCCACCACATCGCCAGGGTGGCGACGAAGGCGCTGGCGAACGCGCTGATCGTCAGCGGCGACCACACCGGCTGGCCGGCGAACGTCGCACCGGTGACGAGGATCGATTCTCCGAGCGCGATGATGATGAACAGGCCGCAGCGCTCGGCCAGATGGCCGCCTTCGACGGTCCAGTCCGAGACGTTGGAGGCGCCCATGACCGGCACCCAGAAGCGCGCGGCCGGCCCGACGTACTCGAGGCCCAGCGCCAGCGCCCACCAGGCCAACCGCGTCGGGGGATCGGCCAGGCCGCCGACAATCCAGAAGCCGGCCGCAATCGTCAGCCAGACCAGGATGCGCATGAAGTTGCGATACTGGACCGCCTGGTGACGCATGGCCCAGCAGATGAACGCCGTGCGGCTGATCTGGATGAATCCGTAGGCGACGGCGAAGGCCAGGCCGCGACCACCGAAAGCCTCAGGCAAGGCCGCCGACAGCACCACGCCCGCCGCCATCAGGGCGAACAGCACACCCCGCACCAGTCGATGCTCGACGTCTAGCCAGTTGGTCGCCCAGGTCGTGTACATCCACGCCCACCAGACGGCCATCATCAGCAGCGTGACATGAACCAGTCCCTCGAAGGTCGGCTTGGCCATCAGGCTGTGGCTGAGCTGGGTGACGGCAAAGACAAAGACCAGGTCGAAGAACAGTTCGACGAAGCCCACGCGGGCATGGCCGCCATCGCGGTTTCTCAGCAGTCCGCCTCGTGGTCCCGCCATGGCGCCCTCACCCGTTTCGGGCCGAGCCTAGCCGCGAATCCCGCGCCGCCGCCAGAGCGCCGGGCGCAACCATCCGCCGTTTGCGACGCTGTGCCTGCGACGCGCGACGGAGACGACCATGATGCTCATCCCCCTGATGCTGGCCGGCGCACTGGCGTTTGGTCACGGCCAGGCCGTCGACCAGCGGCCCTACGCCGCCGGCCGCTCGAACGCGATCATTGAGGCCGCCCGGAGCCGGGGCCCGGTCGCGGCGGAGCCGGAAGCGACCTCGGTTCGCTATCCCAGCGCCGATGGCGACATCCTGGCCGGGATGGGCCAGCCGATGAGCGCCTCGCCCATGACGCCGAAGAAGCCCGTCGCGGCTGTGTTTCCGCCGATGAGCCCGCCACCGTCGACGGACCGATACAGCACGGATTCATCGGGTTTGCTCGGTGGGCCGAAACACTAGCGAAGGCTGCTCCCCCCTCGGGGGAGCTGTCGGCGGAGCCGACTGAGGGGGTCCCCCGAAACGTCGGCCGTCATCTGAGCGGACCCCCTCCGGCCCCGCTTCGCCGGCCCACCTCCCCCGATGGGGAGGATCCGTCCCCGTTTGGCAAATCCCTTGCAGGGCGAGTTCCAGACTGCGCCGCATAGGGACACCCGGCATGACCGACCGCATTCTTCCGCCGCTCTCCGCCGACCAGAAGACGGTCGTCCGCAAGGAGATCCTGCGCTTCAACCACCGGCTGGAAGAGACGGGCCTGTTCACCGACGAGGCCCTGGCGCGGCTCATCGACGAGCACCCGCGCGACGAGGTGACGGTCTGCACCATGCAGCCCAATCCGCCGGCCGATGAACCGTGGATCGCGGGCGACGCCGGCGATCTCAGCGGCGCGGAACTGGTCGAGGCGGCCCGCAAGGGCGCGCTCTGGGTGTCTCCCCGCAGCGCGATGACGAAGAACCCGCGCTACAAGGTCGTGTTTGATCAGTTGATGGGCGAGTTTTCGAAAGAGACCGGCCTGCCGGCGCTGACCGCCAACGCCGCGGTGCTGATCTCCAGCCCACGCATGGGCATCTTCTTCCACGTCGATCCAGCCGAGACGATGCTGTGGCATGTCCGCGGCCACAAGACGATCCACGTCTATCCGCCGCGCCAGGACATCGTGACCGAGGCGGCGCTGGAAGCCATTCTGCTCAAGGAAAACCTGTCCGACCTGCCGTGGAGCGCGTCGTTCGAGGACCACGGCGTCCCCGTCCAGCTGGAGCCGGGCCAGGCGGCCTTCTGGCCGCAGCATTCGCCGCACCGTGTGGTCAACGGCGACGACCTGAACGTCTCGATTTCGGTCGAGTTCTCCTCGCCGCAGTCGATGCTGACCAACAGCGTCTTCTACACCAACGGCCGTCTGCGCCGCGCCGCCGGCTGGGCTCCGAAGTCGCGTGGCCCGGCCCAGCTGCTGGCGCCGGCCTATCTGCTGGCGGCCCGTGCGCTGAAGTCCTGGGCTCCGCCGGCCATCAACGTCGAACGGGCCCACGTCCGCCGGTTCGACGTCGACCTGTCGGCCCCCGGCTGCATCCGCTGGCGCGACGGAATGGCCCCGGACTGGGCGCGCCCGGCCCGCGCCCCGCGCAAGGCCGCGTGACGGCGGGCGTCCCTCCCGCGAGAGCCCGTCAGGCGGAAGTGGGCCCGGTTCCGCCGCCCGGATGGCCTCTCCAGCCAAAGATTAGACCCTTTTTGTCCGGATCGGATGTTCATCCGATCCGGAAAGGGTCTATGGGACGCCATGACCGAGCAAGCTCTCCAGATCATCGCCCGGGGCCCGCGCGCCCTGGCCGAGGCCGCCGCCGACGCCCTTGACGCCAATCCCATGCTGGAAGGCGCCACCTACTCGATCCTTGAAGAGGACGAGGACAAGGGGATCTGGCGCATCGACGCCTTCCCCACCTCGACCGAGGAGGCCGAGGGAGTCGAGGCCAGCCTGATCGCCTCGGGCGGCCTGACCGTGATCGTGGAGGCCCTGGCGGACGCCGACTGGCTGGCCATGGCCCTGTCTGGCCTGCCGCCGGTTCGCGAGGGCCGCTTCTTCGTCTATGGCGTTCACGACACCGGCCGGGCTCCCGTCAACGCGGTGAAGCTGCGCATCGAGGCCGGTGCTGCCTTCGGCACGGGCCACCACGGCACCACGGCCGGCTGTCTGAAGGCCTATGATGACCTGCTGAAGTCCCGCCGGTTCGGCCGCGTGCTCGACGTGGGCTGCGGCACCGGCGTGCTGGCGATCGCCGCCGCCCGCACCGGCTCGAAGAAGGCGGTCGGCACCGACATCGACGGCCCTTCGGTGCGGATCGCCAACGAGAATGCCATCGAGAACGCGGCTAAGGCGCGCTTCGTCCACGCCTCCGGCCTGAACCACCGGCTGGTGCGCCAGGACGCGCCCTACGACCTCGTGTTCGCCAATATCCTCGCGCCGCCGCTTGTCGCCCTGGCGCAGGACATCAAGGGCGCCCTGCGGCCGGGCGGCATGGCCATCCTGTCGGGTCTGCTGCGCACGCAGGAGCGCCGTGTCAAAGCGGCCTACCTGTCCAAGGGCTTCCGGGTCGTGCGCCGCATCCACCGCGACGCCTGGGCGACGCTGGTGCTGCAGCGGGCCTGACCGGAACCGCCGTCACGGCCCGGCGTTAGTCCTGCGGTCGGGGGCTGATCCCCACGGAGGGCCGCCCATGACCTACACCGATCCCCAGACTCCGCCTCCGGGCGACAGCCGCGCCGCCGGTGCGCGCAGCGGAAACGCCACGCCATGGGTTGTGGCCGCCGTCGTGGCGGTCGTCGCCATCATCGCCGTCGCCTTCATGGTGACCAGCCAGACGCCGGCGGAGCCCGATTCGACCGCCATCACCCAGGCCCAGGATCTTGGCCGGGCCGAAGGCGCCCTCGCCGGGGCCCAGGCAAACCTCGACATGGCTCGTGACGCGGCCAGCGCGAGGGCCGATCAAACTACAGCTGAAGCCGCCAGGGCTGCCGGTGACGCCCGAGCCGCCGCCGATCAGGCCGCGCAGAGCGCCAGCGACGCCGCCGTCATCGGTCGCTCGCAGACGACCGACACGCCGCCGCCGGAGCCCCAGCCGCAGTAGGCGGTCAGACGATCTGGGTAACCGCGCCGTCCAGCGCCATCAGGCCGATCTCGACTTCCATGTGTGGGTGCTTCGCGAGGATCGCCGAACGCAACAGATAGAGCTGCTTGACGTGGCTCTTGAGTTCCGTGTCGGCGTCCTTCACCGCGGCCTCGCCGAGAATCATCTTGTAGGCGCCGCAGTCGCGATGATCGAGCACCATCACGCGGTGCACCTCGTGCAGCTCGATCGCAAGGTCGAGATGCTGCCAGAACACCTCGCTCCAGGCTGGGAACCGGTCATTCAGCGCGCCGAGGGACGCCCCGGCGAGGACCACGTGGTCGTACTTGTCCTTCAGGCCCCGGGCGTTCATGTAGGTCTCGATGTCGTCGACCAGACGGAAGTCCATGCAGGTCAGCAGGAGCATCTCCGTATGGCCGCCGGCGCGGGCGACGCCGGGCTGCAGGGTCGACAGAAGACTGACGCCCGCGCCCAGCGTGATGGCCTGCATGGCCCGGCGGCGAGTCATGCGCGGAAGATTGATGTGGCTGCAGCAGGTCATGGGGCCCCGATCCTGAACGATTCTGGAATCACGCTGGCGTGCGTCGGTTAGCAATCGGTTTCGCGGTGGTGGCGCGAACCGATCCGGATGAATAGGTTCGGAGGCATGCGTCAGACCTTCGATGAATCGACCGAGCCGGGCTTCGGCCCCCGTCACGTGCCGCTGATCCGTGCGGCGATGCAGGCCCAGGGCCTGGACGGCTTCCTCATTCCGCATGAGGACGAGCATCAGAACGAATACCTGCCTGCGGCTAACGACCGCCTCGCCTGGGCCACCGGCTTCACCGGCTCGGCCGGCGCCGCCGTGATCCTGAAGGACCGGGCGGCGGTGTTCGTCGATGGTCGCTATACCCTGCAGGTCCGCGAGCAGGTCGACGGGTCCGTGTTCGAGATCCGCGACCTCGTCGACGGCGGCGTGCCCGCCTATCTCGAGACCGCCGGCAAGGGCGCGGTGCTCGGGTATGATCCGCGCCTCCACAGCCCGGACGCGCTCGGCCACCTGCGCGCCGCCGCTGAAAAGGCCGGCGCTTCGTTGAAACCGGTCGACCCCAACCCCCTCGACACGGCCTGGGGCCTGTCGCGCCCGGCCCAGCCGACGGCGCCGGTCGTGCCCCAGCCGCTCGAATTCGCCGGCGAGGATTCGACCGCCAAGCGCGCCCGTATCGGCGAGGCCCTGGCCCGCGACGGCGCCGACGCCTCGGTGATCACCGCCCCGGCCTCGATCGCCTGGCTGTTCAACATCCGCGGCGGCGACGTGATCCGCTCGCCGCTGCCCATCGGCCAGGCCGTGGTCAACGCCGACGGCTCCGCCCGGCTGTTCCTCGACCCCGCCAAGGTGACGCCCGACCTCCCGGCGTGGCTGGGCAACCAGGTGTCTCTGGAGACTCCGGAAGCCCTCGCCGGCGCCCTGTCGGACCTGAAAGGCAAGACAGTACTGGTCGACCCGGCCCAGTCCTCGGCCTGGTATTTCGACACCCTGTCGGCCGAAGGCGCGACCGTGCTGCGGGCGATGGATCCTTGCACCCTGCCGCGCGCCTGCAAGAACGTCGTGGAAATCGCCGGCACACGCCGGGCCCACATCCGCGACGGCGCCGCCCTGACCAACTTCCTCCACTGGATCGCCACCGAAGGGCAGATCAATCCGCCAGACGAAAAGGAAGCCGTCGCCAAACTCGAGGCCTTCCGCGAGGCCACCGGCGCGCTGAAGGACCTGTCGTTCGACACCATCGGCGCGGCCAACGGCCACGGCGCCCTGCCCCATTACCGCCCGACCGAGCGGAGCAACGAGCGCTGCGCCCAGGGGTCCCTGTTGCTCGTCGACAGCGGCGGCCAGTACCTGGACGGCACCACTGACGTGACCCGGACCATGGCCATCGGCACGCCATCGGACGAGATGAAACATCGTTTCACGCTGGTGCTGAAGGGCCACCTGCATCTGGCCCGCGTGCGGTTTCCCGTCGGCACGACGGGCTCGGCGCTTGATGTGCTCGCCCGTGCGCCACTCTGGAACGCCGGGCTCGACTACGACCACGGCACCGGCCACGGCGTCGGCGTCTACCTGGGTGTCCACGAGGGGCCGCAGCGCATCGCCAAGGCCCCCAGCACCATCGCCCTGCGCCCCGGCATGATCCTCAGCAACGAGCCCGGCTACTACAAGCCCGGGGAATACGGCATCCGCATCGAGAACCTGCAGTACGTCACCGAGGCGACGGACGTGCCGGGCGGCGAGCGGCCGATGCTGGCGTTCGGGAACCTCACCTGGGCGCCGATCGACCGGGCCTGCATCGACGTCGACCTGCTGACGGACGAGGAACGGGCCCAGATGGACGGCTACCACGCCCAGGTTCTGGAGCTGATCGGACCGCTGGTCAGCGCCGAGGTTCGCGCCTGGCTCGAAACCGCGTGCGCGCCGCTCTGAACAGGTTCACCCTCCTTCTCTGACCAACTCGGGGGAGGACGTCATGTTCGTCGGACACTACGCCGCCGCGCTTGCCGGCAAGGCCATCGCGCCCAAGGCGCCGCTCTGGACCTATATAGGGGCGGCGCAGCTCATCGACATCGGCTGGAGCAGCCTGGTCATGGCCGGGGTCGAGACGGTCCGCTTCGACCCGGACCTGCCCGGCAGCCCGCTCATTCTCGACCATATGCCCTGGACGCACAGTCTGCCGGCGGCCGTCGCCTGGTCGATCGCCGGTCTGCTGCTGGCGCGGTTCCTCGTCAGGGTTCCCTGGAGCGCGGCCGTGATGGTCGGACTGGTGGTGTTTTCGCACTGGGCGACCGACTGGCTGGTGCACCGGCCGGACCTCGAGATCTGGCCGGGCGGGCAAAAGGTCGGGCTGGCGTTGTGGAACTTCCCCGGCGCGGAGAAGACGCTGGAGATGGGTCTGATCGCGCTCGGCGGCTGCGCCTGGCTATGGAAGCGGGGCAAATACGGCCGAACAGCCTGGCCCGCCATGCTGTTCCTTGGCTTCCTTGTGGCCCTGCAGATGATCGGCGAGTTTTCCGCCCCGACCGGCGACGCCTTTGCGTTCGGCCGGCTGACGCTGGTGATCTATCTGGTCGTCATCGGCGCGGCCTGGCTTGCGGACCGGGGCGAGCACCGGGACGAAGCCTGATCTGACCAGGATTACGAAGGTTTCACTCGACCTTTCACGTCGCCGCGAAAATAGTAGTAGTCATGACAACTACTATTGCCGAAGACAGCCTGCGCGACCTCGGATTCAGCGATATCGAGGCGCGGGTCTATTGCGAGCTGGTCCGCGCCGGGCCCGCCACCGGCTACCGGCTGGCCCGCGCGATCAGCAAGGCCCCGACCAACACCTATCAGGCGCTGGAGTCGCTGCTGTCGAAGGGCGCGGTGATCGTTGATGACGGCGACGCGCGAACCTGGCGTTCAGCGCCTCCGGGCGAGTTGCTCGCCGGGCTGAAGGCCGCCTTCGACCGGCGCGGCGCGGCGGCCCTGGCCGCCCTGTCGAGCATCGACGCCGCGACGCCGGACGACCGCCTCTATGCCCTCAAGAGCCGCCAGCAGGTGCTGGCCAAGGCGCGGGCGATGATCGCCGGCGCGACGTCCGTCATCCTGTTCGACCTGTTTCCGGAGCCCTTCGAAGCGCTGAAGCCGGACCTGGAAAAGGCCGCAGCGGCCGGAATCGTCGTGGCGGGCCTGGTCTACGGTCCGACCGTAACGACCGTTCGGGTGTCGATCACCGGCTTGTCCGCCGAAGCCGCCGAACGCTGGCCCGGACAGCAGGTGACCCTGGCTGCCGACGCGCGCGAGCATTTGGTCGCCCTCCTGGCGCACGAGGGCGACGAGGTCCTGCGCGGCCTATGGAGCGACAGCGCCTATCTGGCCTGCCTGCAGCACAGCGCCCTGTCTTCGGAGATCCGTCTTTCCGCCCTGCCGCCCGGCGACGATCCATTCGCCGACGTCGCCCTGCTGACCCTGCGCCCGCCCGGCCTCACCCACCTTCTCGGAGCCCGCCCATGACCCGCACCTCCGCCCTTCTGGCCTGCGTCGCCGGTCTCGCCCTGATCGCTGGACCCGCCACCGCGGCCGACCCCGCGGCCGTGATCATTGACCGCTATGTCGCCTGGCGCGGCGGCCCCGCCTTTGAACGGGCGACCGGCGTCCACGCGACCGGGACGGCCACCGACGGCCGCTTCGGCGGACCCGTCGAGCGCTGGATCACGGCCGGCCATGGCCGCGACCGCTTCGCCTTCGGCGCCCTGACCTCCGACTCCGCCTATGGCCCGGACGGGGCCTGGACCGTCACCCTCAGCGGTCAGATCGAGGCGCCCTCGGCGGCCGAGGTCGACGCCGCCCGACGCCGCGATCTGCTGACCTTCGACGATGCCCTCCGCGGCGCCGGCGGCGCGACAATCACCCTGGCCCCACCGGAGATCTTCGATGGCGCGCCCGTCTCGGTGCTGCACGTCACCTTCGGCGGCCCGGACGCCTACGACCTGCTGATCGACCCGACGTCCGGGGCCTTGAGGGCTGAACGGCGGCTCGAGGACGGCCGCAAGACGCTGGTTCGCTACGATGATTGGCGCATCGTCGAGGGCGTGCGCATGCCCTTCGCCGAGCGGCTGCAGGAAGAGGGCGACCCGATCGAGCGCCGGCTGGCCTTCACGGCGATGGACATCGACCCCGCCGTGGGGGGGGGGGGGGGGGGGGGGGGCGCGCGCCCCCCCGCCGCGGGGGGGGGGGGGGGGCGCGGGGGGGCCCGCACGGCGTTGGACATCGACCCCGCGGTCGCGCGGGCCGTCTGGGCCCGGCCGGCGCCGCGACAGGTGGTGCAGTTCGCGCCAGGCGTTCAGGCGACCGCGCCGCTGCCGTTCGAGTTCTTCCTCGGCTCGCGCATCTACATTCCCGCCACCGTCGCCGGCCAGGCGACGCACGTGCTGCTCGACAGCGGCGCGGAGACCACCGTCCTCGACAGCCGCTTCGCCGAAGCCGCCGGAATCGAGGTGTCCGGCGTGGTCACCGCTGTCGGCACCGGCGGTCGCCAGGAGGCGCACCTGGCCTCCGGCGTGACCATCCGCATCGGCGAGGTCGAACTGCGGGACCTGACCGTCGCTCTGGTCGACCTGTCGAGCATCGAACAGGCGATCGGCCGACCGATCCCGGTCATTCTCGGGAAGGAGGTGCTGAACGCCCTGACCGTCGACCTCGACTTCCAGGGCAAGACCATCGCCTTCGCCGACCCGGCCCGTTTCACGCCCCCGGCGGGCGCGGTCGAGGTGCCGGTGACCTCGGCCAACGGCATCCGCTCCGTTCCGGTCTCGATCGAAGGCGGCCCGCCCGTGGCGGTCGACTTCGATCTGGGCAACGGTTCGGCCTTCCTCGCCTATTCAGCCTGGTGGAAGCCCGCCGGGACTCTGTCTGACGGCCGGCCGGTATCGAAGACAATCTCCGGCGCCATCGGCGGCATGAAGACCCGCAGCATCGCCAGCCTGCGCGCGGTGACCTTCGCCGGCGTGACGTTCCACGACGTACCGACGGTCTTCTTCGACGACGACGGTCAGAGCGCCGAGAGCAACCGCACGCTCGGAAACATCGGCATGCCGATCCTCAGCCGCTTCCGGCTGACCACCGACTATTCCCGCAACCGGCTGTTTCTGACGCCCCTGCCGGACGCCGCAACCCGCCCCTTCTCGAAGGATCGCTCAGGCGTGCTCGCCCGTCCGGCTCGTGAGGGCAAGGCGGAGGTCCTTATGATCGCGCCGGGTTCCCCGGCCGAGGCCGCGGGTCTGAAGGCCGGCCAGATCCTCACGGCGATCAACGGCCTTGCCCTCACGGGGGACAACGCCTCGGCGATCCAGGCCCTGCGCGCGCTGCCCGCCGGATCGAGCGTCAGCTTCACCCTGTCGACCGGCGAGACGCGGACCATCGTGCTGAAGGACTATTTCTAGACCGTCAGCCCGCGCCGATCAGCGCCAGCCATTCGTCCTCGGTCAGCACCTTCACGCCATGCTTCTCGGCGTCCTTCAGCTTTGACCCCGCGCCCGGTCCGGCGACGACCAGATCGGTCTTCTTCGACACCGAGCCCGCGGTCTTGGCGCCCAGCGCCTCGGCCTGGGCCTTGGCCTCGTCACGGGTCATCCGCTCCAGCGCGCCGGTGAAGACCACGGTCTTGCCGGCCACGGCGGTGTCGGTCTTGGCCCTGGGCAGCGGCTGGATGGCGTCCAGCTCGGAGACCAGCGCTTCGACCAGGGCGCGGTTGTGCGCTTCGCGGAAAAAGGTGGCGATGGACTGGGCGGCGACCGGGCCGACCCCCTCGATACCTGACAGGTGCAGGAAGTCCGGTCCCGGCGCGCCGGACGCGGCTTCGCCGACAAAGGCGACCAGATCGGTCCAGCGGTCGAAACGTTCGCCCAGCGCGCGGCGGGCGGGGCTGGCCAGCCCGGCGAAGGCATGGTCGACCTTTGTCGCCATCGGCGCATCGGGCCAGGGATCATCGCCAAGCCCTGGCGCCAGTGACAACAGCTGGTCCCGCGCCTTTGGGCCCATGCCGTGCATCTCGGTCAGTTCAACATAGGCCGGGCTGGGCGCCTGCTGCGACGCGGCCATCACGGCGCGTTCGAGATCCCCGAAGCTGTCGAATGCCCGCGCCAGATGCGTGGCGGTGGTCTCGCCGATGTCCCGGATGCCCAGGCCGAACAGAAAGCGGTCCAGGCTGATGGTCCTGCGCGCGTCGACATTGCGAATGAGATTGGCGACCGAGGTCTCGCCGTAGCCGTCCCGCTCGCGCAGGGCGGCAAGCTTCTCCTCGTCGCGGGCCAGGCTGAAAATGTCGGCGGGAGCGTTGATCCAGCCTTCCTCGATGAAGGCCTGAAGCTGCTTCTCGCCCAGCCCCTCGATGTCGAAGGCCCGGCGCGAAACGAAGTGCATCAGGTGGCGGATCTTCTGGAACGGACAGGCGAATTCGCCGGTGCAGCGGCGGGCGACCGTCACCGCCCCACCGGCGGTGGTTTCCTGCACCACGGGCGTCTTCAGCGGACAGATGCAGGTCGTCGGGAAGGCGTAGGGCTCCCCCCGATCCGGTCGATCGGCGTCGACCGGCCCGAGCACCTGGGGGATCACGTCGCCGGCGCGCTGAAGGGTGACCGTGTCGCCGATGCGGATGTCCTTGCGGGCGATCTCGTCGGCGTTGTGCAGGGTGGCGTTGCGCACGACCACGCCGCCGACCGTCACCGGATGCAGCCGGGCGACCGGCGTCAGGCTGCCCGTCCGGCCGACCTGGATGTCGATGCCCTCGAGCACGGTCGTCGCCTTTTCGGCGGGGAACTTGTGGGCGATGGCCCAGCGCGGCGAGCGGGAGACGAAACCCAGCCGCTGCTGCCAGTCCAGCCGATCGACCTTGTAGACGACGCCGTCGATGTCATAGGCCAGCGTCGGCCGCGCCGCGCCGATGTCCCGATAGACCCCCAGCAGGCCCCCGGCGTTCTCCACCCGCCGCGAACGGTCATTGGTGGTGAAGCCCCAGTCGGCCAGATGTTTCAGCGCCTCGCTCTGGGTCTCCGCGAACCGCTCGCTGATCTCGCCCCAGGCGTAGGCAAAGAACCGCAACGGGCGCTGCGCGGTAATCGACGGGTCGATCTGGCGCAGTGACCCGGCGGCGAAGTTGCGCGGGTTGGCGTAGGTGCGCTGCCCGGCGGCTTCGGCGGCGGCGTTGAAGGCCTCGAACTCGGCCAGCGGGGCATAGACCTCGCCGCGGATCTCGATGACGTCCGGCCAGCCTGAACCGGACAGGCGTTCGGGGATGTCCCTCAGGGTGCGCAGGTTGGCGGTGATGTCCTCGCCCGTGCGGCCGTCGCCGCGCGTCGCGCCGCGGATCAGCACGCCTTTCTCGTAGCGGATCGAGGCCGACAGCCCGTCGATCTTCGGCTCGGCCGTGAAGGCGACGGGCTCACCCGCCGGCAGGTCGAGGAACCGCCGTACCCGGGCGACGAAGGCCTCGACCTCGTCATCAGCGAAGGCGTTGTCGAGGCTGAGCATCGGCACGCCGTGCTCGACCGGCGCGAACTGCTCGGAGCGTGCCGAGCCGACCTTCAGGGAGGGGCTGTTGTCACGCACCAGATGCGGAAACCGGGCCTCAATGGCCTCGTTGCGCCGCTTGAGCGCGTCATACTCGCCGTCGCTGATCGTCGGGGCGTCTTCCTGGTGATAGCGCAGGTCGTGCGAGGCCAGCTCGTCGGCGAGGCGCTCGAGCTCGAGGACGGCTTCGGCTTCGGTCAGGTCGGGGACGGGCGTTTCGGTCATCAGCCTGAGGTGGTTCGATTCGCTGCGTGGTTCGAGACGCTCGCTTGAGGCTCGCTCCTCACCATGACGGACCTTAGTGCAGCCCAGCCCTCGCCGTCATCCTGAGGAGCGATCCCTCAGGATCGCGTCTCGAAGGATGCCCTAGGCCCCGATCAACGCCCGGGCCGCAGCGCGGGCGGCATCCGTCACCTCGGCGCCTGACAGCATGCGGGCAATCTCTTCCTCGCGGGCGTTGGGCGACAGGGACTCGACCGCCGTTCGGATGGCTGTGTCGTCACCGCTCTTGCTGATGCGCCAGTGGGCGTGGGCGCGCGCGGCGACCTGCGGGCTGTGGGTCACCACCAGCACCTGGGCGTCGGCCGCCAGGCGACGCAGGCGCAGGCCGACGGCGTCGGCCACGGCCCCGCCGACGCCCG
>CAZISF010000045.1:0-22738 GCA_964541915.1 uncultured Caulobacter sp.
GTTCCCCTCCCCCCCCCCGGGGGGTATGGCGGGGGGGGGGGGGCCGGACCCTCCCCCCCCCCCCGGGGGGGGGGGGCCCCGCGGGCCCGGAGGGGGTCACCCGAGACCCGAGCGGACCCCCTCAGTCGGCTTCGCCGACAGCTCCCCCGATGGGGAGCATCTGAAGAGATCAAACCGTCACATCCAACCGCTACCCTCCGCCCGCTGATCAACGGGCGAGGCGGGCGTGAGCGAGAGCGGGAAGAGCTGCGGTGACTGCGGCCTGTGCTGCAAGCTGCTGGGCATCGCCGAGATCAAGAAGGAGCCGGGCCAGTGGTGCGGCCACTTCCGCAAGGGTGTCGGCGGTTGCGGAATCTATGCCGACCGGCCGCAAGCCTGCCGCGACTTCACCTGCCTGTGGCTGAGTTCCGAACGGCTCGACGACAGCTGGAAGCCCAACCGGGCGAGGTTCGTCATGTTCACCGACCAGGACGGTCGCCGGCTGAACATCGTCGTCGATCCGTCTGAGCCGCTGGCCTGGCGCAAGGACGCCTACTATCCCCGCATCAAGGCGATGAGCTCGCGGACGGAAGAGGGTTATGAACTGGTCGTGGCCGTCGGCGACCGCCGCTTCGTCATCTTTCCCTACGAGGACATCGACCTCGGCATCATCAATCCGGACCACAAGATCGTCACGGGCTTCGCCATGGTCGAGGGCCAACGGACGCCCTACGCCATGGTGGTGAGCGACATCGAGGGGGACCGAGGCGCCCCCTAGCCCCTCGCGACCACCGCCCTATAGTCCCCGGACACAGTACTGGGGGACCCCGCCGATGCGTCGCCGCACCTTCCTCGCCGCTTTGCCTGCCGCCGCCTTCGCGACCTCGACCCTCGCCCAGAGCCGCAAGGCCAATCCCAACCTCGACCGGCCCGACGTGCACGGCGGCGACCGCGTCGACGGGGCGACCTACGCCAGCCGCTCGGCGGCCTGGGGCGCGCATGGCGCGGCGGCCACGGCCCATCCGCTGGCCACCCTGGCGGCGATCGACACCCTGCGGCGCGGCGGCTCGGCCGTCGACGCAGCCATCGCGGCCAACGCCTGCCTGGGCTTTCTCGAACCGATCAGCTGCGGTGTGGGCGGCGACTGTTTCGTCATGCTGTGGGACCCGAAGACGAAGAAGGTCGTCGGCCTCAACGGCTCTGGCCGGTCGCCGCGCGCGCTGACCCTTGAGACCCAGCGCGCCCGCTCGAAGAACGGCCGCATCGCCAGCTTCGGCGCGATCTCTGTCAGCGTCCCGGGCGCGGTCCAGGCCTGGTGGGACCTGCATCAGAAGTTCGGCAAGCTGTCGTGGAAGAGCCTGTTCGACCCGGCCATCGCCTATGCGGAAGAGGGGACGCCGGTCACCCAGAACGTCGCCTACTACTACGGGGCCTCGTTCCGGCGGTTCAACAACCCGACCTCCAACATCGAGGAGGTGGTCAACTTCAACAAGGTCTGGGCGCCGACCGGCCGCACGCCGCTGGAGGGCGAGCTGTTCCGCAATCCGGCGCTGGCCGAGACCTATCGCCTGATCGCCGCCGGAGGTCGTGACGCCTTCTACAACGGCGAGATCGCCGACCGGATCGAGCGCTACTTCAAACGCATCGGCGGCTGGATGACCCGCGCCGACCTCGCCGCCCATCACAGCGAATGGACCACGCCGCTGGTCACCGGCTATCGCGGCGTCGACGTTTACGGCCTCGCGCCCAACAGCCAGGGGCTGTCAACGCTGCAGCTGCTCAACATGCTCGAGACCTTCGACGTGAAGAGCATGGGCTTCCAGTCGGCCCAGGCAATCCACCACGCGGTCGAGGCCAAGCGCCTGGCCTACGAGGACCGCGCCCGTTACTTCGCTGATCCCGACTTCGGCAAGATCCCCGTCGAGTGGCTCAACTCCAAGGCCTACGCGGCCGAGCGAGCCAAGCTGATCAAGCCGGACGCGATCCTCAATCCGGTCTATCCGGGTCAGGCGCCCAGCCACGGCGACACCACATATTTCACCACCGCCGACGCCGACGGCATGATGGTCTCGATCATCCAGTCCAACTATCGCGGCATGGGCAGCGGCCTGTCGCCGGACGGTCTCGGCTTCATGTTCCAGGACCGGGGTGAGCTGTTCTCCCTGACCGACGGCCACCCCAATGTGTTCGCGCCCGGCAAGCGGCCGTTCCAGACCATCATTCCGGGCTTCGCGGTGCGCGACGGCGCGCCCTGGCTGAGTTTCGGCGTCATGGGCGGGGACATGCAGCCACAGGGCCAGGCCCAGATCATCAGCAACATGGTCGACTTCGGCCTCGACCTGCAGGCCGCCGGCGACAGCCCGCGTTGGCACCACGAGGGCGGCAACGAGCCCACCGGTGAACAGCTCGGCCAGCCCGGCCTGCTGCGTCTGGAGACCGGCGTGCCGGAGGCGACGAAGAAGGCGCTTGCCGCGCTGGGCTGGCCGCTCGGAGGCTCCGATGGCGGCTTCGGCGGCTATCAGGCGATCGAGCGCTGGCCCGGCCGCTATGCCGCCGCGACCGAGATGCGCAAGGACGGCGTGGCGCTGGCGTACTGAGGACGAGACCTGTGACCCGCGACGAGTTCCACGCCATCGTCATGGCCTTTCCCGGCGTCGAGGAAGGGCCCAGCTACGGCCAGCCGGCCTACAAGGTGAACGGCAAGTTCTTCACCCGCCTGCGCAAGGAAGACGCCAGCGCGGTGATCATGGAGGTATCGTTCGACGAGCGCGATCTGCTGCTTGAGGTCGAACCCGGGACGTTTCACTTCACCGCCCACTACAAGGACTACCCGTGCGTGCTGGCGCGGATCGACACACTGGACCCGGAGCAGCTGAAGGGCTTTCTTGAACGCCGCTGGCGAAAATCGGCGACGAAGGCCATGGTCAGGGCCAGGGATGCCGCCGCCTCAGGCGGTTAGGACGCCGGGGGGCGCATGACACTGTATCGACGGATTTTCGCCGGGCTCGCCTGGCTGACGCTTGGCATCCAGTACGGCCTGTTTCTCAAGGCCCTGACCCTGACGGCGATCGTTGACCGGACGGTCGAGTACGTCAGTTATTTCACCATCGTGACCAATTTCCTGATCGCGCTGGCCTTCACGCTCCCCGCCTTCGCGCCCGACTCGACGGCGGGCCGCTGGTGGTCCGCAGCCAGTGCACGGGGCGCGGCGACGGTGTTCGCTCTGGTGGTGATGATCATCTACCACTTGCTGCTGAGGTCCCTCTGGCATCCGCAGGGCCTCCAGCTCATCAACGACTACATGATGCACTACGTCATGCCGCTGGCGATGCTGGTGGACTGGCTGGCCTTCACGCCGCGCGGCGGACTGCGCTGGCGGGATGCGGCGATCTGGCTGAGCGTGCCCGCGGTCTACGGCCTCTGGACCCTGGCCCACGGCGCGGTCAGCGGCTTCTATCCCTATCCCTTCATGGACGTGGCGAAGCTGGGCTACCCCGGTGTGCTGGTGAACATGGTCGGACTGGTGCTCGGCTTCTACCTGCCGGGCCTGGTGCTGGTGGCGATCGACGGCGGGCTGGCGCGACGTCGGCCGCAGACCGCCTAGCGGCCGATTCCTGCGCTAGACCAGGATGACGTCGACGCCGTAGTCGGCCAGCACCCTGTCGCTCGTGACAATGACGGCCCCCCGGTTCAACGCCTGGGCCACGATCATGCGGTCGAAGGGGTCCTTGTGAATCGGCGGCAAGGCTGTGGCGAGCCGCGCGTCGCGCAGGGTCGGGGAGATGATCTCCAGACCGAGGTCGGGCAGGCGTTCGCTGAACCCGCCGGGTAGTCCGATCCGGCCCGAGGCGGCCTTGATCCACAATTCCCAGGGCGTGACGATGCTGATCATCACCAGCGGATCGGTGGCGATGCGGTCCGCCGCGACGGATCGCCTGATCCGCGGCGCATCTTCAAGCCACCAGATCAGGGCGTAGCTGTCGAGGATGAGGCCGCTCAAGACGCCTCGTCATTCTCTGGCGGAAACAAGGGCGCGTTGATTGAAGCCTCGAACATTTCGAGGATTTCGGCGTCACCGGCCTTCCAGGCCTCTTCATCCCAGACGAACTCACCCTTCATCGCGCCCGGCTGGCGAAGCACCTTTCGCTCAATGGGTTCAGCCGTCAGCCGCGCGATCGGCTTTCCGGCCCGGGCAATCACGACCACTTCGCCTTTCTCGACGTCTGCGAGCAACTGGGACAGCTGTGTCTTGGCCTGATGGACGTTGACCTGTTTCATGTTAGCTAAGTTAGTTCAACCTTGTTGGATCGCCAACACTTCACACGGCCCGCCTCTCGCCCTAGCTTCCGCCGCGCGTAACAGGAGCAACACCTTGGCCTATCGGTCGCTGCGGGACTTCATCGCCAAGCTGGAAGCGGATGGCGAGCTGGTGCGGGTCACCGAGCCGGTCTCGACCGTGCTGGAGATGACCGAGATCTGCACCCGGCTGCTGGCCACGGGCGGACCCGCCGTGTTGTTCGAGAAGCCGGTGATGGAAGACGGCACGATCTCGCCGATGCCCTGCCTGGCCAATCTGTTCGGCACCGTGAAGCGGGTGGCGCTGGGCGTGACGCTCGGCGGCGAGCCGCGCACCACGGCCGGCGAACTGCGCGAGGTCGGCGAGCTGCTGGCCTTCCTGCGCCAGCCCGAGCCGCCGCGCGGCATCAAGGACGCCATGGAGCTGCTGCCGCTGGCGCAGACGGTGATGTCCATGCGGCCGAAGACGGTGAAGAAGGCGCCGGTGCAGGACATCGTCCTCAAGGGCGACCAGATTGATCTGACAAAACTTCCGGTGCAGACCTGCTGGCCGGGCGAGCCCGCGCCGCTGATCACCTGGCCGCTGATCGTGACGAAGGGGCCGTCGGACTCCAAGGAAGACGACTTCAACCTCGGCATCTATCGCATGCAGGTCCTGGGCAAGGACCGGGCGATCATGCGCTGGCTGGCCCACCGCGGCGGGGCCCAGCACTACGGTCGCCACAAGAAGGCCGGCCGCCGCGACCCGTTGCCCGCCTGCGCGGTGATCGGCGCCGATCCGGGGGTGATCCTCGCCGCCGTGACGCCGGTGCCCGACACCCTGTCGGAATACCAGTTCGCCGGCCTGCTGCGCGGGTCCAAGGTCGACCTCGTGCCGGCCAAGACCGTGCCGCTGATGGTCCCGGCCCAGGCCGAGATCGTCATCGAGGGGCACGTCATGCTCGACGAGTTCGAGGACGAGGGCCCCTACGGCGACCACACCGGCTACTACAACAGCGTCGAGAAGTTCCCGGTGTTCAAGGTCAGCGCGATCACCATGCGCAAGGACGCCATCTACCACACCACCTTCACCGGCCGTCCGCCGGACGAGCCCAGCGTGCTCGGCGAGGCGCTCAACGAGGTGTTCATCCCGCTGTTCCAGCAGCAGTTCCCGGAGGTGGTCGATTTCTGGCTGCCGCCGGAGGGGTGCAGCTACCGCATCGCCGTGGTGTCGATGAAGAAGGCCTACCCCGGCCATGCCAAGCGCATCATGCTCGGCGTCTGGAGCTACCTGCGCCAGTTCATGTACACCAAGTGGGTGATCGTCGTGGACGACGACATCAACGCCCGCGACTGGAAGGACGTCATGTGGGCGCTCAGCACACGGATGGACCCGGCGCGGGACATCACGGTGATCGAGAACACCCCGATCGACTACCTCGACTTCGCCAGCCCCGAGAGCGGCCTCGGCAGCAAGATCGGCCTCGACGCCACCAACAAGCTGCCGCCCGAAACCCACCGCGAGTGGGGCGAGAAGATCCGTATGGACCAGGACGTTGTCGACCGCGTCAGCGAGATCTGGGGAAAGCTGGGATTGCCCGGCGACGGAAAGCCGATCTGGAAGTAAGCCTTCCTGATGAGCAGACGCCGGGGGGCGCATGAGTCCGTTCGAATTCTTCTTCAGTTTCTACGGCCTGCTGCTGGGTTTCTCAGCGGCCGAGCTGGTCGGCGGGTTCGCTCGTCTGGTTCATGAGCGTCGGGTGGTGCGGATCGGCGCCCTGACCCTGCTGCTGGGCGCCTTCGTCGCGGTCGATATCGCCACGTTCTGGAACCAGGCCTGGCTGATCTTCCGCAACGCGCCCTTCAACCTGTCGCTGCTCGTGCTGGGTCTGTTCGTCGCCAGCACCTTCTATGTCGCCGCCACCTCGGTGTTTCCCCGCGAGATCAAGGCAGGCCAATCGCTGGACGAGCACTTCTGGGCCCATCGCCGGCTGGTGCTGCTGTGCGTGCTTTCGGCGAACTGGATCATGGCGATCAGCTTCTTCGCCTTCGCGAACCTGAGCGGCGAGCTGCCACGGCTGAATCTGCCGCCGATCTTCTGGATTGGACTGGCGATCTTCACCACAGGAACCCTGGTGGCAGCCCTGGCCCAGCGCCGACGTGTCGTCATGGTCGCCCTGATCATCCTGGTCAGCTACCACGCGTTCACGGTCGGCCGCTCCGCCGTAGCGCTGTTCCACAGCGGTGGCTGGGCGATGGTCGACGCCGCCGCCGGAGCCGCAAGATGAGCGCGTTCGAGTTCTTCTTCAGCTTCTACGGCCTGCTGCTCGGCCTTTCCGTCGCCGCCATCGCCGTCGGATTGGCGACGGCGATCCAGCATCGCAAGGCTGTCCGCATCGGCTGGCTGACGCCGCTGCTGGCGCTGTTTCTGGCCCTGGACATGGCCAGTTTCTGGGACTTCGCCTGGTCGTACCTGCGGGACGTGCCCTTCAGCTACGGCCTGCTGGTCATGGGTCTGGTCATCGCGACCATCTACTTCATCGCCGCCTCGCTGGTGTTTCCACACACGATCGAGGACGGCCTGACGCTTGACGACCACTTCTGGTCCAACAAGAGGGTTGTTCTGCTCCTCAGCACGGCCGCCAATATCGTGGCGCTGTTGCTGGCCGCGCCGACGATCCTGGCGCTGCCGGGCGGACCACAGCAGATGGTGCAGCTCTGCATTACGGGTGGGCTCTACGTGCTCCTGATCGTGCCGGCGGCCCTTACCCGCAAACGCTGGCTATTCGCGATCCTGGTTGGACTCTACATCCTGCTCTACCTGCTGATCGCCGTCGTTTCGGTGCTTCGCTAGCGGGTTCGCCCGGCGGGCGGTGCTTGCCTTTGCGCCAGGAACGGCCGAGGACTCGGCCATGCGCCATGCCCTGCTGATCGCCGCGCTCGCGGCCCTGTTCTCGAGTCCAGCCATGTCCGATCCGTCGTCCGCCATCCCCAACGCCCGCCCCTGGGACCAGCCTTTCCTGCCGCCCGCGCCCGCCTGGGACGGCGCCAGCAAGGCTTTGCTGCGACCGGCGTCGGACCCCTGGGCCAGCGCCTTCGAGCAGGATCCGGCGCATGACTTCAGCCCGAACTACGCCGACACCCGCGCGTGGTTCGAACGGCTGGACAAGGCGTCGAAGCTGATCCGGATCGAGCAGTTCGGCGTCTCGCCGCAGGGCCGGCCGATCTACGCGGTGATCGCCAGCAAGGACGGCAAGACCTTTGATCCGAAGAAGCCGGTGCTGATGGTCCAGGCCGGCATCCACCCGGGCGAGATCGACGGCAAGGACGCCGGCATGATGCTGCTGCGCGACATCGCTTTCTACGGCAAGGATGGCCTGCTCGACCGGGTGAACCTGATCCTGATTCCAATCCTGTCGGTCGACGGTCATGAACGGTCCAGTCCGTACTCGCGGCCCAACCAGCGCGGACCGCGCATTCAGGGCTGGCGCAACACTGCGACCAACCAGAACCTCAACCGCGACTACATGAAGCTCGACCAGCCCGAGATGCAGGCCGTCCGGGCGTTGATCGTGAAGTATCGGCCGGACCTCTACGTCGACGTCCATGTCACCGACGGCATCGATTACCAGTACGACGTGACCTACGGCTACAACGGCGAGGACGGCGCCTGGTCGCGCTCCCCGGCCATCGCAGGGTGGCTCGACGCGACGTTCAAGCCGGCGATCAACGCCGCGCTGGAGGCCCAGGGCCACATCCCCGGCGAGCTGGTGTTCGCCATTGATGACCGCGATCCGAAGAAGGGTCTCAGCGACGGCGGACTGGGCGAGCGCTTCTCCAACGGCTGGGGCTCGGCGGCGCACGTCCCGACCATCCTGATCGAAAACCACAGCCTGAAGCCTCACGAACAACGGGTGCTGGGGACCTACGTCTTCATCGAGGAAGCCCTGCGCCTGCTGGCCGCGCACGGCGGTGAGCTTCGCACCGCGATCGGCGAGGACCGCGCCCTGCGCCCGGCGGAGGTCCCGGCCAACTTCGTCTCCACCGACCAGCCGGTCTCGACGCGCGCCTTCAAGGGCATCCTCTTCGAACGCTACGACAGCCCGGCGTCGGGGGGATCGGAGATCCGCTGGCTCGGCAGGCCTGACCCGCAGCCGTGGAAGATGCCGTTCTACGGCTCACGCCCGACGCTCCAGCTGAAGCGGCCGACGGCCTACTGGATCCCCGGCTATCGCAAGGACCTGATCGAGCGCCTGCGCATCCATGGCGTGGTCATGGAATCCCTGACCGCGCCGAAGACGGTGCATGTCGAAATGCTCCGCCTGCATGACCCGAAAGTC
Source organism: uncultured Caulobacter sp. (assembly GCA_964541915.1). Classification (GTDB taxonomy): domain Bacteria; phylum Pseudomonadota; class Alphaproteobacteria; order Caulobacterales; family Caulobacteraceae; genus Caulobacter. The sequence continues at coordinate 8,595 of CAZISF010000045.1, forward strand.
GCGCCGCGCACCAACGAGGGGCACGTCCAGATCACCGTCGAAGCCGTGACAGCTGAACCGCGCGACTGGACCTTCCCGCCGGGCTCGGTGCGGGTGTCGACCGACCAGCCGCTGGGTGATGTCGTCGTGCTTCTGCTGGAGCCGCAGTCGTCGGAGAGCTTCTTCGCCTGGGGCATGATCCCGGAGGTGCTGAACCGGGTCGAGTACATCGAAGGCTACGCCATCGCGCCGCTGGCGGACCGCATGCTGGCCGCTGACCCGGCGCTAAAGGCGGCCTTCGAGGCGAAGCTGGCGGCCGATCCGGCGTTCGCGGCGGATGCCGACGCGCGGCTGGGATGGTTCTACGAACGCACGCCCTATTTCGACGATCATTACCTGCTCTATCCGGTGGGTCGCGAAGTCGGAGGCTGACCGGGCTTGCCCTGCCGGGCGAAAGCAAGGTTAATCCCGGCCCGCTGAAACCGTGCTTTCCGGAAAGGATGCAGGATGGACGTCGCCAATCCCGGACACGCCTCGGCCCTCTGGGTCGGGCTGCACATCCTGCTGATCCTCGTGCTGTCGCTGCTCGTCGTGCGGCTGCGCAACAAGCACAAGGTGTTCCTCGGCGACGAGGGCATTCCGGAGCTGGCCCAGGCCATTCGCGCGTTCGGCAACGCCACCGAGTACGTGCCCCCGGGACTGGCCGGCCTGATCGTGCTCGACCTGTCGGGCGCCACGCCGCTGGTGATCCATATCGCCGGCTTTATCCTGCTGGTCGGCCGGGTGACCCTCGCCGTGGGCCTGTCCAACAGCGTCGGCACCTCGATCCCGCGGGCGCTGGGCATGACCATGACCTGGTGCGCCTATGTCTTCCTCATCGCCGCCCTGCTGATTTCCTCCATCGTCTAGGGCGCTCGCCTTGCCCCGGCGCGTCCGGGCGCCCATAACCGGGACATGGATGAAGCCCTGTTGCATGAGACGGTCGCCGCCGCGCTGAAGGCCGGCGCCGACGCCGCCGAAGCCGTATTCGCCGAACGCCAGTCCCTGTCGGTCAATGTCCGGCTGGGTGAGCTGGAAGAGGTCGAGCGCGAGGAATCGCGGGACCTGGGCCTGCGGGTGTTCGTCGGCCAGCGGGCGGCGGTCGTGTCCGGCTCCGACGTTTCCGACGAAGGGCGGCGCAAGCTGATCGAGCGGGTCGTCGCCATGGCTCGCCTCGCGCCGGAAGACCCCTGGGCAGGCTTTGCGCCACGCGACCGGCTGGCGAAGGGACCGTTCCCCGACCTCGACCTGTTCGACGCCGGCGAACCAACGCCCGAAACGCTCGAGACCCAGGCCCGCGAGGCGGAAGCCGGCGCGCGCGGCGTCGAGGGCGTGACCAATTCCGACGGCGGGTCGTCCGCCTGGTCCCAGGCGCGCTGGCGGCTGGTGACCAGCGACGGCTTTTCCGGCGAGCATCGGGCTTCGGGCTTTTCGCTGTCGGCCTCGGCTGTAGCCGGCGAAGGCTCGAAGATGGAGCGGGGCGGGGAAGGGCGTTCGACCCGCCACGGCGAGGACCTGCCGTCGGCGACAGCCATCGGCGCCGAAGCCGGCAAGCGCGCCGTGCAGCGTCTCGGCGCCCGCAAGATCGACTCCACGACCGCTCCGGTGATCTTCGAGAACCGTCTGGCCATCTCCCTGATCGGGCCGCTGATCGGTGCGGTGTCCGGCCCGGCCGTGGCGCGGGGCGTCAGCTTCCTCAAGGACCGCCTTGGCCAGTCCCTGTTCAGCAAGGGCGTCAGCATCGTCGATGATCCGCACAAGGTCCGCGGCCTCGGCTCCTCGCCCTTCGACGACGAGGGCGTGGCCAACGGCCGTCTCGCGCTGATCGAGGACGGCGTCCTGACCAGCTGGCTGCTGAACACATCGTCCGCGAAGCAACTTGGTCTGCAGACCACGGGCCACGCGTCGCGTGGACTCGCGGGCGCGCCGGGCGTCTCGACCAGCAATCTGACCGTCGAGCCCGGCGACCGCGACCTCGCGGCCCTGATGGCCGACGCTGGCGACGGGCTACTGATCACCTCGATGTTCGGCCCGTCGCTCAACGCCAACACCGGTGACTGGTCGGTCGGCTGTTCGGGCTTCTGGTTCGAGAAGGGCCAGATGGCCTATCCGGTCACCGAGATCACGGTCGCCGGCAACCTGATCGATATCTGGGGCCGACTGATCCCGGGGTCCGATCTCGAATTCCGCGGGGCCGCCAATTCTCCTTCGTTGCTGGTCGACGGCCTGGCGATCGCCGGCCGATGAAGGCTGACCTCGCCCTGATCCTCGAGACGGCGCGGGAAGCGGGGGAACTGGCCCGCCGGATGAAGGCGCAGGGCCTGAAGATCTGGTCCAAGGACGGCGGCTCGCCGGTGACCGACGCCGACATCGCCGTCGACGAACTGCTCAAGGCCCGTCTGGAGGCCGCCCGCCCGGACTATGGCTGGCTGTCGGAGGAGACGGCGGATGACCCGACCCGGCTCGAGCGGAAGCGCCTGTTTGTCGTTGATCCGATCGACGGGACGGCGGCGTTTCTCAAGGACCGGCCCTGGTGGTCGGTGTCCATCGCCGTGGTTGAGGACGGCAAACCGGTCGCCGGCGTGGTCTTCGCGCCGGAACTGGACGAGACCTTCACCGCCACGGTCGGGGCCGGCGCCTTCCTGAACGGCGCGGTGATCGCCGCCAGCGCCCAGGACCGGGTGGAAGACTGCCGCATGCTGGGCGACGCCCCGATGTTCCGTCACCCCGCCTGGCGCGAGCCCTGGCCGCCGATGCATATCGAGACCCGCAACTCCATCGCCTATCGCATGTGCCTGGTCGCCGACGGCCGGTTCGACGCGGCGCTGGCGCTAAGCGGCAAGAGCGAATGGGATCTGGCGGCGGCCGACTTGATCTGTGCCGAGGCCGGCGCCATCAGCACCGACCACAAGGGGCGTGCCCATGCCTACAACCGGCCCAATCCCCGCCTGCCGAGCCTGATTTCCGCCGCGCCCGCGCTACACCCGTTGATCCTCGACCGGGTCCGGCATATCGACCTGCCAAACTGACACTCGCCGAAGGGCCCTCCGCACATGCCGGACAGACAACTGCTGCACATCGTGATTGGCGGCGAACTGAAGGACGTCCAGGACGTCGAATTCCGCGACCTCAGCAAGGTCGAGTTCGTCGGCGCCTATCCCAACTACGCTGAAGCCTGGAAGGCCTGGAAATCCAAGGCCCAGGCGACCGTCGACAATGCCCACGCCCGCTACTTCATCATCCACGCCCACAAGCTGCTGGATCCGAACGACGACGACGATCACCAGCACTAGGCGTCGCCGAACCGTCACGCGGCGCGGCTAGAGAGAGGGCCTCGATCGGGGGCTCCCATGTATCAGACCGTCGCCTATGCGCTGCTCGCCGCTCTGGTAGGGGCTGTCGTCTTCATCGCTCGCGCCCATCTGGTCGCTGATGGGGACTGGGACTGACTATTCCCTGCGCAGCAACTTGTCGGTCAGCAGCGTGCCCCACCAGCTGGCCTGGAAGTCGTTCTTGATCTTCACGCGGTCGTAGGCGTCGCTCTGCACCCAGTCGATGAAGCTGATCCCCTTGGGTTCGGCCTCCTCGAGATAGCGTTCGAATACGTAGTCCAGCACGCCGGTCTTGCCCTGCTTCATGTGCAGGGTGCGCAGACCCAGCTCGGTCACTGCGTCGCGGATCGAATGACCGAGATGAAAGTGGCGGTAGAACACGCTCATGATGCCGGCCCGATCAGCGCCGGACTTGCAGTGCATCAGGGCGGGGTACTCGATGCTCGCGAACAGGTCGCGCGCGCCCAGCACGGTCTCGCGACGCGGGACTTCGCGGGAGGTGATGGTGAAGTCGACCATCTTCAGTCCGAGTCGCTCGCAGGCGTCGCGCTCCAGCACATAGAAGCCGGTGTCGAACCCGCCGCGCAGGTTGATGATGGTCTTGATGCCGTCCCGCTTCCACCAGCGCAGCTGGAACGGCCAGGGCTGGGCGGCGCGGACCATGTCCGGTCCGATCCAGTGGGCATTGGAGAATCCGACGCGCAGGAAGGCGTGATCGCCCCAGATCGAGTGCCAGTAGGCCTTGAAGCGGCCCCAGCCGGTGGATAGGTCGAAACGCGTGGACAAGTGGCGCTCCCTGCAAGAGCGTCCTAAGTAGGGCTCTCCGCGCCGAACGCAAACGACTTCAGGGCCGATTCCCAACTCCATGACCGCCGCCGCGCCAGCTGAAATGACCGATCGCCAGCTGGCGACGCGCGTCTGGCGGACCTACCTCAAGCGCCGCTGGAAAGGCGTGACCGTCGCGCTGCTGGGCGCCGTGGCGGTGGCGATCTTCAGCACCCTGCTGGCGCAGATGATCGAGCCGGCGGTCAACGACCTGCTGTCGCGCCATCCCAAGCCCGGCGCCATCGTCGTCATTCCGTTGACCATCATTGCCTACGGCGTCGGCCGCGCGCTGGCGCAGATTATCCAGGCAATGCTGGTCAACGCCATTGGCCACGGGCTTGTCGGCGACATCCAGCAGGAGCTGTTCGGCCGAATGGTCCGCGCCGACCTGGCCCGGCTGCGCGCGACCCACTCGGGCAGCTTTGTTTCCCAGGTGCTCTATGATGCGGCCCTGATCCGAGAGGCGGCGACCAGCGGCATCGTAAACTGGACCCAGAACGTCCTGATCGTCGGCGGCTGCATGATCGCGATGATCGAGCGTGACCCGATCCTCGCCGGACTGGTCGCGCTGGTCGGCCCGTTCGCCGGAAATCTGATGCGGCGCTTCTCGAAGCGGTCGAAGAAGGCGGCCAAGGGCGCGATGGCGGCGACCAGCGATCTCTCGACGGCCCTGATGGAAAGCCTCGACGGCGTTCGCGTGGTCAAGATGGAGAACCGCGAAGCCTATGAAGAGGCCCGCGTCGCGGCGGTCATCGACGCCCGCCAGAAGTTCATCATCAAGGGCGCCAACGCCCGGGCCCAGGCGGCGCCGGTCACCGAACTGCTCACCGTCTTCGTGACCGCCGGAATCTTTGTGTACGTCGGCTGGCGACACAACATGAACCCCGGCGACTTCATGGCCTTCTTCGCCCTGCTGGGGATGGCGGGGCAGAACCTGCGCCAGCTGGCCAATCTGCAGACCGTCTTCGCCGAGGGCATGACCGCCGCCCGCCGGCTGTTCGTCGCGCTCGACGTTGAGCCGGAAGTCCGGGAGACGGCAAATGCCCGCGTCATGGCCACAGGCGACGGCGAGGTCCGTCTCGAGAGCGTCAGTTTCGCCTACGGCGACGGCGGCCCTATTCTTGATGACGTAACTGTGGAGGCCCGCCGCGGCGAGATGGTCGCGCTGGTCGGCCCATCCGGCGGCGGCAAGAGCACCATCCTGTCGCTGATCCCGCGCTTCTATGACGCCACGTCCGGGCGGGTGATGGTCGACGGTTCCGACGTCCGCGATGTGACCATCGCTTCCCTCCGGGATCGCATCGCCTTTGTCACCCAGGAGCCCTTCCTGTTCGATGACTCGATCCGCGCCAACATCGCCTACGCCCGCCCCGAGGCGACCGATGCCGAGATCGAGGAGGCGGCCCGCCGGGCCGCCGCGCACGACTTCATTCTCGAACAGCCCGACGGCTACGACACCATTGTCGGGGAGGCCGCCACGCGCCTGTCCGGTGGTCAGCGCCAGCGCATCGCCATCGCTCGCGCCTTCCTCAAGAACGCGCCGATCCTGCTGCTCGACGAGGCCACCAGCGCGCTCGACACCGAGAGTGAGGCCCAGGTCCAGGAGGCGCTCGACCGACTGATGGCCGGCCGCACGACCATCGTCATCGCCCACCGGCTGTCGACCGTGAAGCACGCCGACCGCATCTACGTCATCGAGCGGGGCAAGGTCGTCGAGACGGGAACCCATGCGTCGCTGGTCCGCAAGCGCGGCCTCTATGCGCGTCTGGCAAGGGCCCAGGATCTCGACAGCGTCCCCGAGGAGTCTCCTGCGTGAAGGCCTTCTTCCGGTCCGCCTTCGTGCAACAGACGCTGGCGACGATTTTCGCGGCCTGGCTCAGGTTCTGCTACGCCACCACCCGCTGGAACTTCGAAGGGCAGGCGAAGGCCGAGGCTGTCTGGGCCGGCGAGGGCGGGGCGATCCTCTGCTTCTGGCACGCCCAGATCGCGTTGGCCCCACGGTGCTGGCCCCAGTCGCCGGACCGACAGGATATGCGCGCGCTCATCTCTCAATCGGCCGATGGCGAGTTCATCGCGCTGACAGTGCAGAAGATCGGCTTCCCGGCCATCCGCGGTTCGTCGAAGAAGGCCTCTGATCCCAACAAGAACAAGAACGGCGAACAGGCTCTGCGCGCGATGGCGAAATGGGTTCGCGGCGGCGGCGGCATCGCCATTACGCCCGACGGCCCGCGTGGCCCGGCCGAGGTCATGCAGGGCGGCGCCCTTACGGTCGCGCGCATCACCGGCGCGCCGGCGATCTTCTGCGGCCTGGCGACGAGCCCCTGCCTGCGCGCCGGCAGCTGGGACCGCACGGTCATTCCGCTGCCCTTCGCCCGTGGCGTCATCGTCTGGGATGGACCGGCCCATGTCGCAAAGGGCGACGATACTGACGCCACGACCACCGAATGGGCGGCTCGCCTGACCGCCGTGCAGCGCCGCGCCGAGGCGCTGGTGGACGCGGCCGGCGGGGAATGAGACTCTGACCGCCATGCCCCACGACGACCACGGTCACGCTCACGACCACGAAGATCATGACCATGGCCACCATGGCCATTCCCACGGCCATGGCCACAGCCACGCGCCCGCCGACTTCGGTCGCGCCTTCGCGATCGGGGCGGGGCTGAACATCGCCTTCGTGGTGGTCGAGGCTGCCGCCGGCATCTTCACCCATTCGCTCGCCCTGGTCGCCGACGCGGGTCACAACCTGTCCGACGTGCTCGGCCTGCTGATGGCCTGGGGCGCGGCGGCGATGGCCCGGCAGTTACCGACGGCGCGACGCAGCTACGGCCTGCGCAAGGGTACCATCCTGGCCTCGCTGGCCAACGCCGGCCTGCTGCTGGTGGCCGTCGGGGCGATCTTCTGGGAAGCGATCCGTCGTCTCGGCGCGCCAGAGCCGCTGTCGCCCGGACCGGTCATGGTCGTCGCCATCATCGGCGTGATCATCAACACGGCGACGGCGCTGATGTTCATGCGCGGCCAGCATGACCTGAACGTGCGCGGCGCCTTCCTGCACATGGCGGCCGACGCGGCCGTGTCGCTGGGCGTGGTGTTCGCGGCGGCGATCATCTGGTTTGTGCCGGCCTGGACGTGGATCGATCCGGCCGTCAGCCTCGTGATCGCCGCGGTGATCATCGCCGGAACCTGGGGCCTGTTGCGGGATTCGCTGGACATGGCGCTGGACGCCGCGCCGCGCGGGATCGACCCGGACGCTGTCCGCGCCTGGCTGGCCGCCCGGCCCGGGGTAGTCGAGGTCCATGACCTGCATATCTGGGCCATGAGCACGACGGAGACGGCCCTGACCGTGCACATGATCCGTCCGGAGAACGCCGACGCGGACAGCTTCCTGCACGATACGGCCGACGGTCTGGACGACCGCTTTGGCATCGGCCACGCGACCTTGCAGATCGAGAGCGGCACGGGCGGTCATGCCTGCCACCTCGCGCCCGCCGACGTGGTCTGAGCGCCCGTGCGTCAGGCGATATCCCTGATCCTCTACCGCGGCGCCACGGCGTTGCTGGGCTTCGCCGTCCCGTCGATCCTTCGCGGCCGCGCCCGTCGCGGCAAGGAAGACTCCGCCAGGCTGGACGAGCGACTTGGCCGACCTTCCCGGACACGGCCGGCAGGGCCGCTGATCTGGCTGCATGGCGCAAGCGTGGGAGAGACGGTGTCGCTGCTGCCGCTCGTCGAGCGACTGCGGCGGGAGCGTCCTGGTGTCACCGTGCTTGTAACGTCGGGCACCGCGACTTCCGCCGACCTGCTGGCGCGGCGCCTGCCGGCGGGCGCCCTGCACCAGTACATACCTGTCGACACGCCCGCCGCGGCCGCCCGCTTCCTCGACCACTGGCGACCGGATCTGGCCGTGTTCGTCGAAAGCGAACTGTGGCCGAACCTGCTGCTCGGCGCGAAGGCGCGCGGCGCGAAGCTGGCGCTGGTCTCGGCGCGCATGACCCAGGAGAGCGCGAAGGGCTGGCTGCGGTTTCCCGGGCTGGCCCGGGCGGTGCTGGGCGCCTTCGACCTGATCCTGCCACAGGACGTTCGTACCGGTGTGCGGCTGAAGGATCTCGGGGCGCTGGTCGATGGCTACGCCAACCTCAAGCTGGTCGGAGAGGCCCTGCCGACCGATCCCGCCGAACTGGCGCGGCTGAAGGCGGCGGCCGGCGACCGGCTGATCGTCACGGCCGCCAGCACCCATCCCGGCGAAGATCCGCTGATCGCCGACGCGGTCGAGGCGACGGGGCGCTATCCCCTGCTGGTGATCGTTCCGCGCCATCCCGTCCGCGGCCCGGCGCTGGCCACCGCGCTTCGGGCGCACAACCGGACCATCGCGCTCCGTTCGGCCGGCGAGCCGGTCACGCCGGAGACCGACATCTACATCGCCGACACGCTCGGCGAGCTCGGCCTGTTCTTCCGCCTCGGCGATATCGCCGTCATGGGCGGCAGTTTCCTGCCCGACATCGGCGGTCACAACCCGCTGGAAGCGGCGCGGCTCGACCGACCGGTGGTGCACGGCGAGCACTACGCCAACTGGATCGACGTCTACGGCGCGCTGGGCGAAGGCGGCGTCAGTTGCGCCGACCCTGCCGCGCTGACAGCCGCGCTTGTCCGTCTTCTCGGCGACACTGACCTCCGCCATCGCACCGGCGCGGCCGCGCGCGCGGCGGCGGACAGGGAGGCCGGCGTGCTCGACCGGCTCTGGGCGCAGCTGGAGCCGCTGCTGCCATGAAGCTGTCCACGCCGCGCTGGTGGTATGTGAAGGCCGACGCGCCCCGCCGGGTGACGCGTATGGTCCTGACGCCGGTATCGTGGATATGGGCCGTGGTCACCGCCCGCCGCATCGCCCGCACCGTTCCAGAGGACGCCGGCGTGCCCGTCATCTGCGTCGGCAACCTGACAGTCGGCGGCACGGGCAAGACGCCGGTGGTCCGCGAACTGCTGCGGCTGCTCACGGACCAAGGCATCGCCGCCCACGGCCTGTCGCGCGGCTACGGCGGCCGACTGAAGGGCCCGCTGCGCGTCGATCCCGCCATTCACACCGCGGCTGACGTCGGCGACGAGCCCCTGATGTTGGCGCGCGACTATCCGCTGTGGATCTCGCCCGACCGCGTCGCGGGCGCGCGCGCGGCGAAGGCTGGCGGCGCGGCGGTGCTGGTGATGGATGACGGTCACCAGAACCCCACGCTCAGGAAGGCGCTGTCGCTGGTCGTGGTCGATGGCGAGACGCGCAAGGGCGAATGGCCGTTCGGCGACGGCGCGGTGTTCCCGGCCGGCCCGATGCGGGAGCCGCTGGCCGCTGGTCTGGCGCGGACCGATGCGGTCGTCATGCTGTTGCCGGGAGACATGGCGGCGCCCGATCCGGAGCTGATGGCCCTCTTCGCCGGAGGCCCGGTGCTGATCGCGCGCCTGGAATCGGCGGCCCCGCCGCCTGCCGGCCCGCAGGTCGGCTTCGCCGGCATCGGCAAGCCGTGGAAGGTCGAGCGCGCGCTGGAAGCAGCCGGCTGCGACCTGAAGGACTTCGTCCGCTTCCCCGACCACCACCCCTACAGCGATGCCGACCTGGGCCTGCTGGACGAGGTCGCCGCCCGTTATGGGGCAGGTCTGGTCACCACCGAGAAGGACTGGGTCCGCCTGCCGCCGGCCTGGCGCGACCGCGCCGCGGTCTGGCCGGTGCGGGCGCGCTTCGAGGACGAGGGGGCGGTTCGCGCCCTGCTTCAGTCCGCCTTGTAGACGACCCCGCCCTTCATCACGAAGGACGCCTTCGTCAGGACGGTCACGTCGGTCAGCGGATCGCCGCGAACGGCGATCAGGTCGGCCTGTTTGCCCGGCAGCAGCGAGCCGATCTGGTCCAGAAGGCCCAGGTGCTCGGCGGCCCAGATGGTCGCCGCCCGGATCGCCTCAAGCGGGGTCAGGCCCGCCTTGACCAGCAGCGCGAACTCGCCGGCGTTGTCGCCGTGGGCCGAAACGCCGGTGTCGGTGCCGAAGGCGATCTTCACGCCGCCCTCGTGCGCCCGCCTTGCCATGTCCAGCATGCGCGGCCCGGCCAGCAGCGCCTTGTCGCGCTGGGCCGGGGTCAGGAAGGTGTTGGGCTTTGCCGCCTCTCGGGCGACGAAATCGCCGGCCATCAGCGTCGGGACCAGCCAAGCGCCGCTTGTCTTGAACAGTTTGATCGACTCCGCGTCGAGATAGGTGCCGTGCTCGATCGAGTCGCCGCCCGCTCGCAGGAAGGAGTTGATCCCGTCGGCGCCGTGGGCGTGGGCGGTGACCTTGCGGCCCATTGAATGGGCCGTCTCGACGATGGCCTGCAGCTCCTCGTCGGAGAACTGCTGGCCGAGGCCGGCGGCCGTGTTGGACAGCACCCCGCCGGTGGCTGTGATCTTGATGATGTCGGCTCCGGCCCGGACCTGTTCGCGCACCGCGCGGCGGCAGTCGTCGGCCCCGGAACAGACTGAGGTCGGCCGGAACACATGCACCAGTTCTTCCGGCATGCCGTTGGTCGGATCGCCGTGGCCGCCATGGACAGAGATCGGCGAGCCAGCGGCGATGATCCGCGGTCCGGGGATACGGCCGGAGCGGATCGCGGCGCGCAGGGCGAAGATCGACTCGTTCGGCGCACCCAGATCCGCGACCGTTGTGAACCCGGCTTTCAGCGTCTTGAGGCCGTTCCAGGCGCCGTCCAGCGCGAGGTCGGACTTTGTCTTGGTGTAGTCCTCGAGCTGGGAATTCGGGCCTTGTTCGCTGGTCAGGTGGACGTGGCTGTCGATCAGGCCCGGCAGGACGAAGCTGTCGTGCAGATCGATGACCTTCGCGCCTTCGGCCGTGGTGTAGCCGTCCTCGACGCGCAGCACCTTGCCGTCCTGGATGACCAGGGTGCGCTGGGCCTCGACCTTGCCGGTGGCCGGATCGGCCAGCAGTCGGCCGGCCTGGACGTAGGTCAACGGCGGCGCTGGCGGCGTGCTGCGCGCCTGCGCCAGACCGAGGCCCGCGCCGACCGCGATCGCGGCCAGAATCGCTCCGGCGAAGATCCGCCCGCCGACCCCGGCCATCAGGCGCCGGCCTTGATGGCGAAGGCCAGCGCTGCGTCGGCGAGGGCGGGGACCCGCGCCTCCATCGTCTGGGCATGGGCGCTCGCGGCGGTGCCGTCGCGCACGCGGCCGACGATGCCCTGGCAGATGCCGGCCAGGCGGAACAGGTTGTAGGCGAAGTACCAGTCGAGGTTCGGCACGCCGCTGCGACCTGTCGCGGCGCAGTACTGTTCGACGACCTCCTCGATGGTCGGGATGCCCCAGGCCTTGAGGTCCTCGATCCCGGACAGCGAAGCGCGTTCGGCGCCGGGCATCACCCAGTGCATCAGCAGATAGGAAAAGTCGGCCAACGGGTTGCCGAGCGTCGACAGCTCCCAGTCCAGCACGGCGACGACGCGCGGCTCGGTCGGGTGCAGCACCATGTTGTCGAGGCGATAGTCGCCGTGGACGATCGAGGTCTTGTCGTCCTCCGGCGCGGAGGTCGGCAGGAACTCCATCAACCGGTTCATAGAGGGAATGACCTGCGTCTCGGAGGCCTTGTACTGCTTCATCCAGCGGTCGATCTGGCGGCTGAAATAGTTGCCGGGGCGGCCGTAGTCGCCAAGGCCGATGGCCTCGTAGTCGGTGTTGTGAAGCGCCGCCAGGGTGCCGATCTTGGCCTTGTAGATGGCGTTGCGTTCGGCCGGCGCGTAGTCGGGCAGGGTCAGGTCCCAGAGGATCCGACCCTCAACATTGTCCATCACATAGAACATCGTGCCGATGACATCGTCATCGGTACACAGGGCATAGGCGTGGGCCACCGGGAATCCGGTTGTTCCCAGCGCGGAGATGACCTTGAACTCGCGGTCAACGGCGTGGGCCGACGGCAACAGCTTGCCGGGTGGTTTGCGGCGCAGGACGTATTTCCTGCCCGGTGTGACCAGCTGATAGGTCGGATTGGACTGGCCGCCCTTGAACTGGCGCACTTCCAGCGGACCTGCGTAGCCCTCGACATTGGCGGCCAACCAGGCGGCAAGCTTGACCTCGTCGATGGCGTGGCGCGGGTCGACCGGCTTTGTGCCGGAGTTCAGGTCCTGCGCTGTAGGCGCGGCGGCGGCATCAGCCATGGGCGTTTCCCCGTTTCGTACGCTTGTTTGAGCGTGAGTTTAGGGGTTGGCTCCGTGGGCGCAAGGATGCCTTGGGGTCAGCGCCACCGTCGTCGATATCCACACTTCTGACAGGTCATGAACCCGCGTCTGGACTTGCTGTTCGTGAAGGCATGTTCCCGGCGCAACAGGCATCGGACGAACTGGGCGAGATGGAAGGGCATGACGTCCCCCGACGTACACGGATCTGAATTATACCCTTATAAGCTGAGATTCGCCGTCATGTTCTAGTCATGCGTTAAGATAACAGGGTTCTTTCGAGCGCCCGCCACGCAATGTCCGACCGGTAGAACCCGCCAGGAAAGTCTATCGCCTGGACCGCCGCATAGGCCTTGTCCCGCGCGTCCTGCAGTGACGGCCCCATGGCGCAGACGTTCAGCACCCGGCCTCCGGCCGAACGCAGGGTCCCGTCCGGGTCGCGGACGGTGCCGGCGTGGAACACCACCGACTCACCGGCGAAATCGGAGTCGGCGCCGCGAATGACGGCCCCGCTGACCGGGCTTTCAGGATAGCCGTCCGCGGCCAGCACGACGCAGATCGCCGCGTCGGCCTTCCAGACCGGGGCATTCTGATCGGCCAATGTCCCCGTGGCGGCGGCCAGCAGGTAGGGAACGAGGTCGCTCTCCAGCCGCAGCATCAGCACCTGACATTCCGGATCGCCGAACCGGGCATTGAACTCGACCAGTCTGGGCCCCGTCGGGGTCAGCATCAGGCCCGCGTACAGCACGCCGCGATAGGGATTGCCCTCTGCCGCCATGCCCTTCACCGCCGGCAGCACGCACGCGTCGAAGGCCTGCTTCGCCAGGGTCTCGGTCAGAACGGGCGCCGGGGAATAGGTGCCCATCCCGCCGGTGTTGGGACCCATGTCGCCGTCATAGGCGCGCTTGTGGTCCTGGGCAAAGCCAAACGGGATGGCCGTCTCGCCGTCGCACAGGGCGAAGAAGGACGCCTCTTCCCCCGGCATGAACTCCTCGATGACCACCCTGGCGCCGGCCTGTCCGAAACGACCGCCCAGCATGTCGGCCACGGCGGCGTCGGCGTCCGCGCGGGTTTCGGCGATGACCACGCCCTTGCCGGCGGCCAGACCGTCGGCCTTGATCACGAAGGGTGCGGTTTGGCGGTCAAGGAAGGCGGCGGCGGCGTCCGTCGTCTCGAACACCCCGTACGCCGCGGTGGGCATGTTGTGACGCGCAAGGAAGTCCTTGCTGAAGGCCTTGGAGGTCTCCAGTCGCGCCGCCGAGGCCGTCGGGCCGAAACAGGGGATGCCGAGGGCGTTCAGGCGGTCGGCGAGACCAACCTCCAGAGCGGATTCGGGGCCCACGACCACCAGATCGGCGGCCATCTCCTGCGCCAGGGCCACGAGCCCGTCGACATCCGTGACCTTCAGCGGTCGCGTCTCGCACAGGCCGGCGATGCCGGGATTGCCCGGCGCCGCGACGAGCCGCGTCAGCAGCGGCGACTGTTTGATCTTCCACGCCAGCGCATGTTCGCGCCCGCCCGATCAGATGAGGAGAATGTTCATGGGCGGGTTATGCGCGGCTGTCGGTTCGGGTCAAGGCTCCCCCAGGAATCTCCCCTCACGCTCACTTTCGCGAGGATCAGCGGAGCCTGTTTCTGGATTTAGCCGTCCAGATCCAGCGAATAGCCCGCCGAGCGCACGGTGCGGATCGGGTCGGCGTCCGCCTTGCCGTTGAGCGCCTTGCGCAGCCGACCGATGTGCACGTCGACGGTTCGGGCCTCGACGTAGACGTCGGATCCCCAGACGG